>DASSDL010000157.1:0-14287 GCA_035697145.1 Acidimicrobiales bacterium
AGTCCTGGTCATTTCGCTCCCTTCCAAACTGCGCCTCGAATCAATTCGAACACGTTGCTCGGAACGGGAGAGCGCGAGTTCGACCGCGGCCCGAACGACGCGTTGTCCGGGCGCACCCGGTCGTCGCCGTCACCACGCCGCCGGTCACCGACAGGCAGGCGCCGACGGCTCCCACCAACCTCCGGCGATTGTCCACGGGCGACCCGCTCGACGTCTTCCTGCAGTGGACCCAATCGATCGACGACACCGACGCGCAGTCGGCGATCCGCTACCGGATCTTCTTCGACGGCGTGCTCAACGGGAGCGTTCTCGGCAGCGGCAGGGCGTGGACGACGTGCGTCGAGCTGGGTCCGACCGAAGTCTTCCTCCAGTCGGTCGACAGGTCCGGCAACGTGTCGGCGCCGAGCAACACGATCACCATCGAGTGCACCGCCGTGTCGACGGCTGAGCCGGAAGTCCCGTCAAGAGGCCCTCGGCGGTGAGCAATCGGCGTCCTATGGGCGCTCATCGCTCACCGCGGTCCGGTCATTCGTCTGTCACAGTGGCGGTGTGGCTGAGCAGCAGCTCGTTGGCGGGATCGCGAACGCGGGCCTGGTGGTCCGCGTCGGTCCGCATGTGCTCCGCCCCTCGTCTCCGCACTCGGCTTCGATACACGCGTTCCTGCGGGCGGTGCGTCACGCCGGGTTCGAGGGCGCCCCGCTCCCGGTGGGCATCGGCGAGGACGGACGCGAGCGCCTCGTGTTCATCGACGGCGAGGTCCCCGTGGCGCCGTATCCGCACTGGAGCCAGTCCGACACCGCGCTGGCGTCCATCGCCAGGCTGCTGCGCGGGCTGCACGACGCCGCGCGCGGGTTCGACCCTCAGGGTCTCTGGGACGACGCTCTGGCTGACCCTGCGGGCGGGACGCTCGTGTGCCACAACGACGTGTGCCCTGAGAACATCGTTTTCCGTGACGGCATCGCCGTTGCGCTGCTTGACTTCGAGTTCGCTGCCCCTGGCCGCCCCGTCTACGACGTGGCCCAGCTCGCCCGCCTCTGCGTACCGATCGACGACGACTTCGACCAGGCCCGGCTCGGCTGGCGGCCCGCCGACCGGCCGGCACGGCTACGACTCGTCGCCGACGCCTACGGACTGGACCGGGACGGTCGGGCGGAGCTGCTCACCGCCATGAACGATGCCGTCGCCTGCATCGAAGCCGCCGTCCGGCGCCGCGTCGACGCCGGTGACCCCAACGTCATCGCGATGTGGAACCGGACCGGTGGCAGCGAGCGCTACGACCGCCGGCGCCGCTGGTGGACCGACCACCACGACCAGTTCGCCGCCGCCCTCCTCTGACGAGGCATCCCTTGCGCTGCACGCGCGCCGCGGCCGTGAATCCGAGAGACCTCGCCTGCTCCGCGGTCGCGAGCGCGCAGGCGTCTGCGCCGCCCGGTGGGGCGCGACCCTATCGAGGCTTCTTGCCAAGGGAGCGTGCGACCGTACCCGCCGACGTCCTTCGACGCGATCTACCGGCGGGCGAGCACGCGCCCGGGCCGGACGCCTCAGTGGGTGCGTAGGCCGTCGATGATGATGTCAACGTAGTGGTGCCACTCACGGGCCGGGCGGCGGACGATGGCGGTGGCCAGCCCGCAGGTGACGGCGAGGGCGTCGGCCGGGTCGATGTCCGGGCGGATGACGCCCGACGCCTGTCCCTGGCGGACCAGCGCGGTCAGCTCGGCTTCTAGCTCGGCCCGCGCCCCGCCCGGCGGGTCACCGGACCCGAGCGTGGTCTCGACCACGATCGAGAAACCGCGGTCGCGCGTCTGCGCCTCGCCCACATGGACCAGCAACAGGCGCAGCGCCTCAAGCTCGTCGGCCACATCGGCGCGCGCCGCTCGGTAGGCGGCCTGGATCTCACTGAAACGTTGCTCCGCCGCGGCCGCCACCAGGGCCTCCTTGGTCGGGTAGTGACGGTAGAGCGTCCCGACGCCGACACCGGCGCGGCGAGCCACCTCGTCCATCTGCACCTCGTCGCCTCGCTGGCCGAACAGCTCCCGCGCCGCGTCGAGCACCCGGACGCGGTTGCGTTCGGCGTCGGCGCGCCGGCGGCGGAGCGGCGCAGCATCGATGCCCTGGGACGACGAAGTGGTCGACAAGTGGAACCTCCTTCCGCTTAGGCTACCATCCGGAACCAGACTCCGCTTTCAGACCTGCATCAAGAAGGCCATCGTGACCGACACCATTCTCGTCCTCGCAGCGACCGGCGAGACCGGCCGCCGCCAGCTACCTGAATTGGCCGCCCGCGGCGCCCGGGTCCGAGCCGCCAGCCGGCGGCACGGCGTGGGCCTCACCCTGCTTGACTGGGACCGGCCCGTCGCTCTTGTTGTCGCCGTCGTCGTCTTCGGTGCGTCGATGGCCGTGATGTTCGACGGCGCCCCATCGGACCCGTGGTTCGCATCGGCATCCAGAGCCGGATCCTCGTCGTGGCCTACGCCGCATGGCTGATCGTCACCGCCCGAGCCGCTCGCACCGCCCGCACGTGAACCCACCGTTCCCCCACCCGAAAGGACCCACCATGGCAACGAAGAACACCCAGCGCAGCGACGGCGAGACCAAGAAGGTCCACGGTCCGGCGTCTTACTTCCCGTCGATCGAAAAGAAGTACGGCCGACCGATCGCCGAGTGGAAGAAGATCATCCGAGCCAGCGACCTCACCAAGCACATGGAGCTGGTCAACTGGCTCAAGGCCGAACACGGGCTCGGTCACGGCCACGCCAACGCCCTCGTCGCCGACACCCTCGCCGAAGCCCGCTGACACGTTCGTCGCTCACGATGACCCGCTTCGGCATCCCGGAGCGGGTCATCGACGCGTCTCGTGTCAGAAAGCGTGTCGAGCACGGCAGCCGCATCTACGCGCCATCGGCGAACGAAGCCCGCTACCGGGTGGTCGCCACCGACCCTGTCTCTCGTGAGCGGATCTTCGTGAAGTGCCGCACCGAGGACCAAGCCCCGGGCAAGGCCCCTCGAACAGTTCATCGTCCAGTCCGCGCCCATCCGCGACCCCCAGGACGCCTATCCAAGCCGGTCCTAGGCGCCATCCGCAGCCGGTCGGGTATATCCGACGATTGCAGCTCGGAAAATCACCAGGTGGCGCACCTGGCAACGCTCCTTCGAGGGATCGAACCCAGGCACCGGGATGCGGCCACCTTGCGGGGGCTCCGACGCCTGGACGTTCTCGACCGCCGTAGCGAGCGCCTCGACCTGGACGCCTCTGCTGGTCATACCTTCACGGTAAGGAGAGGACGGCTCCTTGCCGATGGTGTCTGCTGGCGTCTGCAAGTGGGGTTGTCCCCACCGTCCGGAAGCGGCCGTGCTTTGGCAGACCATCCACACCACCACCCTGATCAATCCGCCGCCCGAGGTCGTATGGAGTATCCCGGCGCGATCGCGCTCGTCGGCTCGCCTCGCCGGTCGGAGCTTGGCCGGGTCCCCCGCGAGCGCCCACTAGGGCTCGTGGACGTCGTCTCCCTCGTCGAGCCCGCGGGGTAGCAGTCTCGGATCTGATACGACACACCACGTGCTGGTCCACGCCGCTGAATCGGAGCAGGTCGCCGCCGCGCTCGGCACCGAGCCGGCGCGGGGGCTGACGGCTGAGGAGGTGGCGAAACGCCTGGCTCGGGAAGGCCCCAACGAGTTGGAGGCCGGGCAGGAGCTGCGGGCTTGGCCGATCCTCCTCGGCCAGCTGACCTCGCCGATGGTGCTGCTGCTCCTGGCGGCGGCGCTCCTGTCGGCCGGGCTCGGCGATGTCACCGAAGCCACCTTCATCCTTGTCGTCGTCGTCCTGAACGCGTGGATCGGGTTCCGCCAGGAGTACCGGGCTGAGAAGGCGATGGCGTCACTGCAGGCGCTCGCGACCCCGACGGTGACGGTGCTGCGCGACGGTGTCACCGTCGTCATCCCAGCCCGAGAGCTCGTGCCTGGTGATGTCGTGTCACTCGACGCCGGGTCGCGCGTGCCCGCCGACGGCAGGCTCACCGAGGCGTTCGCACTGCGCATCGAAGAGGCCGCGCTGACCGGCGAGTCGGCGCCGGTGGACAAGCAGGTCGCTCCCGTCGACGAGTCGTCACCGCTCGCCGAGCGTGCTTCGATGGCCTACGCCGGCACAAGCGTCACCGCCGGCCGGGGGACGCTGGTGGTGACGTCGACCGGCATGGCGTCCGAGCTCGGCCAGATCGCCGATCTCCTACGGGGCGCCGACCCCGGTCGGACGCCGCTCCAGCAGCGCCTCGACACGCTTGTGAAAGGTCTCGCGCTCGGAGCAGGCGCGATCGTCCTCCTCGTCTCGGCGATCGGTGCCCTGCGGGACGAGGAGCTCGACTCGTTGCTGCTGACGGCGGTGAGCCTCGCGGTCGCCGCCATCCCCGAGAGCCTGCCCGCGGTCGTCACCATCACCCTTGCCCTCGGCGCTCAACAGATGCTCACCGACAGGGCCCTCATCCGGCGGCTGTACGCGGTCGAGACGCTCGGCTCGGTCACGACGATCTGCTCGGACAAGACGGGGACGCTGACCCAGAACCGGATGACGGTCGTCGCACTCGACATGGCCGGAGACCGCCGCGACCTCCACGATCCACCGCCGGCCCGACCCGAGACGCTCCGAGACCAGCCGACGCTGCGCCTCCTGCTCGCCGGCGGCGCCCTGTGCAACGACACAACGGTCGCCGACGACGGCGCGTTGATCGGCGACCCGACGGAGACGGCGCTGGTGGCGGTCGCCAGGCAGTGCGGCCTGGAGATGACCGATCTGGAGCGTGCGCTGCCTCGGATCTTCGAGCTGCCGTTCGACTCCGATCGCAAGCGCATGACCACCGTGCACGCGCTGCCCGGCAGCATCGACGACGTCCCCGCGCCGTTGCGGGCGGCGTCCCCGCTGGAGGACCAGGTCGGGTTGCCCGACTGCGTGGCCTTTACGAAGGGCGCGATCGATGGCCTGTTGGCACGGTGCGACACGGTCAGGATGGGCGACGCGGTCGCGGCCCTCGACGACGACGGGCAAGCGCGCGCATCGGCTGCTGGCGAGCAGCTCGCCGCAGAGGGCCTTCGGGTCCTCGGCGTCGCCATGCGCCGATGGCCGAGCGCCGACGCCGTGCCGCACGACGAGCAGCTCGAGACGGGGCTCACACTGGTCGGCCTGGTGGGGATGATCGACCCGGCGCGCCCAGAGGTGCGAGGCGCCATCGCCACCTGCCGGGAGGCCGGCGTGCGGATCATCATGATCACCGGCGATCATCCGCTGACGGCCGAGGCGATCGGACGCGACCTCGGGCTCGTCATCGACGGCGCCGAGGCGGTGACGGGCGCCGATCTGAGCCAGCTGAACGGCGAGGACCTCGACGCCATCATCGGCGACACGCCGATCTACGCCCGGGTGTTGCCCCAGGACAAGATCCGCATCGTCGAGGCGCTGCAACGCCGGGGCCAGGTCGTCGCGATGACGGGCGACGGTGTCAACGACGCCCCCGCGCTCAAGCGAGCCGACATTGGCGTGGCCATGGGTATCACTGGTACCGACGTCACCAAGGACGCCGCCGACATGGTGCTCCAGGACGACAACTTCGCCACCATTGTCGCCGCCGTCGGCGTCGGCCGAGTGGTGTTCGACAACATCAGGAAGTTCATCCGCAACATCCTCAGCGGCAACGTCGCCGAGGTGACGATCATGGTCCTGGCGCCCATCGTGGGCATGCCCACCGCCCTGCTCCCATTGCAGCTGCTGTGGCTGAACCTCGTCACCGACGGCGTGCCCGCCATAGCGCTCGCCGTGGAGCCACCCGAGCCCGGCGTCATGCAGCGCCCTCCCACCCCGCGCGGCGAGAGCCTGCTCGGCGCCGACCGCGGCCGCCGCATCCTCGTTCGTGGCGGGCTCCTCACCCTTCTGACGTTCCTCCCCGCCTACATCCTCTGGGAGGCCGACGAAGCTGCCTGGCAGACGCTGCTCTTCACGTCGATCGCGTTCGCCGAGTTGGCGGGGGGCTTTGCCATGCGGTCCGAGCGCACGTCGCTGCGACGCCTCGGTCCCTTCACCAACCGCCCACTCGTCGCTGCCGTCGCGCTGACCGTCGCACTTCAAGTCCTGCTCGTCGTCACCCCCTTCGCTCGGGACGTGTTGGGATTGGCCCCGCTGGAACCGTCCCACTGGCTGCTCGTCGTCGGCATCGCGTTCGCCTACCTGGGCGCCGTCGAGCTGGAAAAGTGGATCAGCCAGCGTCTCAGGTGACGACGAGCTCGTTCTTGCGTTTCCTGGGCCGAAATGACGCGGCGCGGCTAGTGGTGCGGCTCATTCGTATCCTGGACCAGAAGCCGTGGCCGTCGTACGCGATCCCCAACGGTTGACCGGGCAGACTCTTCGCCTGCCTCGGCTTGCCGGGCCTCTTCGAGAGTTCATCGCGACACAGGGCTCGAGCGCGGTTGTCCTGCTGGCAGCGACGGTGGCGGCGCTGGTATGGGCGAACTCGCCGTGGTCCTCGAGCTACGAAGACTTCTGGGACACCACGCTCGCCATCCGGGTCGGCGGAAGCGAGCTCTCGCTCGACTTCCGTCACTGGGTCAACGACGGCCTGATGGCCTTTTTCTTCTTCGTTGCTGGTGTCGAGATCCGTCGTGAGTTCGACATGGGCGAGCTGCGCGAACATCGACGGCTCGCGACGCCCGTTGTCGCCGCGCTCGGTGGGATGGTCGCGCCGGCTCTGATCTATCTCGCGTTCAACGCCGGCGAGTCCACAGCGCGGGGCTGGGGCATCGCGATGGGGACCGACACGGCCTTCGCGCTCGGGGTCCTGGCGCTGGTGGGTGGACGGTGGGCGCCGGGCGTCCGGGCCTTCCTGCTGACGCTGGTCATCGTCGACGACATCGTCGCGCTCACCGTCGTGGCGCTGGCCTACACCGAGGACGTGTCGAGCGAGGCGCTGTTGGTCGCGCTGGCGCTGTTCGGCGTGGTGCTCATCATGCGCCGGGCGGGCGTCAGCAACGGCGTCCCCTACTTCCTCGTCGGCTCCGGTCTGTGGATCGCCATGATCGCTTCCGGGGTCCACGCCACGATCGCCGGCATCGCCTTGGGACTGCTGGCGACGGCGCGCCCGACTACCCGTGAGGATCTCGAACGGGCCGGTGCGCTGTGGCGCCTGTTCCGGGAGGAACCGACCCCGGAGTACGCCCGAGCGGCCAGTCGGGGTGTTGCGCTGGCGGTCTCCGGGAACGAGCGCGTCCAGAATCTCTTCAATCCGTGGACGAGCTACGTGATCGTGCCGCTGTTCGCGCTGGCGAACGCGGGCGTGGAGCTCAACGGCGACGTCGTCCGCCACGCCGCCGCGTCGCCCGTCACCCTTGGCATCGTCTTCGGCCTGGTCGGGGGCAAGGTTGTCGGGATCACGGCCGCGACCTGGCTGAGCACGCGCCGCCGGCTCGGCGGCCTGCCACTCACGTTGACGTGGCCACCACTCGTCGGTGCCGCGACGGTGGCGGGAATCGGCTTCACCGTCGCGCTCCTCATCGCCGACATCACCTTCACCGGGGAGGATCTCGAGGACGCCAAGCTGGGGATCCTCGCAGCGTCGGTCCTCGCCTCAGGTCTCGCCTGGATCGTCTTCCGGGCCATCGACCACATGCCGAGGTGGCTCGCGTTCGCCGGAGAAGGCCGCCTGGCACCGCCGCTCCTGGACCTGACCGAACCGGTCGACCCCGAGATCGATCACGTGCGTGGCCGGGCCGACGGACCGGTCACGCTCGTGGAATACGGCGATTTCGAATGCCCGTACTGCGGGCGGGCCGAGCCGGTGATCCGAGAGCTGGTCCAGACGTTCGGTCGGGACCTCTGCTTCGTCTTCCGCCACCTGCCCCTCGAGGACGTGCACGAGCACGCCGCGCTCGCCGCCGAGGCCGCCGAGGCGGCCGGCGCCCAAGGACTGTTCTGGGAGATGCATGACCTCCTCCTGGCGCACCAGGACGCTTTGACCGTCCCCGACCTACGCGAGTACGCGCGACAGCTTGGGCTGGACGAGGACCGGTTCATCGACGACCTGGGCTCACGACGCTTCGCGCTGCGTGTGGCCCGTGACGTGGAGAGTGCCGACGCCAGCGGGGTGGCGGGAACCCCGACCTTCTTCGTCAACGGACGCCGCCACTACGGCGCATACGACCTCGACTCGCTGACCGCCGCCGTCTTGAACGCGCAGGACGCCATGGTCGACAAGGCGCAACGCCTCGGCGACGCCGTCGACCGGACCCGGGGCTGACGGCCCTCTCTGGTGGCTTCTCATTCGAGTAGCAGAACCACCATTTCCTCACCGCATGCTCCTGTCTCGGACGTCGGCTGGGTGGAGTCTGGTTCACGCGAAGTTGCGGGGGACGAGCTGGTCGGCGGGGACGGTGCCGAGCCGGCCGGCTTGGTAGTCCTCGATCGCCTGGAGGATCTCCTCGCGGGTGTTCATGACGAACGGCCCGTAGTGCACGATCGGCGCCCGGATCGGCAGCCCGCCGAGCAGGAGCATGTCCAGCGGCTCGGTGTGACCGTTCGCGGCGGCCACGACGACGCGATCGCCGGGACCGAATACGACGAGCTGATCGCCCTCGATCGGACGTCGCTCCGCTCCGGCGGTGCCGCGGCCGGTCAGGACGTAGGCGAAGGCGGTGAAGTCCGGGCTCCAGGGAACTGACAGCTCGGCGCCCGGCGCCAGGGTCGCGTGCGCGTAGGTGATCGGGGTGTGGGTCACGCCCGGCCCCACGAACCCGGCAAGGTCGCCCGCGATGAGTCGGACGAGCGTGCCGCCGTCGTCGGAGGTGAGGAGGCGGAGCCCGTCGCGGGTGATCGACTGGTAGCGGGGCTGCGTCAGCTTGAGCGCGGGGGGCAGGTTGACCCACAGCTGGACGGCGTGGAACGGACCGCCGGCGCGGTAGGCCCGTTCGCTGGGCAGCTCGTCGTGGAGGATGCCGCCGCCGGCTGTCATCCACTGGGTGTCGCCTTCGGCGATCATGCCACCGCCGCCGTTGGAATCATGATGCGCGATCTCACCATCGAGGATGTAGCTGACCGTCTCGATGCCACGGTGCGGATGCCAGGGGGCCCCCTTCGCCTCGCCGGGTCCGTTGACCAACGGCCCGACGTGATCGAGCAGCAGGAACGGGTCGGCATCGGCGAGCGACAGGTCGCCGGGGAAGGGTCGGGCAACGACGAAGCCCGCACCCTCGGCCTCGCGGCGGGAGGTGACGACCTTGGCTACCGGGCGCGCCTTGGCGGTCGGGTCGGGCCGGGGGATGTGAGGGAGGACGAGGGTGTCGTCGACAGTGACGGCCGGCATGGCGATCAGCTCCTCTGGAGGGCTAGTTGGTCGAGTGCGAGCAACTCGCGGACACGGGGGACGACCTGCGTGCCGTACAGCTCGATGTTGGTCAGGAGCGATTCATGGGAGAGACCTCCCATGCCGTACTTGAGGTCGAAGCGGGTCGCGCAGAGGGCAGGCAGGTTCGCTGCGATCTTGCGCGCCACCGTTTCCGGCGATCCGACGTAGAGCGCTCCCTGTGGTCCGATCTCACGCATGAACGACTCTTCGGTGGGCACGGCGAAGCCGCGGGTCTTGCTCACGCGGCGGATGACCTCGAGATAGTGCGGCCAGAACTCCGTGCGGGCCTGTTCGTCGGTGGCCGCGACGTGACCGGGGGAGTGCACGCCGACCGGTCGATCCGGTTGTCCGTAGCCTTCGAGGGCTTGATGAAAGAGCTGGGCGAAGGGCGCGAAGCGCTCCGGGGGCCCGCCGATGATCGCCAGCATGAGTGAGAAGCCGAGGCGAGCGGCGCGGATGACGGACTCCGGACTGCCGCCCACGCCGAGCCACGCCGGGAAGGGCCCGGACTCGAGGTGCGGAACCACGTCCTGATCGTGGAGCGGGGCGCGGGTCGTGCCCTTCCAGCTGACGGGTCCGCCCTTGAGCAGCTCGGCGAACAGCTCGGCCTTCTCTTCGAAGAGCCGCTCGTAGTCGGCCAGGTCGTAGCCGAAGAGTGGGAACGAGTGGATGCTGGAGCCCCGCCCGAGGATGACCTCCGCCCGTCCCCGTGAGATGGCGTCGAGTGTGGAGTAGCGCTGGAACACGCGCACGGGATCGTCGGAACTGAGGACCGTGACCGCCGAGCCGAGGCGGATGCGGGTGGTGCGTGCTGCGATCGCCGCGAGGACCAGGTCGCCAGCAGGCATCGGGAAGTCGTCGGTGTGGTGCTATCCGATGCCGAAGAAGTCGACGCCCACCTGCTCGGCGAGGACGCCTTGTTCGACGACGTTCCGAATCGTCTGTGCGTGGGAGAGGGGGCGGTCCTCGGTGTCGTGGGTGACGTCGCCGAAGGTGTCCAGCCCGAGGACGAGCGGGAACTGAGCCTGCTCGTCCCCGGTGCGGAGCGCGCTCACGGTTCGATCCGACATGAGGGACCAACTCCTCTCCCGTCTTTGATGACACGTCCACAACCAGTGTTGCTGATACGTCAACAAAAGTGGAGGTAGGGTATTCCTGATGGCGAAACCGCGATGGCTCGACGAACGCGAGGCGCTTCTGTGGCGGACTTGGCTCCGGCTCAACCAGGAGCTGCCGAGCGTTCTGGAGCAGCAGATCAGTCGGGACAGCGGGCTGTCGGGGGCCGACTACGCGGTCCTCGTCCCGCTGTCGGAGTCACCCGAGGGCATGCTCCGCGCCCGAGAGCTCCGCCGAGAGATCCTGTGGGATCGCAGCCGGCTGTCCCATCACGTCAGGCGGATGGAAAAGCGCGGCCTCGTGGTCCGCGAGGAATGCGCCGAGGACGGACGGGGCGCCATGGTTCGGATGACCGTCTCCGGCCGGGCGGCGATCACGGGCGCTGCCCCCGGGCACGTGGCCGCCACACGCCGCTACTTCTTCGATCTGTTGTCAGACGAGGAGGTCGACGAGCTCACCGCGGTGTTCGAGCGGGTCCTCGCCAACCTCGAACGCAACGGAGGCCGTGAGGGCGGACCCGGCGGCGACGCGGTTCGCTAGCCGATGACGCGGAGCTGCGCGGGACTGGTGGGAACCGCCGCGTTGCCGGTGCGGGCGAGGGTGAGGGCGGTGGCATCGTCGGCGGGCAGCCAGGTGATGAGCCGTTGCTCGTCGACGTCGTCGGGGAGGAGGAACACCTCGTAGTGGAGGCGTAGTCGGCCGCTGTCCGGGTGCACGATCTGGGTCGTACCTCGGCGCTTTCTCGTCGTCCCGAAGGTCGACCAGCGCGCTGAGAAGTCTGGCGCGCTGCGCAGCTCGTCCATGAGCGCCACGAAGTCGTCGTCGTCACCCCACCGGGCGGTGGCGGCGCGCAGGCGGCTGACCTGCTCGTCGGCGGCGGCGTCCCAGTCGGGGTACACCGTTCGCGCATCGGGGTGCAGGAACACGTGGCGGGCGAGGTTCGGTCCCGGGCCGTCGAACATTCCGAGCGGACGGACGAGCGTCTCCCACGCGTCGTTCCATGCGAGCACGTCGTTGGCCGGGCCGGTCACGAACGCAGGGTGGTGCCGAGTCGTTCGAGCAGTGCTGTCACCGTTGGTGCCACCGCGCGGGCCAGGGGACGAGGAGCTGGGCACAGTTCCGAGCTGTGACCGACCATCGCCAGCGTGTACCGCTGCCGGCGTTGTTCGTCGTCGAGGCGCAGGGCGTCGGCCAGCGCGGCGATCACGCTCGCCGAGGGCCGCGTGTCGCGCCCCTGTTCTAGACGAACGAGGTAGTCGACGCTGATCCCGGCGAGCGTCGCCACTTCCTCGCGGCGCAGACCCGGCGTTCGCCGGCGGCCGCTGTCGGGCAATCCGACCTCGCCCGACTGCAGCTGCTCGCGTCGAGCACGGAGGAACTCGGCCACCGTCGTCACCCGAACAGCATTCCGCAGGAGCCGGCGAATCACCCTGGCACCGGCAGTACCAGGATCAGCCCGGCCTTCTCGGACTGTCGACATGAGCGGATGCTGCGGGCATGACCACCGCTCCGACAGGCGTCTCGCTGCCCTTGGCCCCCTGCCGTTGGGCGGTCGACACCAACCACTCCTCGATCAGCTTCAGCGTCCGTCACCTCGGCGTGTCCAAGGTGCGGGGCCGCTTCACCCGCTTCGACGCCGACATCGTCATCGGCGAGACCCTCGACACGACCACCGTCAGCGCCACCATTGACGTGGCATCGATCGACACGGCCAACGCGGATCGTGATGCCCACGTGCTGTCGCCCGACATCATCGACGTCGCCGAGCGCCCGACCATGGTGTTCCGCTCGACTCGCATCGCGGGGGCAGGCGCCGAGTACCAGGTCGACGGCGAGCTCACCATCGGTGACATCACCCGTCCGATCGTCCTCGCCGTCGAGCTCGGCGGCATCGAGACCTTCCCGGGCGGCCCCCGCCACGCCGGCTTCGAGGCCGCCACCGAGATCCGCCGCAAGGACTTCGGCATCGATGTCGCGATGCCGCCCGGTGTCAGTGTTGTCGCGCTCGGTGACGTGGTGAAGGTCGAGCTCGACCTCCAGCTGCTCGAGCCCGCCAGCTAACCGCGCGGTCCGCTTCCCGCGGAGCGGACCGTCCGAGACGAAGGCCCCCTGCTGCGACCGAGCCGCGGGGTCTTCGTCGCGCAAGGTCACGCACGGTCGTCATCGGATCGGTCCGCCCGGTGCGGGGTCGGGAAGGTCGTCGTGTCGCAGCGCCCAGCTCGGTGTCGGGGGCGGTTCGGGGAGGTGTCCGACGTCGACCGCGGGGAAGCCGTCGATGTCGGTGCCGGCTGCGAACCGCGAGCGTTGCTTGACCACGGCGCCGGCGCGCACGACGCAGCCGGGGCCGAGCACGCTGCCGTCGCACACAATCGCGCCGGGTTCGACGATCGACCGGGCGCCGATGCGGCAGCCGTGGATCATGGCACCGGGGCCGACGATCACGCCGTCGTCGAGGATGAGGTCGTTGTCGGGGAGCAGGTGCAGGACGGCGTTCTCGAGGATCTGCACGTCGTCGCCGATGCGGACCGGGCCGTGGGAGTCGCCGATGATCTTGACGCCCGCGCCGATGATCGAGCGCTCGCCGACGACCACGTCGCCGGTGATCTCGGCGGTGGTGAACAGGGCGGCCGAAACGGCGACGGTCGGCCGGATGCCTCGATACGCGTAGAGCTGGCCCATCGCGATGGTCTCCTGGATGTGTTCGACGGTGACCGCCGTCGGCGGTGGGAGGGAGAGGTCGCCGTCGCGCAGGGCGAGGAGGCGAGCGAGGTCGTCGGCGGAGGTGGATCGGACGACCCGTGCCGGCCGGCCCACCGCCACCACGTCGCTGGGCAGGGTCGTCCCCGGTGCCACAAGCGTGCCCTCGCCGAGGAACACGCGGTCGCCGAGCCGGGCGCCGGGCATGAGCGTCGAGGCGTTCCCGATCTCGCACAGATCGCCCACGGTGGCACCGACCACCTTGCAGCGATGGCCGAACGTGGTCCGGCGCCCGATCGTCGTCGGGATCTCCGTAGTGCCGATGACCACCGAGTTCTCGAGCACGGCCGACCCGGTCCCGATCGCGACCCCTTGGCGGTCGGACCGGATCACGGCGCCTTCGGCGACCAGCGACCCCTCTCCCAGACGGGCGGAGCCCACCACGACCGCGGAGGAGGCGATCTGCGGGCCGCGAGCTCGTGCCTCGCGCAGCCGGCTGGCGGGTCCCGCGCTCATCGGCAGGCGGGGACCCGGCGCCGCCCTGGGGAGGCAGCTATCGAGGCCACGATGGATTTCGCGAGTTCTTCGCAAACGTGATGGCTCACCCCGCGGAGTTCCGTCCCGAGTTGTTCGAGTATCTCGACGCAGGAGAGAGGGTCGTCGTGCTGCTGCGCCTGATCGGTCGGCGCATCGATCGGGATCTCGTGTCCGGTCGCGGTCTTCATCGCTGCCTCCACGGTCACGGTCGCTCCTGGGTTGCGACAGCCACCGCGGCGTGGGTCTGAACCTCGACGACACGAGGCGTTGGTGTGACTCCGCTGCTTGCGGCTTTCGGCTGGGGTGACCGCCAGATGAAACCGTCGAAGAAGAGGTGGAGCGCGCCGAGGGTGAGGACGATGCTGGTCACCAGGTCGCTCCGGTCCAGCAGGCGGATCACGCCGATCAGCGCCGCGACGGCGACCGCGTAGAGGGCGAGCGTTCCTCCGCTGCCCACGCGCTGTGCCAGCGCGCCGACACGGTCACCGGCGAGGGGCCGCTGGGCGGCCCGGTCGACACGCCACCGAACGACGAGGATGTACTCGGCGGCGTGGGCGCCCACA
>DASSDL010000158.1:0-6476 GCA_035697145.1 Acidimicrobiales bacterium
CGTCGCTCCCACCTCTGGTGCATCCGCTGCAGCAGCAGGGACCGCCGAATCAGCGGACGTCCCGGCCGGGGCGGCGCGAAGCGGTAGGGCCTCGACACAGGCCGCAACTCTAGTGACGAGGCCGGGACCCCACCGGCGACCCGGCGGGCGCAACTAACGCCGGGCTGATCCGCCCGTGTTCGAGTGCGGCCGGCGACCCGAGCACCCTCCAGGCGGTCACGTCTGGAGGGTGCTCGGGATGAAGGTCAGGCCGTGTCACGCACGGTCGTGAGGGTCGGGTCGCTTGGCGGGTGACAGGCCCTCGCGGGCGGGCCGTGCGGGACGCGGCCGCCTCATCCCCTTGGCATAGGCGGCCGGTGTCCCTCCCCTGGCACCGGCCGCCGGCTAGGACACTGTGTCCTAGCTCCCCTGGGTCCTAGCTCCCCTCGGCGGCTGGTTCGCCGGTGCTCGCGGGCGGCGGCGGAGGCTTCGCCGCGACGTTGCCGGCGCCATTGCGTGCCTCGTCGGCGGCGCCTGCGCTCGCCGACTGCTCGCCGGTGTCGATCACCGGCGCCGCGGTCTCGTCCTGTCCGGTTCCGACCTGGCTGCGGGGGGCCTCGCCGGCGTTGCCTTCCCCGTCGGTGGCGTCGCCGGGCGGCGAATCATCGCCGGCGTCCGAGGTGCCCGAGGAGGCAGTGGCAGTCATGGACTGGCCATCGTCGGAGCTCCGCTCGTCCGCCGTCGCTTCGGCACCGCCGCCGGCCGCGCCGTTGCCAACGGTCACGAACGCCTCGCGGGCGGCGGCCAGCGCCCGTTCGAGCTCGCCGGGCGCGAGTGCGGGTGGGTGGAAGGGGCGGCGCCGGCGCCGGTGCCCCAGTGCCAGCGGCGCCACGCGCTCGAGGTCGGCCTCGGTGGTGATCGAGCGCCCCTCCCAGCCAGCGAAGGCGGCGGCTGCCCGGCACAGCACCAGATCGCCGCGGAGGCCCTCGGCGCCCAAGCCCGCGGCCAGGTGGCAGGCGAGGTCCACCACCGACGTGGGCAGGTCGGCTGGCATGGCGGCTGCCAGGCGGGCCCGCAGCACGATGTCGCCCTCGTGGCCGTCCACGAGCCCACCCGAGTCGTGCGTCAACCGCCGGCGGACCACCTCGGCCCGGATTGCCGGATCGGTCGGAGTCGTGACGTCCACCGACAGCCCGAACCGGTCGACGAGCTGCGGGCGCAGCTCCCCGGCGTCGGGGTCCATCGACGCCACGAGCACGACGTGGGCGGGATGCTCGTGCCAGATGCCGTTGCGCTCCACGCGGTTGACACCAGAGGTCGCCACGTCGAGGAGCACCTCGACGAGATGCTCGGGCAGCAGGTTGACGGCGGAGAGATGGAGGACGCCGCCGTGGGCGGCCGCGAGCAACCCGGCGCGGAACTGGGTCTCGCCGTCGGTCGATCCTGAGGCGGTGTCCAGCGAGCCGAGCACGCGGCCCTCGGTGGCGCCGAGCGACACGTCGACGAGCCGGGCCGCACCGGGCAGCAGGCCAGCGAGCCCCCGGGCCAGCGTCGAGCGGGCCGATCCCTTGTCGCCCCGCAGCAGCACACCGCCGATGGCCGGATCGATGGCCGCCAGCAGCAGCGCCAGCTGCGCGTCGGGCTGGCCGATCACCGCGCAGAAGGGGAATCGCCGCGCCGGATCTGCTCGCCGTGCGTCGCCGATCATGACCGCAGCTCCTCCCAGCCTGCCTGATACTTAGGGCCCAGCGGATAGGGCGTTCCGCAGGCACCCCGCGTGGGAATTTGTTGCCGGGTCGCAGCTCAACAGCTGGGCCTCCCAGCAGCGCTGACCACCGAGAGACAGGATGACGTGCCTATCCGCGCATTTCTTAGCAGGTAGCAGGCCGTCGTGCTCAGGGAAGTTCGGTTCCCGCCTCCTCGATGATCGCGTAGAGGCGATCGAGGTCGACGTGGGCCTCGATCGCGGCGGCGATGCGGTCGAATCGGGCTGACCTGGCCTCGGCGAATCGCACGTTGCCCGGCCGCCAGCGCTTGCCCGACCGGTCAGCGATCCAGCGCAGTGTCGCGTCCCGGAAGCCGTCGTCCTCCAGCAGGCCGTGCAACGTCGTGCCGCACACGCCGCCCGCGCACCAGCCGAGCACCTCGCCCCCGTCCGCCACCAGCCAGGGGACCGCTACGCCGGTCGGCCGCACGCGCCCGTGGTGGATCCGATAGCCGGCGGCGCGCTGGCCCGCACCCGGTCCCGCCACGGCCAGGCCCGCGGGCCGGTCCAGCACCTTGTTGCTGTCGAATCGTGTCGCCAGCGGCAGCCAGCCCAAACCCGTGTCGGCGCCGGCGGGACCCTCGACGCCACCGGGGTCGTCGATCGTCCCGCCCAGCATCTGCACGCCGGCGCACACCGCCACCACGGTGGCGGTGCCATGTGCCACGCGGTGCACGGCCTCGGCTAGCCCGGTCGAGCGGAACCAGGCCAGGTCGCCTCGGGTGTCCTTCGACCCCGGCAGCACCACCAGGTCGGGGCGGCCCAGGTCGGCCGGCGACCGCACCCAGCGGACCGCCACGTGGGGCTCGAGCCGCAGCGGATCGAGGTCGCCGGCGTTCGACACCCGTGGCCACCTGATCGCCGCCACGTCGAGCACGTCGGCGTCGACGGCCGCCCCGGGCGTCGGGTCGCCCGCCGCGAACCGGTCGAGGGTGAGGGAGTCCTCCGCGTCGAGGTCCGCGCCCGGGATGTGGGGGACGACGCCGAGGGTGGGAACGCCGCTGCGTCGTTCGAGGTCGGCGCAGGCGTCGCCGAGGAGGGCGGGGTCGCCGCGCAGCCGGTTCACTACGAAGCCACGCACCAGCTTCCGCAGGTGCGCGGGCAGCAAGTCGACCGTGCCGTGGAGCGCCGCGAACACCCCGCCGCGATCGATGTCGCCGACCACGATGGCCCGCAGCCCGGCGGCGTGGGCCAGGGGCAGGTTGACGATGTCGCGGTCGAGCAGGTTGATCTCGGCCGGGCTGCCGGCCCCCTCGCAGATCACGACGTCGTAGCGGGCTCGGAGGTCGGTGAGAGCGTCGAGCACCACCGGCAGGAGGTCGCGTTTGGAGCCGTGGTAGTCGCCCGCCGATTGCACACCGATCGGCCGCCCCATGACGATCACCTGGCTGGCGCGCTCGCCGGTGGGCTTCAGCAGGACGGGGTTCATGGCGGCCTCGGGCTCCACGCCGGCGGCCAGAGCCTGCACCCACTGGGCGTGCCCGATCTCGGAGCGGTCGGCCGTGACGGCGGCGTTGAGCGCCATGTTCTGCGCCTTGAAGGGTGCGACCTTCACGCCCCGGGAGGCCAGGAGCCGGCACAAGCCGGCCACCATGAACGACTTGCCGGCGTCGCTGCCGGTCCCGCACACCAGCAATCCGCCCCTCATGGCCGACCCGCCCCCCTAGTCTCCGGTCCATGGCCCGCGCCCAGTCGATCGTCCTCGTCAACACCGGTCACGGGAAGGGAAAGTCGTCGGCCGCCTTCGGTGTGATGGTCCGGGGTTGGGCCCGGGGCTGGCGGGTGGGCGTTGTGCAGTTCGTCAAGGGCGGCAAGTGGAAGACCGGGGAGCGGAAGCTCGCCGACCAGCTCGGCATCGAATGGCGCACGCTGGGTGACGGCTTCACGTGGGAGTCGACCGACCTCGAACGCACCGCCGAGCTGGGCCGCCAGGCGTGGAAGGTGGCGGCCGACATGCTGACGTCGGGCGACTACGACCTGCTCATCCTCGACGAGGTCACGTATCCGATGAACTTCGGCTGGGTCGACTCGTCGGAGGTTGCCGACACGGTCCGGAACCGCGCACCCCACACCAGCGTGGTGGCCACGGGACGGGACGCCCCCGACGAGCTGGTCGCGGTGGCCGACACTGTGACCGAGATGCGCAAGGTGAAGCACGCCTACGACGCGGGCATCTCGGCCCTCAAGGGCATCGAGTTTTGACTGAGGGCTGACGGGCCGGCACCGTCACGTGCGGCCCGAGGAGAGGTAGTCGTGCAGCGTGCCGGCTTCGGTCTCGAGCTCGCCGATGCGGGACTTGACCACGTCGCCGATGCTCACGATGCCGTTGAGGACACCGTCGTCGACGACGGGCACGTGGCGGATGCGGCGGTCGGTCATGATTCGCATGAGGTCGTTGACCGATGAGCGCGAGCCGCAGGTCGCGACGTCCTCCGTCATGAGGTCGGACACCTGCCGCTCCAGGATCGACGTGTGACCGATCGTCTCCTCGGCGAGCGCTCGCACGATGTCGCGCTCCGACAGGATGCCGACAATGCGCGACTCGGCGTCCACCACGACCAGCGCCCCGACGTTGTGCTCCTGCAGGAGCGCCACGGCCTCGGCGACCGAGGCGTCGGGACCGATCGTCGCCACCTCGTGACCCTTGCCGTAGAGGATGTGCTCGATCAGCACGGGACCACCTCCTTGTCTCGGCCCAACTTTTCCACACCCATCGCGCGTTGTCGCCCACAGGATGATGTCGATATGCCCGCTCACTTGCCGATCGTTCCCATCGACGTCGACCGGGCCCGCGCCGACACCCCGGGGTGCGAGCTGGTCGCCCACCTGAACCATGCGGGCACCTCGCTGGCGCCGCGCCCCGTGCTCGACGCCCAGATCGAGTGGCTCCACGCCGAGGCCCTGACGGGTGGCTACGAGCTGGCCGCGGACCGCGAGGCCGACCGCCGAGCCACCTACGACGAGGTGGCGGCGCTCGTCGGTGCCCGGAGCGACGAGATGGCCCTGGTGGAGAACGCGACCTTCGCCTGGCACCAGGCCTTCTGGTCGTTGCCGCTGCGGCCCGGCGACCGGATCCTCGCGTGCACCGTGGCGTACGCCTCCAGCTACGTCAGCTTCCTACAGGCGGAACGGCGCCGAGGCGTATCCATCGAGGTCATCCCCGACGACGACGATGGCCAGCTGTCGGTCCGAGCCCTGGCCAGCCTGCTCGACGACGGACGGGCGCCGGTGGGGTTGGTGGCGGTGACCCAGGTCCCGACGAACGGCGGGCTGGTCAACCCGGTCGCCGAGGTGGGTGCGCTGTGCCGCGAGGCCGGGGTTCCGTTCCTGCTCGACGCCTGTCAAGCCGTGGGCCAGCTGCCGGTGGACGTCGACGAGATCGGCTGCGACCTGTTGTCGGCCACGGGCCGCAAGTTCCTGCGGGCGCCCCGCGGGACCGGGTTCCTGTACGTCCGCCGGTCGCTACTGGAGCGGCTCGATCGGATGGGGGCCGAGCCGGCGTTCCTCGACCTGCTGGGCGCCGATTGGGTCGCGCCCGATGGTTATGCGGTGCGCCGGGACGCCCGCCGCTTCGAGAACTGGGAGTCCAACATGGCCGCCGTCGCCGGCCTGCGCGCGGCGGTTGCCTATGCCCGGTCGTGGGGGCTCGACGCCATCGCCGAGCGCGTGGGGACGGTGGCCGAGTCACTGCGGGGCCGGCTGGGCGAGGTCCCCGGCGTCCGGGTGCACGACCTCGGTCGGCACCGCAGCGGGATCGTGACCTTCACCGTGGACGGAGTCGCCGCCGACGACGTGCAGGCCCGGCTGCGAGGACAGGGCATCAACGTCTCCGTCTCCGGACCGTCGTCCACCCGGCTGGACGCCGAGCGCCGCCGGCTGCCGCCGCTCGTGCGTGCGTCGGTCCACTACGTCACCGTCGACGCCGAGCTAGACCGGCTCACGGGCGCGGTCGCGGCCATGGCCGCCGCGGCGCCGTCGTGACAGCGGGGTCGGCCGATGGCGCGACCAGCGCCCCGCCCTGACATCCTGCTGAGGATGAAGGACGTCCTCACCGGCACAGGCGACACCCCGGTGGTCGACGCTGCCACCGTGGTCCTCGTGCGTGACGGCGAGCGCGGGCTCGAGTGCCTGATGCTGCGCAAGACGAAGGGCCAGGCGTTCGGCGGGCTGTGGGTGTTCCCGGGCGGCCGGGTCGAGTCGGCCGACGGTGATGGGTTCGAGGGAGTGCGGCGAGCGGCGGTGCGCGAGGCCCACGAGGAGACCGGCCTGCTGCTCGACGCCACGGGACTGCTGCCGTTCGCCCACTGGTTCCCGCCGCCCGAGGCGCCCCGGCGCTTCGCCACCTGGTTCTTCCTCGCAGCGCTGCCGGCCCGGGCCGCAGATGTGATCGTCGACGGCGGTGAGATCGGGGACCACGTCTGGACCACCCCGTCCGCCGCCCTCGAACGCCACCGGGCCGGGGAGATCAAGATGGTCCCGCCCACGTGGGTCACCCTCCACCGCCTCGTCGACCTGCCCGACACCGCGGCCGCCCTGGCCGACGCCCGGGGCCAGGACCTCGAACGCTTCAGCACCCACGTGGTCGATGACGACGGCGTCCTGGTGGCCGTGTGGGCACCGGACGCCGGCTACGACTCGGGTGACCTCACGGCCGCCGGGCCCCGCCACCGCCTGGTCATGGAGCCCGCCGGCTGGCGCTACCAGCGCTCGGACTGATCGGACCCGCCTGAGA
>DASSDL010000159.1:0-9127 GCA_035697145.1 Acidimicrobiales bacterium
TGCCGCTGGTCGGCCGGCGACATCCGTGATCGCTCGGCCAGCTCGTCGGCGCGCAGGCGGTCGGTCAGCTCGTCGGCGACCTCACGGCGGAACTCACGCACCAGCGCCTTGTGCTGGGGGTTCACCGGTGCTCCTCGTCGCGCACCCGGGGGAAGTGCTTTGGCCCCACCGGGTTCTGGTCACGGCGTGGCATCACCCGCGTCGACGCGGGCGGGGCGGCCGGCGGAGGATCCTGCGGTGGTGGCGTCGACGCCGATGGACCGGTCGCCGGCGGCTCGGGGCCGGGAGGTGCGGGGCGCCGACGGCGACGATTTGGCGGTGGACCGGCAGGCGGTTCCGCCGGCGGTGAAGCCGCTGCCGCCGGTGGGCGCGCCGCTGCGTCCGGACGGGGCGGTCCGGCCGGTGGGGACGCGGCGCCGACCGGACCGGGCGCCGGCGGGCCGACCGGCTGGGGCGGCAACCAAGCGGCGAGAGCCTCGGCCAACGCTCGGGCGTCGCGCAACAGGCGTGAGCGGCGCAGGGTCCGGGCCCCGTTGGACCGACCGACCGTCAACGCCGCCGCGGCGCGGTCGTCGAGCGGCATCGTTCCTAGCGGGCTGGCGCCGACGGCTTCGGCGACCTCGGCGACGGAATAGGGCCGGTCGCCGATCAGCAGCAGCGACAACGCCTTGGGCCGCAGCGCCGACAGCCGGGCGACCAGGTGGTGGACCTCGGCGACCACGGGCCGAGCGACCACCACCAGGAGGTCGGCCTCGGTGACGACGTCGTGCGCAGCCGAGCCGGGGTCCAGCCGGCCACAGTCGACCAGCACGTCGGCGCCCAGCGACGACAGCACACCCGGCAGGCCACCCCGCAGGGCCGCCAGGGCGGCGCCGGCCTGATCCGCCGCCACCGGTCCCACCAGCACTCGGCGGACGGCGCCCTCGGAGTCGCCATCCGCCCCTGATCGGCCGGCGAACGGCAGCGGCTGGGTGTGGCCGACGAACGTGGACCGGTCGAGCTCACGGCGCCCGGCGGCCGCGAGGGTGACCAAGCCGGGCTCCGTAGCCAGGTCGAGCCGCACTCCCAGGTCGCCCCCGGCGGGATCGAGCTCGGCGACGACGAGGTCGCGGTCACGCGGCCAGGTGGCGGCCAGCGCGGTGACGGTGGTGGTGACCCCCGGCGACGCCTTGGCCGAGGCGAACGCGACATACGCCATGCGTCAGGAGGACGCCGCCTGCGCCACGGTGATCGAGTCGGACTGGATGGCGGCAGCGATCTCAGGCAGCAGGCCCTCGGCCACCCGCACCGACACGGGCACGGTGGATCCGCCGTCTTCGTCGCGCTGGATCGCGATGACCGTCCCGTCGCCGATGGTCTCGGCCGTAGGTCCCTCGCCGGCCGACGCG
The DNA here is from genome assembly GCA_035697145.1 of Acidimicrobiales bacterium. Classification (GTDB taxonomy): domain Bacteria; phylum Actinomycetota; class Acidimicrobiia; order Acidimicrobiales; family VFJN01; genus DASQUK01. Next base: position 1,389 of record DASSDL010000159.1, read on the forward strand.
TTGGTCGATGATTGGAGCAGCACCACCCGGTCGCCCCCCTCCAGGTCGGCGGGCAGCTCCTCGGGAGACACGGGCACCGCGATGACCGCCTGACCGGCCTCGAGCCCACTGGGGCTGCCGACCGCCCCGGGCACCAGCAGCGTGCCGGCCAGCAGGTCGGCAGCAGCGGGGCGCCCGACGACGTCGTCACGCGCCGACGAGGCGATGGGGTCGATGCCGGGGTCGGCTGCGACCCGCACCACCTGAAGGTCGTCGTCCTCGATGGTCTGGCCGGCCGTCACGTTGCGACGCAGGGCCAGGACCGGCTCGCGGCCACCGGCGTTCATCCACAGCACGACGAATCCGAGCGCCGAAGCCACCGTCACCAGGACCGCCAGCAGCGCCAGGGACCAGCGCCGCTGCCGTCCGCCGCCGGGCACCGGCGCCGGCGCCGGTCGACCGGGGCCGGTGGGGGTCGGGCGAGAGGGAAGCGTCGTCGAGGCCATCGTGTCCAACTCCTAGCCCTCGCCCGCGGCGATCTGCTCGCCCGGCGGTTGGGGTGTGGGCGGCTGGACCGACGGTGGGCCCCACGCGCCGTCGTCGGGCAGCAGCACCATGCCGTCGCCCATGCCGTCGCCGTCGTCGCTCGTGGTGCGGGCTCCGGCCCGAGCGCCATCGGCAGCCGCCTCAGCGCCAGTTGGGCCACGCCCATCGTCGAGCAGCACCATGCCGCCTTCGTCGACGGCCGGCCTTGGCGTGTCGGGAACGGGCGGCGGCCGCGCCGACGGCACCGGCGGCACCGGCGGTGCCGGCGGAGCCAGGCCGCCGGCGTCGTCGGGCAGCTCGAGCCGCCAACCGGCGTAGATCAGGTCGGGGTCGGTCACGCACCGCCCGTCGGGCTGCACCTTGCCCTGGTTGAGCCGGAAGATCTCCTGCCATCGGAAGGGATCGCCCAGGTGTCGCTCGGCGATGTCCCACAACGTGTCGCGGCGCTGTACCTCGTAGGTCGGCGCCGCGGCCAAGCGGGCGCCGACCGCGGCACCGGCTCGGGCCACCCGGTCGTCGGGCGGCTCGTCGGCCACCAGCGTCACCAGCGGTTGGGACGTGGGCGGTGCGAGCGCCCGCAAACCGAGGCCGCCTGAGCCGGACAGTCCCTTGGTGGCAAGGAGCGATCCCAGCAGGGCGACCGTTGCGATCAGCCGGGCTGCGCCCCGCTGCAGGCCACCCGCCAACGGCACGGCGCCGGCCTTGCGTCCCCGCACGTAGGCGACGGCCTCGACGAGCAGCGACGCCACCAGCTCGATCCAGACCAACCAGCAGACGACCGCCAGGGCCTTCACCAGGAACTCGTCGGGGATGTAGGTGTCGCGCAACGCGGCGCTGATCCGCGACAGCGTCGGAACCTCGGTGGGCAGCGGCCAGCCCACCCCCGCGGTCAGGGCAACGGGCACGCCAACGACGAGGATCGCCACCCCGACCAGCGCCGCGAGTCCACGGCCGGCATCCGACCACCGGTGCGGCCTGTCGAGCTGCATCTGGACACTCACTTGCGCGTCACCGTCCCCAGCAACCGGTCTCGATCACGAGACGCCCTCAGATGATGCCACCTCGATGCGGTCGCAGCCGTCGCCGTCGCCTTCGGCGAGGGAGGCGCTCCCGCCGGGCCCGGCCGGCTCGGTGCGGTCCGGCTGGTAGCGCTGCTGCTCCACCTGGGGCCACGCGTCGAAGTACTGGACGTCGCCGGCGTCGGCACGGTAGAGGCCGGGCGTGTCGACACCGTCGCAGTCCCAGTCGCCGAGCACCAGTTGGTCGCCGGGCTCGCCGATGGCGATCCGCTGCCGGTCGCCGTCGATGCGGATGCTGAGCACCATGCGTTCGGTGCCCCCGACCGCCTCCGGCTGGTACACGCCGACGGTCGGGCAGCCATCGCCCTCGGGGTCGCCCTCGACCTCGACCGCCGCTCGGCTCCCCGGTGCGGGGCTGGCCGCCTCCTGCGGGCAGTCGGGACCGCCGTCGTCGTCGGACGACAGTGGACCCCGCACCAGGAAGAGCAACCCCGCCGCCCCTAGGCCGACGGCCGCCAGCACGGGGATCCGGCCCAGCGTCCGTCGTGGGGCGTCGGGTTCGGGCCGGGGAGGACGAGGACCGAAGGTCCGGGTGGCCCCCGGTGGCTCGCCACCGTCCGCGCCCGCGCCGGTCGCGGGGCCAGGCACCCGGATGTCGCCGGCTGGGACGCTGGTCCGCAGGGCGCGGGCGAGGTCGTCGGCCGAGGTGAAGCGCCGCTCGGGGTCGCGGTCCATGGCTCGCTCGACCACCTCCGCCAGCGGCTCGGGCACGTGCGTCAGGCTCTCCAGCCGCAGGTGCCGGCCCGTGTCGGCGGCGCGCACGACCGCCAGCGGCACCGGCCCGCCGTACGGTGGCTGCCCCGCCAGCGCCTGGTAGCAGACGACGCCCAACGAGTAGACGTCGGCCCGCGGGTCGGGGTGGGCCCCGTCGAGCAACTCCGGGGCCACGTACTCGGCGGTGCCACTCACCTGGTCGCTGGTGAAGCCGCCCAGCGTCCGGGCGACGCCGAAGTCCGACAGCAGCGGCTCGCCGTCCGACGTGAACAGGACGTTGGCCGGCTTGACGTCGCCGTGGAGGATGCCGCGCCGGTGGGCCGACGCCAGGGCGTCGGCGACGGGCGCGGCCACCGCAACGACCTGACCGGGCGTCAGGCGGGCGCGCTCGACCAGGACGTCGTCGAGGGATCCGCCGGGCGCGAACTGCATGGCCAGCGCGATGCCGCCTCCGTCGTGCAGCACCTCGAGCACCCGCACGATGTGCGGGTGGTCGAACTCCGTGAGGAGGGTGGCCTCCCGCCGGAGCCGTTCGAGCTCGCCGGGGCCACCGCCGACCCGCAACCGTTTGATGGCCACGACCCGGGCGACCGGGCCCCGGCTGTGAGCCCGCCACACCGTCCCCGATGCGCCGGCTCCGATCTGCCGTTCGAGCTCGTAGTCGCCGACCGTGGGGTGGTTACTGGTTACCACCCGCGGTCTGGATGTTGGTGTTGACGGTCATGATGTCGTCGCTCATCATCGTGAGCCGCTCGATGGCGGTCTGCAGCGCGCGCTTGGTGTCGGGCCACTCGGCGTAGAAGGACTCGGCCGATCCTCCGGCGAAGTTCTCGGGGTTGAGGCTGTCGCCATGGCTCACGAACGTGCTGATGCTGTCGAGCAGCCCGCCGTTGATCGTCTTCTTCATGTTGTCGATGGCCTGGATCGCTTCGGTCGTGGACTTGACCACACCCTGCGTCATTTGTTGGCTCCCTTGTGGTTGCAGCAACGCCGACCCCCCAAGGTCGGCTCGTCCCAGCCAGGTGCCCGCCGGCGGACACACTAGCCAGCAGTCGCGCGGCACTAGTGTGTCGCCGTCCGCTGGGGCGGGCGGCTGCGGCAGATGGGGAGGCAACGACATGGCGGCCGAGATGCCGGCAAAGGTCGAGGCGGTGGCCGGCGCCACCGTGGCCGATTTTCCCTGGGCGGATGCGGCCGCCGCGGTGACCGCACTCAACACCGCGGCGCGCAGCCTTGGAACCCAGCTCGACTCACGGTCGACGATGCTGCCGACGATCGTCGACTGGGTCGGCACCTACCGCGACGAGTTCGACCGCGCCTACGGACGCATCACCGGGACGGCCTCCGGGCTGAAGGAGACGCTGACCACGCTGGCGTCGTCGATCGTTTCGGGCGCCGAGGGCGCCAACCAAGCGCAGCGCATCTACAACCAGGCGGCGCTGGAGCCCGACCCCCCGGCGTCCACGACGCGCCGTTCCGGCCGCAACATCCCCGTCTGAGGCGAGGAGGCACGCTGATGGCCACCAGCAGCGCCAATCCCTTCAAGCTCGGTCGCTATTCGAGTGACGGCCTCGCGCTCGGCGCCGCGCTGAAGACCCAGGCCGATGCCGTGGCCGGCAAGCTCGCCAGCCTGCGGGGCAGCGGTTCGCCGTACCTGCCGGCCCTAGGCGAGCCCGATGCCACGCTGACCGACCTCGCCGGCGACTGGCACCACCTCGACGAGTTCGCGGGCGACGTTGCCAACGCCTTCTTCCAGGCCAACCAGAACCTCGGCGAGCGCCCCATGAGCCAGGAGCAGCTCGACGCGATGGTGCTGTCGATGGGGGACGAGTCGATCCTCCGGCTGGGTCACGTTGGCTACGCCGACCGCGACGCCGCCAGCGCCGCGGCCAACCAGCTGACGCAGGACATCCGAGCCGCCATGGAGGACGGCATCTCGACCGATGAGCTCAACGGCCTGGCGGATCGGGCGACGAGGGGACAGTTCGATCCGGCGTTCGCAGTCACCTTCGTGGAGGGCATGGGCGTCGACGGCATGGTCCGCATCCCGGCGCTCGTCGAGGCCGCCTGGCCGGGCGGCGAGTACGGCGACAACCCGGGGTGGGGTCAGGACCGGCTGCTGCCGTTCGCCACCATCCTCACCACCGCCATGGACACGCGGGCGGCCACACCCCAGATCGATCGCCACGACCCGGACAACCAGAACCTCGCCGATGGCGATCGGCTGAACGAGGACTGGGTTCGGGAGTTCACCGGCTTCTGGCAGCCCGACGACTTCGACCAGCCGAACAACCTCCACTACAGCCTGCTGGTGAAGAACGCCGCCCTGCCGAGCGACGTGCTCGTCGACGTCGCCAACCGCCACCTCGACTACCTGTTGGCGCACGACGCCACGCCGACCGGCTACATGAACAGCATCCCGTGGGGCATCAATGACTCGATGGCGGAGATCAACATCCTCGATGCACTCGGCGCCAACCAGGACGCCTCGCTGGACTGGCTCGGCATGAAGAACCCCGGCGACGGCACCATCTATTACCCCGGCCGCACCGCCACCAACATGGAGATGCTGCTGCGCTACCACCCCAACACCATCGATCCCATCCTGGGCGACGCCCTGGCCACGGTCGTCGAGAACGGCCTGCAGCATTGGGAGGGGACGGAGTCGGACGCCCTGTTCGAGATCGTGATCGACACCGTCGGCGACCAGGACACAGTGCACTTCGACGAGCTGCTGCCCACCCTCGGCGAGGGGGCGCGCACCCACATGGACCAGCTCGCCGACCGCACCCACGAGGTCATGCCCTCGGCCGTCGGCAACGTCGACGAGAACGCCCAGCAGGGGCTCTACAACGCCCACGACTTCCTCAAGGTGCTGATGGACGATGACGACGCCGCCAACTCCGTCTACCGAGGGAGCCTCGAGTTCGTCCAGGACACGCTGAACTCCGACACCGGCGACGGCTTCGGCGGCGAGTCGCGCCAGATCGGCGGCCTCATGGGACTGGTCACCGAGGCCGACGAGAACGCCCGTGTCGAAGCCACCGAGGCCCGCATCGCCGCCCGGCAGAGCTTCCTGGACGGGGTCGGCTTGGTGAAGGACGTGGTGGGGCTCGTACCGGTAGCGGGGCAGACCGCCAGCTCGGCCATCAGCATCGGCAGCTTCGCCCTCGACCAGGCGATCGACAACTTCGGCATGTCGGGCCTGGAGGGTGCCGTGGACCAGGACTACGCCAACATGGCCAACGTCCGCGACGGGATCAGGGCCGAGCTCACGAGCGCGACCGCCGCCTACGAGTACGGGGTCAGGGGCACGTGGACATCCGGCGAGGTGATCGACGCCACCAATGCCGCGCTCGGCAGCAGCGTCGCCCAGGGCATGGACACCGACTTCTTCGCGGATGGGACCAGCGGTGACCGTCGCCCCATCAAGCCCTACGCAGAGATGAGCGCCGACGAGCGGCGGGCATACAACGAGTGGCTCAACTCGGACCCCGTTGGTGATGCCGTCTCCGGCGACCGCACCGCGGCCGGCCAGCGCATGGACGAGGTCATCGACAGCCTCGAACATCGCTGATGCGACGCCGGATCCGGTCGACGCCGGTGCTCTCGCTGGCCGTGGCGGCCGCCCTGGGGGTCGGCGCCGTCGGCGTGGCCGGCTGCTCCGACGACGACGGAGGTGACGACGCCGAGGACGTCGGCGGCCTCGACACCGTGGTCGAGGACGACGTTCTCGCCGAGGCGGTCGACATCGCCGCCGGCGGCGACGGGATCTGGGTCGCAACAGGCGAGGGTCAGGTCCTCGAGGTGTCCGGCGATGGCCTGGAGGAGGCCAACGGCCTCGATGCGGTGTCGTCCGCCACCGGCATCGCCGCCAGCGACGACGGGACGCTCTTCGCCACGGACCCCGATCGCCGCAGCCTGGTGCGCTACCGGGCCGGGGAGGTCGCCACCGGCACCGTCCCCGCGGTCCAGGAGCTCAGTGCGCTGGCGGCCGCCGGGGACGGCACGGTCTTCGTCGCCGACCACGACGGCCTGCAGGTCGTGTCGATCGGCACCGACGGGAGGGTCGAGGAGGTGGTCGACGACGCGCTCGCGGGCCCGCTGACGGTTGCGCCCGACGGCACGCTCTACTACGTCGACGACCAGGTGCTCGGCGGCCGGATCGTGGCGCTGCGGCCCGGCGGCGGCCCCGAGGGGCTCACCCAGAAGGTCGAGCGCGACGAGGAAGGCAACCCCCTCGAGTCGCCGTCGGAGGGCGCATCCGCCGGCGACTCCTACATCGAGGCCCGGGACCTCGCGGCCACCGACGACGGGCTGGCAGTGTTGACGTTCACCAACGAGGTGTGGCGCATCGGCGCCGACGAGGAGCTCGAGCTGGTGCTGCGCCGCGGCGGCGACTCGGCGCTCGTGGCGCTGGGGGCGACCGGCAACGACGTCTACGTGCTCGACGCCGGCACCGCCACGCTGTCGACCCTCGGGTGAGGCCCCACTGATCAGCGGGGCAGCGCCACCTGGATCAGCTCGGCCTCGCCGCTGTTCACGACGTAGCCCCGGCCCGGCACCATCGCCACCGGCGCCCGCCGGGGCAACGAGGCGCCGAGGATGTCGCCGTCGAGGTCGACGTCCGGGCGGAGCAGCACACCCAGCTTCGAGCGGCGCAGCGGCCGGGTCCAGTGGGAGTAACCGGTACGGATGCCGTCGTTGCGCCCGGCTGCCACGAACAGCAGGCCCGGCAGGTCGGACGTCGACAGCCGGTCGAGCACGCCGCCGGAGTCGTCGAGCGACTCAGCGTCGTCGACCAGCACCAGCGCCAGCCGATCGGGGCCCGCAGCTTCGCCCACCAGCGGCATGAGCTTGTCCCCGACGGCCACAGGCGCCACCACCTCGTCGATCGACGCGTCACCGGCCAACGGCGAGCGGGGCCCCGCCACCGCGATCACGCTGACGTCGGGCCGGCCGGTGCGACAGGCGGCGGCGACGGTGAGCAGGGTGGTGCTCTTGCCCGACCGGGCCGGGCCGGTGACGAGGGCATGCTCGCCCTCGTAGACCATCAGGCCGGCAGCGGAGAGGGTGCGCTCGGCGACCCCGATCGGGATCGACCACGGCCGGTCGCGGATCCGGGCCGGCGCCGCCAGCTCGACGAGTTGGACGACCGTGGCGAGGTTGGCGATGGGAACGGGTCGGCGTGCCGTCGCCGCGGACGCCGTGGCCCGCGCGGCCACGCGGGCTGCGGCCGCCGCCAATCCGTCGACCGGTCGGGCGATCTGGACCACCTGACCCGTCCCGGCCAACAGTGCCCGGCCCGGCACCATCTCGGGCACGGCCGTGGAGCGCACGCCGAAGCCGCTGTAGTCGTAGGCGTCGGCCAGCCGGAGGGCCATCCGCTGGCGCACCAGGGACGCGAGCTGGCTGGGCACC
>DASSDL010000160.1:0-20929 GCA_035697145.1 Acidimicrobiales bacterium
TCGATGAAACGCCTCATCGCGGGCGACTCGACTGGCTCGACGATGCGGGCATAGCTGAGACGGCAGCCCCAGACGTCTTCGTACGCGGCGTAGCGGTAGCGGTCGACGGCGGCCACCGTCACATAGTGCCGGACCGCGAGCTGTTCTCGTTGCTCAGATGTGTCGCCACGAAGTCGCTGACTGGGATGCAGCTCTGCCGAATCCGGCTCTAAAGGGTTAAGGGCGCCGGCAGTGCCGTCGCTTTCGCCGGCCTACACCTCCTCCGGCCCCGGCCGGTGGCGACAGCCGCCCCGTTGTGTACGGCTCCCTGGCATCCCGCCTCGGGGGCACCGAGCTCATCAGGTCGGCGCGGTTTGACCTCGTTTCGGAACGAATCGCGCCGGTCGCAACCGTTCCAGTTCATCATCAGCGACCGATCCACGCAGCAGTTGCTCATGCGCGCGCCACGCAGCCGTGCTGATCGATCGCACCTTGGACGCAAGCCTCGGCTGATGCAGCACGCCAGCCAAGGTCAGTCCCGTCTTGTGGTTCCAATGAAGGATCCAGGGGTTAGCGCCAGGCTGCTCCTAAGGAACCTCTTGCATTTCCCGCTGGGCGAACGGCCGCGCTGCTGTGCGTCGTAGTAGCGGTCCGAGTGCTCGTATATGTCGCGCAAACGTTCGATCGGGGTTCGCAGGTCTGTCGGAAACTTGGGAACTCCGAGCCTTGATGTGCTGCAACGGTTGAGTGCAGTTACGAGGTGATTGGCCGTGACGAGGAGCAGTGTCGTATCGATCGCTTCATCACGATACAGGTCTGCGTCTGCCTGCTTCGATGTACCTGTTCGATACCGGCGGTCTGTCTGCGAAGCCGCAAAGTTGGACTCAACCGCCTCGATCTGTCCGAGAGTGCCGTGACCCCTGTTTACGACCTCGGCTAGCGCCTCTCCATCGGCCTGATCTCGGGAATCATCGCAAACGATGGGTGGTGTGGGCTAGTCGGGCGCGGATTACTCGGTTGACCCATACGGTCTGGCGCCGCCATTTTCGATCAAGTCGAATTTGTCCTCAACGATCGACAGGGTGGCGTCATCCGCTAGCTCGGGACCTCCACCAGGGAGCAGAACAAGCGACACCATCCCAAATCCGAGGTTGGACACGCGCTGATTCGCTCGACTCAGCCTATTCAGAGTCCTTGCCACATCGGTGAGTGACTTCGGTGTGACTTTGAAGCTCACAGTCTTTTCCTGCGCCTGGTGGACGTTCCAGCTCGACAAATCGTCGTCGCCCTGCCCGGCGGGGAGCAACATGTCGTGTACTACTCTGTTGCGCTCCTTGTGGGCTGCCTTGGCTGCAATCAGAGCGTCTTCTCCAGCGGTCTGCCACCGATCAGAGACGCCTGAATTGCTCAACATCAGCCGGCAGCCATCTATCAACTGCTCAATAGATGCAGGGCGTAGATAGAGCCCTAATCCGGCGTCGACAAGTGCGAGGAAGACCTGTCTGCACGACTGCTCAAGAGACACGTCCTCTCTACAGACGCGACCGATCGAAAGCGACAGTTGATCGCTGGCTTCCAATCCACTGGGAATGGGCATCTCGTAGTCGGCCATAGGGCGCATCCTGGTATTCGCGGCATCCCGCCGTGGCCACGGGCGGACGGAGGAGGCCACGACTTGTCCACAGTGTCGCACCGCTCGCCCTACCTGGTGGAGATCCACTCGGAGAACAAGGCCGGCACCGCGGCGACCTACAAGAGCGGCTTCGGGTTCCACCCGCGGTTGTGCTTCGCCGATGCCACCGGTGAGACGCTGGCCGCGCTGTTGCGGCCCGGCAACGCCGGGGGCCAGCACCAGCGCCGATCACCTCTGCGTGTTGGACACGGTTCTTCGTCGAGCTCGTGGCGGCATTGCCGCGGCCGGCGGCGACCCGTCCGCCATCGGCTCGGTCATCTTCCCGCTGCGCGAGAAGTTCGGCGACAGCAGCACCCGGGCTGACCGCACCCAACGCCGGCCCTAGGCCGGCCCACACGACAACCGCGCCGGGTGGAGACCTCGCTCCGAACCGGCACACTGGGCGACACTTCCACCGAGCATCGGAGGTTCACGGTGGTCTTCGAAATCGGTGCGAAGGTCATCTATCCATCACACGGGGTCGCAGAGATCGTCGGCCGCGAGTCACAGGCGATCAACGGCGCAACGGAGACGTACCTGGTGTTGTCGGTTCTCCAGCCCGGCTGGGGGACCAGGGGCTGGATGAAGGTGTCGCTCCCCGAGGACCGGGCCGACGCCCTGGGTGTCCGAGCGGCGATCTCACCAGAGGACGCATCCCACGTCATCGAGCTGCTCGGAATGAGTGACGTGCACGTGCCGGGGAACTGGGCGCGGCGATTCAAGAACCACCAGGAGAAGCTGAGGTCTGGCGACGTCTATGCGTGTGCCGAGGTGGTCCGGAACCTCGCCCTCCGCCAGCGCAAGGCCTCGCTGGCCGCTGCCGAGACGGCGATGTATGCCCGCGCCCGCCACAGCTTGATCTCGGAGCTCGCGGTCTCGTGGGGAATCGGGGACGACGAGGCAGAGACCCGTGTCGATGGCGCGCTGGAGCCGCTCGTCGCGGACTGACCGGTCCGGTGGTGGCTAGCGCAACCGAACCTCCCAGGCTCGGCCGGCCGGGGCGTCTGAGAGTCCAGAGAACCGCTGGACTAGCGCCGATACCTCGTCTAGCACGCCGGGCCCGTCCTTGGGGTCGAGCTTCAACCCGCGCGCGTGCCTGGCGAACGCGTCGAGGGCGGTGGTGGGCGTGAGCGGCGTCTCGTCCCTGGTCCGCGGTGTCTGTTCGAACGAGTCGTGGCGAACTACGAGCCGTTGCCGCGGGGCACGGCGCAGGTTGCATTCGCCCCATGCGACCCTCGAGGACAGGAACGCACGCGGATTCGCTTCGTCGTTGACGCCGTGCCAGACCAGTTGCACCTGGTCGGGCAGGTCGTTCTCAGCGATCAGGGCTCTCAGGTCGAAGTCCCGACCGGCGGCCGTACGGGGTCCGGTGAGACGCGGCGATCCAGACGTCGTCCGCGTCTGGAGGAGGAGGATGTCACGTGTTTCGTCGGCCTCGAACACTCCGTGAAGCACCGGGGGTTCGTGGTCGACGAAGGCGACGGGCCGGTCGCCGGCTCGAGTGAAGGCGCGCAGCCTCTCGATCTTCGAGGCGACGGTGTCACCCTGGTCGCCCGACTGGTTCATGTGGAGCAGGTCGTCGTGGAACTGGACCCTCACGTGTCGCCCCCGGGGCGTTCAACGGGTGCAGTGTGTCGGCGCGCAGCCGCTCGGGGCGGCTCGTGTTGAGCCCGACGAAGGTGGACTCTTGGAGCTGGAACCAGCGGATCACCTGGAGTGCACCGGGATAGGGACGCACCGTGCCGGGCCCGTGCTCGGTCGACGGAGCCCGCTTCCGGCACCAATCGAGGATCTCCCGCGTACCTGTCGCCGGAAGTCCTTGACGGGTGATGAAGCGTTCGAGGTTCCCGGCATCCACATCGACCTCGGCCCGCTCGGCGCCGGCGAAGTGATTGGTGCCGTGGACCCGGTCGTCGTCCCGGAGTCGACGACGGACGACGTGCCGCTGGTCGACGATCGGGCGGTCGATCTCGGACACCACCAACCAGCCGGTCTGTCGGATGGGCGGATCGAACGTGGGCGTAGTGCCGGGCCAGCTCCAGCATCCAGTTCCGACGTCCGGCCACCGACGCGACCGTACCGGGGCGCTCTGAACGAAAGGTGTCACTGGGCTCGCCCTCACGTGAAGGGTCGCCGCGGGCGGAGCACGGGCGGGGCGGGAGGCTCAGGGCTGGCGCGGCTAGACAAGGAGCCTCTTCACCGGCCATGAGAGATGAAGGAGGTCGATCCCGCCATGCAACCGGCCCGGCTCGTGGTGCTCGCCAGCGGTATGGGGTCGCGCCTGCGCGCCAAGGCACGCCCGAAGCCGCTTGTCGAGCTCGGGGGAATCAGCCTCGTCGAGCGTGCCGTCGTCGGCGCCTGGCACGCGGGATTCGACCAGGTCGTGGTGGTCACCGGCCATCGAGCCGACCAGATCGACGGGCACGTGCTCGAGGTGAGCCGACGTCGGGGCATCGCGGTGACGGTCGTGCACAACGAGCGGTACCGGGAGGGCAACGGGCTGTCGGCGCTGGCGGCCCGTTCCGCGGTGGGCCGTAAGCCTTTCGCCCTGGTGATGGCCGACCACGTGTTCTCGCCCTCGTTGTTGCGGCGCCTCAAGCAGGAGTCGGTGGAACCGGGCGAGGTCCTGGTGGCGGTCGACCCACAGCTGGGACTGGCGACCGGGGTCGATCCTGGCGATGCCATGAAGGTCCGCCTCGCCGACGGCTATGTCCGAGCGATCGGCAAACAGCTCTCGTTGTACGACGCCTTCGACGTCGGCGCCTTCGTCTGCGGCCCGGCCCTGTTGGGCGCCGTCGAGAACGCAGTGGCGGCCGGCGACTCGAGTCTCGCCGGTGCCATCGCGGTGCTGGCGGAGGCGGGTGTCGCCCGTGCGCTCCCACTCCGCGACGAAGAGTGGTGGTTCGATGTCGACACGCCGCGCGACCACCGCAACGGCAGCCGCCACGTCCTCCGGGTCACCGGCAAGCCGCTCGACGGCGCCGTCGCCACCCGGCTCAACCGCCGCCTGTCGCAGCGGGTGGTCACACCCGCCCTGCTCGCCCTGTTCCCGCGGGTCACGCCGAACCAGGTCACGCTCATCGCCTTTGCCGTCGCCGTGGCGGCGGCGGTCGGATTCGCGGTGGGGGCGCCGATCGTCGCCGCCCTGCTGGTCGCGCTGGCCAGCGTGCTCGACGGCAGCGATGGCGAGATCGCCCGGCTCACCTATCGGTCGTCTGCGTACGGCGCATTCCTCGACGCGGTGCTCGACCGGGCGGCCGACGGCATTCTGTTCACCGGCGCGGCGGTCTACCTCGCCACCGACAGCCACGTGGGCGACCTGCTCGGTGGCGCACAGGTGCCTCTGGCCGTCTCGGTGTGCGGTGCCGCCCTGGTGGGTCACCTGCTCGTGAGCTACACGACGGCGAAGGCGGAGATCGACCTCGGCCACCGCTACCGCGGCACGTTGCTGGGAGGGGGCCGGGGCCGTGACCTGCGGCTGATCGTGGTCACCTTGGGGGCTCTGGCGGCGGTGGTCGAGCCGGTCGCACTGCTGGTGGCGCTGGCGACGGTGGCGCTCCTCTCCGCCTCGATCGTCGCGGTGCGGCTGCGGCGGTCGTGGTGGGCCGCCGGGCCGGGCTCCCAGTACATAGGCGTGCGCGCCGTCGCTCTCGACTTCGACGGCACGGTTGCCGACTCGATGGGCTTCCTCACCCAACTGGCCGTCGGGCTGCTCGTCGACGAGTTGGGCTTCGAGCGGGCGGTGGCGGCCCGGCGGTACCTCGCCACCGCCGGGTCCGAGTTCGCGACCCAGCTTGACGAGCTCACGCCCGGCAACCCGCGGCGAGCGGAGGTTACGAGCCGCTTCGAGGCGGCGAAGACGCGATGGATGGCGCGTTGCGAGATATTCAGCGACGTCGTCCCCGCGGTTGAGCGCCTTGCCGCGGCCGGTGTCCCGGTCCTGCTGTGCAGCAGCACGCGGGCGCCGCTCGTCCGCGAGTTCTGCGAGCGGTACGGGCTGCTCCAGAGGTTCGCCTCAGTCGACGGATGGCGGCCCGGGCACAGCAAGCTCGTACAGCTCGTGTCGGGCGTCGGGGCCGCCGGCTTCGCCGGTCACGAGGTCGTCTTCGTCGGCGACGCCCGGCGCGACGCCGACGTCGCCCGGGCCGCAGGCACCCGGTTCGTCGGCCTGGTGCGTGCAGGACACCCCGACGCCCTCGCCGGCAGCGGTGTCAAGGTCGTGGGCTCGTTGTCCGAGCTGGCCAACGAGCTCATCCGAGCTCGCCGCTCGCCTGTGACGGGGGAGGCGCACGAGCGGGATCTGGTATTGGCGCCCCCGGTTGAGCCTGTACGGTCAGGGATCCAGGCCGAGGCCCTCGAGGTGGGCGTTCTCGTTCGTCCGCACCAGCCGGCCTACACCGGCGACCACCCCGACCGTGGTGAGCGAGTAATTGGCGACCTCGACGTGCCGATAGATCTCGGGGCCGGTGCCGAGCGCCCCCGCGCCGGCGGCGCGCACCACGGCCTCGTAGGTGAACACGATGGCCACGCGGCCGTCGACTAGCTCGGCGAACAGCTCGTCGAGCGCGCCGGCGACGCGGGTTGTGTAGGTCGGCCAGGGTCTCTCGCCCTTCCACCTCGAGGGCGTGGGGCTCCGACGGCCGTCGCTGCCGGTGCTCCGGCCACCGCTCGGCGATCTCGTCCTCGGCATAGCCCTCCCAGTGCCCGACCCGCAGTTCCCCGAAGCGGTCGTCGACGATCGGCTGGCGGCCGAGCCGCGCCGCGAGGGGCGCCGCCGTCTGCACTGCACGGGCGAGGGGGCTCGACACGAGCCAGTCGACCGGCTCCTGCACGAGCACGTCGGCGACCGCCGCGGCGGCCCGCACCCAGCCCGGCTCGATGCCCTCGTCGAGCCAACCCATCGTCGGACGCTCCCGGTTCGAGGCCGTGCCGCCGTGGCGGACGGGTCGGTCACTGACCTCGTCGCGACCCTGAGTCGCGACGTGACCGTCGACGAGGTGACCGAGGCGTTCCGGGCCGCCGCCACCGACGGTCCCTAGGCGGATGTGCTCGTGTACTCCGAGGACCCCATCGTGTCCAGCGATGTCGTGGGGTCGCCGGCGTCATGCATCTTCGACGCGCCGCTCAGCCTGGTGATGGGCAAACCTGGTCAAGGTGCTGGGCTGGTACGACAACGAGTGGGGCTACACCAGCCGGCTGGTCGACCTGGTCACGATCATCGGTGGCGCACGCGGGTAGCGATCGCGACGGCGGAGCGATCACGTGGTGATCGCCCGCCGCCCCACCGATCACGTTGCGGCGTCGAGCGGGACGACCAGGGCCGGCACCTCGATGTCATGGACGATGCGGGGGGTATGGCTGCCGAACAGTGCGCGCAAAGGTCGCGTCCGGCGGTGCGAACCGACCACGAGCAACGCCGCGGTGCGGTCGACCAGCCTGACCAGGCCGTCGCGCACGCTGATGGGGTCGTAAGCCACCCGGGTGTCAACGGTGCAGCTCGCGTCGGCGGCGCGCGCCGCAAGGTCGGCGACGTAGCCCTCGGGGTCGGCCGGCCCGCGGGCCCGATGGAGGGCCTGGCCCTCACGAAACGACGGGGGCACCGGTTCGGCCACGGTGGCGATGACGAGCCGGTTGCCCAGGCGTGTCGCCCAGCCCCGGGCGATGGCGACCAGGGCGTGGTCGGTGGCGGCGCCGTCGACGGCCACGACGACCGGCGCGTCGCCGGCGCCCGGCGGTCGGGCCTGGGGTCCGACGAGCATCACCGGGTCGGTGGCGCGGTCGAGCACCGCGCTCGCGGTCGAACCGAGCACCGTCGCGCGGCGATCGCGTCCGTGGGTCGCGAGACACGCCAGGCCGGGCGGCTCGCCCCGGGTGGCCGCGACGATCGTGTCACCGACATCGTCGCCCCGGGCGACGTCCCAGCTCGACACCGCGTGGCGGCGAGTCAGCCCGTCGAGGTAGCGGATGGCGGACGCGGTGTCCCGCGCCCCCGACACGACCTCGACGAGGTGGATCTCCGCCCCGAGTGCGCGGGCCGCCCAGACGGCGACCGGCAGCGCCCGCTCGGCGAACGGCGAGCCGTCAACCGGCACCACGACTCGGCCGATGTCGACCGGGTCAACCGGGCCACGCTCAGTCCGCTCTGCTGCCACGACGTGCAGTCTCGCCCGGCTTGAAGGCCGGCCACGGCGACGGACGCTCGACGTGGGAACACGCCCGCCAGCACGGCCGGCGCCTTCGCCCCACCTAGGTGGTCCACCGACGCCGCCCTTCAACGCCAGCCTGGCGGTGGTCGGGCGCTGGGCCTGCCGCCATGGCCACCGGCCAGGCCCGACTACCACGACCGCCCGGCCCTTGCCGGCGCCATCGGACGACCCGAACAGGCGCGGCACATCCGATCAATCCATTTAGGGCTCTTCGGATTTCAGCGGGGTGTGATCGTGGCGAGTAGGTCCCAGTTGGGGCGTCCGGCGTAGAGCAGCACGCGGACGCGGTAGTTCCGGAAGCGGGTGAAGCCGAACGCGATTCGCTTGACCCGCTTGATCAAGTTGTTGGCCGCTTCGGTCGCCGCGTTCGTGAACCGGGCCTGGTGCCACGCCGCGATCTGGTGGCGCCACCGCAGGATCGTGCGGCCGAGCGACCGCACCTCGATCGGGCAGGAGTCGTCTTGGAGGTCGTGGCCGAGCTGGGCGACCAACTCGCCGGCGACATCGGGATCGGGGATGTCATAGATGGAGCGGAGCACCTCCTGTCGTGCCAGGCCATGCGCACCTCGCCTCGAGGGTCGCCTGCCTCGAGCGGCCCGCGCAGCTTCTCGTCGCCGCGCTCATCGAGGCGTTCGTGCGCCTTGGTGAGCAGTCGCCGGGCCCGGTAGAGCGGGTCGCTCTTGCGGCCACGGTGCCCGAGCGTCTCGTTCTGCACCCGGCGGCGGCACCCGGCGGCGGCACTCATCCAGCTTCGAGTTGGCGAGCTTCACGACATGGAACGGATCGGCGATCTGGGTGGCGTCGGGGAGCATCGTGTCGAACACGGCCCGGTAGGGGCCGGAGAGATCGAGCGTGGCCCAGCCGATGTTCGCGAGCCACGCGTCGCCGCGTTCGGCGAGCCACCGGCACGGCTCGACACCGCTGCGACCAGGCACGACATCGAGAAGGCGGCCGGCCTCGACGTCGACGATCGAGGCCGACCACGACTGGCGACGCCACTTGCCCACCCGGCAGAACAAGGTCTCGTCCAAGCCCAAGGCGATGGGCTCACCGATGCGGTCGGGGTCCTCGACGAGCGGAGTCCCGTAGGCGAGCACGGTGCGGCCCGGATCTCGCGGGGAACCAGACGGGCGCCAGCGCGGACCCTGGCCCACACTGGTTCCAGCGTTCGGAGTGCCATCACCTCCTCGTCGATGATGCCGGCCTGCGGTAGGAACAGCTCCAAGGCGCGGTCTGGATCGTCGGCCTCGATCGCGATCTCCATCTGCGCGACGAGGCCGACGATGAGGTCGACATCAAGTCGGTCCAGCACCGGGAACTCGTAGAGCACGAGTGATCGCAGCGAGGGCGCTTGGACGGCGGCGAGGAGTGCGTAGGCCGCGCCGCCTGAGTGGCCCATGAGGTGGGCGCGGTCGCCGGTGGCGGCGATAACGGCCAAGACGTCTTCGACTTCGCGGTGGTACGTGTAGTCGGGTCCGTCGCCGCTGCCGCCTCGCCCCCGGCGGGAGTAGACCCACACCGTGTGCTGCTCGGCCAGCAGCTCCTCGATGAGGGCGAAGGTGTCGAGATCGCCGTTGGCGCCGTGGACGAGCACGATCGGCGGTCCGTGGCCGGTGCAGCGGCCGCCAGCTTGGTGCCGTCGGCGGACTTGATCGTCATCTCCGTCATCGTTTCCTCCTCCCTGGGCTCCCCGTTCCTCCCGGTGGCCGAGGCTCCCTGTCACCGGGGTGGGTTCAAGCCTGTGCCGTGGCGACGATCACGGGGCCTTCCCTGGGACTTGGCGGCGGATGGTGTTCTCACGGTCGTGCTGCCGAGGCGTTCTCGAAGCCGTTGTGGACAGAGACCGGGAGACGACGCTCGAGCTCGATGCGAATCGGAGGGGTCACGGGACTGGAGTTGCTGTCTCGTTTCATGCCCCTCGGACTCCGCCGCTGCACCATCCATCCCCCATTCACTCGATCATTTGCGCGGCGTGGCGGGCGAAAAAGTCGAGGATCGCCTCGTTGACCGCGCGCGCGTTCTCCTCGTGCATCACGTGCGAGGCGGCCGCGATCTCGACCCGCTCGGCGTTCGGCAGCAGCTGCTGCAGGCGGTCGGTTAGCCGGAGCAGGTAGGCCGGACTGCGCTCTCCGGTCATGAGCAGCGTCGGAGCCGCAACACCGCGCACGTCGTCGTCGCACAGAGGCGGGAAGCCTGCACCGAGCACCTGGGCCCGCAGTGTGGTCAGGTTCTCGCGCGCCTGCTGCTTGCGCTCCTGTGGTAGCCGCTCGTAGCTGTCCTTGCCGAGCAGGCCGTACGCGAATCTCTGCATGGCCGCCTCGTCGTCGCCCCGCCGGAAGGCCTTCTCGGCGGGCAAAGCCGTCTTCGCGGCGAAGTCGAAGATCGCACGCGCAGTGCTCGGCCGCCGGAAGAGGCGCAGTACCTCCGTAGGACGCGGCGGCACGCTCATGAAAAGCGACAGCACGGGGGGCTCGCCGAGCACCAGACTGCGCACCAGCTGCGGATGCCGAATCGCGGCCAAGAGGCAGATGAACGCCCCCCACGAATGGCCAACGAGATGCGCGGGCGCGGCGCCCATCACTCGCAGGAAGGCGAACAGGTCGTCCACGTGCCGGAGCATCTGGTCATCCGCATCCGGCTCGATGTCTTCGTTGGGCCGCGCGTAGCGGCGGCTGTAGGCGATCGCGCGGTGGGAGGCACCGATCGCCGGGAGCTGCTGCTCCCACGTGCGGAGATCGCTGCAGTCGCCGTGCACGAATACAACAGGCTCGCCCTCGCCCTGCTCGCGGTACGCAAGCGCGGCGCCCTCGACGGCGACGCTCCGGACCCCCGCGAACGAGCCGGCGCTAACCGTCGCATGACCGCCGGCATGCCTCGCATCGCTGGACATCACGGCTCCTGGCTTCCGACCGAGGTCAGGCGGCTGCGGCTACCGGTCGTGGCGGTCGCAAGCGGCACGACCTCGAGGAACTTCGCCGTGTCCGCGAACTGCCTGAACCGGGCGATCCTGCCGCCACGGACCTCCCACACGTGCACGACCGAGAGATCCAGCGGCTTGCTTGTGGCCTTTCCAGTACCCGTATAGCGCGCGACGACCGCCACCGTGTCTCCCGACGCAACGAACTGCTCGGGGGTGACCGCGAAGTCGGTGATGTCCGAAGCGATTGGGCCAAGCACGTTTCCGGCGACGGCGTCGGCGCCGTGATAGACGCCGCCGTAGGGCATCCCCTCGGCCTCGCACCATTCGAGATCCTCGGCCATCGTCTCGAGCATGGCGGGCACGTCGCCCCGCGCCAGGGCGTCATAGACGCCTGTGACCACTTCGACGATCGGCTCTTGGGCGGGTGTGGGGTCGGGACGGACGATGACGGTGTCGGCGACCTTGACGATCTCGGTGACCGGCAGGTCCGCGGCCGCGGCGTGGCGCCGGATCGCCTCCGGGCTCTCGGCCTCGTAGATGCAGACGGTGCCGAGTCCGGCGCCCTCCTCGAGCGCGTAGCTGCGGATCCAGCGCACGTCGGCGCGTCGCTCAGCCTCGGCGGCGGACCGCGCGCCGGCGGCCTGCAGGTCCTCCGGCGAGCGCCAGCCGTTGCGGCGCAGAATCAGATGGAGCTGCATCGATATGCCTCCTACAAATGGCGCAGTTGACGGGGCCGGGCGGGCAGTTCAGCGGGCGTCCGGCCGCAATCGAGTCCTGCCGGCTTGCGAGTGGGATCCGCGGTTGTAGAGTCGAGCAGAACTCTGGGCGCGGCGGGCGGTGCGGGCAATCGGGAGTTCTCCCCATGCCAAGAGCCCGTGCTCCATCGCGAACAGGGTCGCCGCCGCGCGCGTCGAGACGCCGATCTTGCCGTAGGCGTTCTGGATGTGGCGATCGGCTGTCTTGACGGAGATCCCGAGCGCGGAAGCAACCTGCTTTGTCTGTAGGCCGCGCGCCAGCAAGCCGATGATCTCGGCCTCCCGCTCGGTCAGTCCCGCTGGACGCTCGATCCGCGGCGCGCGCTGGCCCGCCGACTCGACGACAGCCGTCACCGCGTCGACGTCGAGTCGTCCGGCGCTGGCTTCCTCGCCCAGGATCTCCGCCGCTCGTCCGGGAGGGATCCGCTCGCGGTGCGGGCGCGGCTCCGTCATCGCGTGGTAGGCGTCTGCCGCAGCGAGCAGGCGCGCCGGAAGGCCGAGGTCCGCGCCGGCGGTTCCGCGGTGGTAGCCGGAGCCGTCGAGGCGCTCGTGGTGGGCGCCGGCAACCGGGGCGAGCGTCGCCAGGGACTCCGAGCGCGCAAGGACCCGCTCGGAGTGGTAGGGATGGAGCCTCACCTGTTCCCACTCATCCGCGTTCAGCGGTCCGCGCTTCTGCCAGATCCGCGGGTGGACAGCAACCCGCCCGACGTCGTGGACAAGCGCGGCGTGCCGAAGCTGAACGACGCCGGCCTCGTCGATCCGGCAACCCTGCGCCGCTGCCGCGGCCAGCTCCGCCACTCCCGTGGAGTGACCCGCCAGATACGGCGACATCAGATCGGCGAAGTTGCCCATCGCCGCAAGTCCGCGGTCGAGCGCCTCCCCCTCGAGCAACAGCCGCGGGTCCGGCTCGCAGGAGAGCGTCTCTTCCCACACTGAGGGGTGCTCGTCCAAGGCAAGGATCTCCCCGGCATGATCTGCGAGGCAGGCAGCCACTTCGGGGTCGAACGCGTGCCCCGCGCGCTCACGCACCAGGCGCACCACGCGCTCCTCGCCTCCGAGCAGACGTTGAAAGGCGGCGTCCACCGAGAGGTGGACGATCCGCATCGGCAGCGGGATCTCATCGCCTTTCGCGCGCCCGAGCGGGCCATGTCCGTCCCAGCGCTCGAACAGGTAGGCGAGGAGGCCTTGCACCGACCCGGAAAGGCCGAGCCCTTCGGAGAGCATTCCGGCCACCTCGCACGTCGCGGTGAGGTGCGGCCGCATCTCGCGCGCCATCTTCGGAAACCGGCGAACGATCTGAGCCGCGCGCCTCGGCCCCGCGAGCTCGCGGTCGGGAAGCGCTCGAAGCAGTCCGGCCAGGACCTCGCGTCCCGACCCGCGCATCACCGGGTGGAAATGGGTCGTGAGCGAATCGCCGTAGACCTCCGGGGTGACGTGTGCGTCCGTAGTGCAGCCCGAATGGGAGAGCAGGCACGCGTAGTAGGTCTGGGCGAGGCAATCGCGGTCGACGCCCAGGCGGTCGGCCAGCCGCATCGCAATCAGCGTGCTGTGCAGGCCGTGCTCGAACGGGAATCCCATTCCGAGGTCGGTCGCCAAGCACAGGGCCGCCACGAGCTCCGCGCCTCGGACCTGCTCGCCGCCCTGCGTCGCTTCGGCGGACATGCGGCGACAGTATTGCGCGCGGAGCCGGTGCAGCTCGGCCTGTTGGTAGAGCGCCATCCCGACGGCAGGTCGGCCAACAAGGCGCTCGCGGGCCCACACGAAGGCACAGCACCCCAAGCCGAGTATGCGCCGCGGGCGCCGGCGATGGTCCGGGCAGGGTCGATCCCGCCTTGCTCGACGAAGTGAGCTGGTGGCGCACCGATGACCTGTGGTTCTGGGCGCTCGAGGCGCTGGTGACATACGTGTGGGCTGCCGCCGAACACGGCGGTGTAACCGTCCCGGCGATCTGCGGACAGATCGCGAGCCGTCGCGATGTCCAGATCGCAGCCACGACCTGACCTTGACGCCCAGATCGCTCGTCCGCGGCCGCACAGAACACACGGCGGGCAGGTGGAGAACGCACGCGGAACCGGCGCTCTGTCGTCTATCGACCAGACGACGCGGCGCACTAAACTTGGGTGATCTGGGCTTCATGTGGTCGGGCGTCGCGACCCCGGGCTTCATCCGCTCGAGGCGACGCTCAGGCCGCAAGTCGAATCACGGCTGACCTACGGATCGACCGTGTCCGAAATGTTCGTGTCGGTCTTCCGACACGAACAACCGTTCGCTACTCAGCTTCGAAGCAGATGCTGCGCTTCGAACCGGCCGCGTGTCAAGTGTGGGAGGCGGCAGCGGGCCCACGTGTCGCGGCTCCTACGCACTGGGACGCAAGCGGCTGATCCATTACGGCGGTCGGTCCGAAGACTCCTTGGATCCGCGCCCGGTGATCTGCGCTATGTAACCAACGGTGAACGTACGATCTGCGGGCGGACAAAGGGCATCATCACCGGCGCGGGCCGCAACACCTTCGCCTCAGTGGCGGCGACTGCAGGCGGGGCCAAAGCCGTCGAGGGCCCCGTCCTTCACCCTGAAGGAAAGATGAGCGACGGCATGAAGTTCAGCGTTCACTTCAGCACCCACCACACCGACAACGGCCTCGGCGTGACCATCATCGACGTTACGAAGGGCTGCGACTAAACCGCGCTGAAGAGATCCGCGCGCACCGCTGGTACACAGGAGAGGTTCGGGCGGCGTGTCGGACGGGACCGGCCTGGTCAGCCTGTGCGGGGCACCGATCATCGCCTCGTAGTTCGGCCCGGGTGGGGGAATGCTCGGGCTGAGGTGGTGTTCAACTCGCCGATCCCGGTGATCGACGGGGAAACCGGCGAGGAGGTGTTCCTGGGAGTCGTTCCGCCCTGGTGTCTGGTCATCGACGCCACGCGGCGCAAACAACTGGCGGGCGGCACGTTCGGTTTCCCCTGCGCCCTGATCGTCAAGCGCTTCGCAAAAGGCGAACGCCACGACAAAGCGACACTCAACGCTGTCCTAGGCCACCCTGTTGTGCCGGTGAGGACGTCGAGCCGTGAGGCACTGGACCCGACGACAGCCGTGGCCATCGCCGTGGGTGTACTCGCTGTTCGCAACGCGGTGGGGGAGCCGCTTGTCCTGCCAGTGCTGTACGTGCCGGTCAACCTCGCAACGGCGGCCCTCCTCGCGATCGTGAGCTGCTCCGCCGGGCTGTCCGCAGGCGAGCTGGGGCTGTCGCGGGCCGCGGCGCCCCGGGGCGTTGTCGTGGGCGTCGCGGTCGCGGCGATCGTCGTCGCCGGCATCGCCGTCGGCGCCGCCATGCCCCTCACGCGCCCGTGGTTCGAGGATCAGCGGATCGCAGACGTGGACACGGCCGTCGAGCTGGCGTACCAGGCGCTGATCCGCATCCCCTTGGGGACCGCCGTCCTGGAGGAGTTCGCGTTCCGGGGTGTCCTGCTCGGGTTGCTCGCCCGGACGGGCCCGACGAAGACGGCTGTTGGCGTGTCGTCCCTGCTGTTCGGGCTGTGGCACATTCGGCCCACTCTCGGCGCGCTCGCCACGAACGACCTGGCGGAGAGCGCGTGGGCCCAGGTGGGCGCGGTCACGGCCGCCGTCGCGCTCACCACCGTCGGCGGACTCCTGTTCTGCGCTCTGCGGCTGGCGTCGCGGAGCCTCGTCGCTCCGCTGATCGTGCACGCGGCCACCAACAGCGCCGCGATCGCCGCCGCCTACGTCGTGCTGCACGGCGCATAATGCCCCGCCGGCTGGCGGTCGTTCGCTCCGTGCAGGGGCCGTCGAGGATCGGTTGGGGCGACCACCATGCCCGCCACCGTGGCCGCCGTTCACGACGCCCAGCCCGAGCGGGGTGCCGGCCCCGCCGATACATGCGGCGGAGTATGTTCGGCATCCCTGAAGGAGCGGGGCTGTGTCAAGGAGATGGTCGGGTGGACGTGCAGGTTGTGGGTGGTTGGGTCCTGTGGGCGAGCGCGCGTCGCCGCCGGAGCCGGGGTCAAGGCTGGCTGCAGGCCATCCCGTAGGGGGCGTGGCCTTGACGCCGGCGACGAGCGACGCAGACTGGAGCTCCGGTCTTCTCGGGCGCCTCGACCGCGGCCGTAGGTATGCGGATAGCGAGGATCCCGTCCGTTCGAGTGCAGCCTGCCGTGGTGACGGTCAGCTCGACGTCGGCCTCCGGGTCGATGCCGGACAGCTCGACCCACACCACAAGCGTGTCATCGTCCTGGTACTCACCAATCGGGATCATGCCGGAGGCGTTGGGCCATTGGTCCCGTCTCGCGGCCGCCCATGGTGGTGCCGTCGCCGGTAGGGTGCGACAGGATGAAGCACGTCGACCTGGTGGGTCTCTCTGTCGAGGCAGGGAGTCGTGCGCCGGTGGTGCTGTTGCGCGAGCACGATGCACCGCGTCGGGTTTTGCCGATCTTCGTAGGCCCCAACGAGGCAGTGGCGATCGCGCTGGGGTTGCGTGACGAGCCGCCGCTGCCCCGACCCCTCACCCACGACCTGATGGCCACGCTCGTCGAAACGCTCGACGTCCACGTCGATCGGGTCGAGGTGACCGAGCTGCGCGACGGCACGTTCCTCGCCGAAGTGGCCGTGAGCGGTCCGACGGGTCAGCGCCGACTCGACAGCCGACCCTCCGACGCGGTCGCCCTGGCCGTGCGCGTCGACGCCCCCCTGTTCGTGAGCGCGGCGGTGCTCGACGAGGCGGGCGCGCTTGTGGCCGAGGCGACCGACGACGAGGCAATCGACGAGGAGGTCGCCCGGTTCCGTTCGCTCCTCGATGCGCTTGGCCCTGCCGACTTCCAAACGGGCCCTGGCGGCGAGCAAGCGCCGCGAACGCCGCCCGACGACGTAGCCGACGACGACTCGGAGCCCGACTCGGGTCCCGATGATCCTCCCTACTCGCCGGACCCTTGACTCACGCTGATCTACGACTCGCGGCCCTTCCGCCAAGGTGTCTACTGCGCTCCCTGCCCCCGCGATCGTTCAGTCTCGGTGCGGCGTTCGCCGCCTTCGCAACAGCCGGTAGCCGCCTCGGTGTCGTCTGCCTCACCCGCGGCAAGTCCTCCACCCTGCACGCCGTGGCCGGAGACCGGTGGGGGCGCGAGCGGCCGCCTACCTCGTCGTTGGGGACAAGCGGGCGTGCGTGACGGACGGTGAGCTGACGAACTCGACGCATTCGTAGCCGTCCGGGCCGCCGTCGACGTGGTCGAACAGCCGCTCGCCGCCGCCAAGCCGGACGGGCACGATCGCCACAGGTGCATGTGGTCGATCAGGCAAGCGCGGAGGTACCGCTGGATGGTGGCCGCGCCACCGCGACCCAAACGTCGTTGCCGTCGTCGACGAAGGGGAACGTCGGGTTCCGCGCCGCATCGAGATGGACGAACGGGGGTGGTGCGTGAGCACGAACACCGGGTGGTGGAACGGCGGATCGTCCCCCCACCAGCCGCACTACGGGTCGCTGCCGCCATGATCCCCGGATCGGGCCGAACACGTTGCGCCCCATGATCGTGGCGCCGAGCTCCTCCTCGGCCGCGGCGAGGAGCTCGACGGAGTCGTCCAGCGCACCTTCGTTCCCGTCTCGCTCCACGCCGGTCAACCAGATCAGGCACGAGGCAACCTGGACGGAGCGATGTTCGTCCCCCTCCCGATCGGTGAGCCCGACGAGGTGCCGAGGCTCCGGGTGATCGCCGCAGAAACCGTCGAGCGGAACAAGAGAAGCAGACCCCAAGGCGACACCCTCTTCCGCAATCGCCCGATCCAGAAGGCGCTGCGCTTCGCTTGGCTCCGCACCAGCACGTCATGAACACCTACGTCGCCAACGTTCCCGGGCCGCCCCTGCCCCTGCAATTTCGCGGGCGCCGGTTCTCGAGGAGTTTCCCGTGGTGCCGCTGATGGGGAACGTCTCTGTCGGTGTCGGCGCACTCGTACGCGGCACAGTTCAACCTGATGGCGGTGGCCGACAAGGATCTCTGCCCCGACCTTGAGATCTCGTCGAGGGCATGCGGCGCTCACTGGGCACACTCGCGAATTCGGTGGTCGTGGGAGCCTTTTCGATGGTGAACTCATTCGGCTTCGGTGCGACACAGCCTGGCACGGCGACGGACCTGCCGCTCTGGGCGGCAGGCCCGCCTACCGATTGTCGAAAGCGAGTGCCGAAATCGCGCCGGTCGTCGGCTCTGCGCGAACGGCACCTCGGCGAGCCACTTGTCCCCGCATCGCGCCTGCTGCCGACACCGACATGGCCCCGCCGCCCGGTCGAGCGGCGCACCGAACGACACTCCCGAACGCGCGACGGGGATGGGCCCCGCCGCACCGGAACCCGCGACCTGTGCTGCTAAGCAGACCGAACTGACGCGCACCGATTCGGTGTTCCGGAAGAGCTGAGGAGCGTCCGACGCCCCCGGGGCGGACATCGGGAGGGTGTCCCAGAACGACGCCCCCGCGCAAGGCATGCAGGCGCCCCTCAACGCCGGTTACCTGCCTTGGTGGCGCGGCGCCGAGGCTCAATTGATGATCACCCACACCGCCCACACGGCGATCATCGACAGCGCGGCGGCGAACTGGACGAGTACGGCGATGCCGAAGCCGGTGATCGTGGCGCGCGTCGCCCGCCAAGCCGCGATCGTGTCGCCGGTGCGCAGGCGCGCGCCCACGTAGATGCCGAGCACGCCACCGATGGGGAGCCCCACGACTGGCACGACGAAGAAGCCGACCAGCGCGCCGGCGACGCCCAGCCACACCGTCGCCCTCGAGGCTCCGGCACCCCTGGCCCGGCGCTTCGGCACGACGTACCCCGCGACGGTGGCTGCCACCGCCAGGCCGGTCATCACCACGAAGGCGACAACACCCACGGCGCCGAACCCCCGGTCGAGGCCGTAGACGAGCCCGGCCCCCCAGACGAGCGAGATCCCCGGAACCAGCGGGACGATCGTGCCCACGGCCCCGACGGCCATCACAAGCCCTAGGAGGGGGACGAGGCCGGTCACGGCTCAGACGTCACGCCGGCGAACCTCACATCGAGGTGATCGGCTTTGTGACCGCGCGCGGCACCGTCCGCTGGGACATCCACGGCAGCGTACGGGGCGACCGCGTTCGAATCGCAGCATTGGCGGCGCTGACGAGGCCCCGGTGGGGTGGTCACCCGGTGCTGGAGGAGGGCGTCCGGGCCACCTTCATCCCAGCGCGACCGTGACCTTCTCAGCCGCCACCACCATCGACCACTCTGCCGGTCCTACCACCGTCCATGCCACCCGGTGCGACCAGTCGGGGTTCGTGTGCCCCGACGACTGCGACGACTGTGTCGTCTACAACTCGTGCGACCACTGGGAGGACGAGATTGACCGGTGCCGCTGCCGCAAGCTCGACTTCAACGTCTCGCACACCAGCGCCGTCGACATCCTCGGCAGCTTGCACCACGTGAGCGCATGCCCCCACCGACGGGACCGTGCGGCAGTTTGGGTCGCTGTGCTTACATCCGGGGTGAGGCGTACCAGGCGTTCATCCACAGTCCGTTCGCTCGAGTGCAGCCGCGCCGACGGTCGTTCGGCTCACCACAGATCAGGCGATCGCGGGCCGCCGGTCACGCCAGGGCAGCGTGTCCTCGAGCTGCGCGGCGACCTGCAGGCACAGGTCGTCGCGCCACGCCGGCGCGACCACTTGCACCCCGACCGGCAGGCTCGACGCGGCGTCGTGGTGCGTCGGCACCGACGTGGCGGGCAGGCCGCACACGTTCCAGATGGCGGTGAACGCGGCCATGGGTGTGCAGTTGATGAGGCCCATGACGGGGTCGACGTTGGTACCGGCACGCCACGAGCCGACCTCTGGCGGCAGGCATGCCATGGTGGGCGTGATGAGCACGTCGAAATCGCGCCCGAAGTTGGCCAGCACCGTGCGGGCGAGCCGCTGGGTCTGGCGAACCGCGCTGGCGAACGTGAGGGAATCCACGCCGTGCGCCGCCGCCACCAGTGCGGCGTTCAGCGGCTCCATCTCGTCGGGCCGCTCGATCGGCGACCACGCCGAGCCGGTATTCCATACGGTGGTGAACGCCGCCATGAGAACGTCGGTGTCCGGAACAGTCAGCGTGGTCTCGAACACGTCGTGCCCTCCGGCCTGGAGCGCGCGACACGCTTGCTCGACGGCGGCGACGCACGCGGGGTCGACGGGCACCTCGATCGCCGGGGTCGTCGTGTACCCCACGCGCAGGAGCGGTGGCGCCTCACGCACGAGCTCGGCGTAGGGCTTGGGTGGCTGTGGTGCCGAGAAGAAGACGAGCGGGTCGATTACAGCGCCGACGTCGAGCGTCGCAGCCGAATCGGCGACCGTGCGCGCCACGACGTGTTCGGCGACGAACCCCTCGAGCTCGATGAGCTCGTTGGGTACGCGCCCACGCGACGGCTTGTGCCCGACCAAGCCGCAACACGATGCGGGGATGCGGATCGAGCCACCGCCGTCACTGGCATGAGCGATGGGCGCCATGCCGGCAGCCACCGCGGCGGCCGAGCCGCCGGAGGAACCGC
Source organism: Acidimicrobiales bacterium (assembly GCA_035697145.1). Taxonomy (GTDB): domain Bacteria; phylum Actinomycetota; class Acidimicrobiia; order Acidimicrobiales; family VFJN01; genus DASQUK01. The sequence continues at coordinate 20,079 of DASSDL010000160.1, forward strand.
CAGGCGTGCGGGTCGGGTCCCAGGGGTTGCGGGTGATGCCATGCGCGTCGCTCTCGGTGTACGAGATCGTGCCGAACTCCGGCGTGTTCGTCATGCCGAGCAACACGAAGCCAGCGACAACGAACCGCTCGACGAGGGGGTCCGAATGGGCCCGCGGGCCGGTAGACGCACCTCGCGACCCATAGGTGCACGGCCAGCCGGCGACCGGGTTGAGGTTCTTGATCGGCATCGGCACGCCGTGGAACGGCGGTAGCTTCGCAGTGTCGGCCGCGCCGGCGACGGCGTCGGTGGCGTCCGACGCTGCGCGCCGCACGCGGTCGGGGTCCTGGTGGGCGAACGTGTTGAGGTCGCGCTCAAGTTTGTCGATACGGGCCAGGTAGACGTCGGCGACCTCGAGCGGGCTCACTTCCTTTGCTTTGATCGCGGCGGCGATGTCGAGCGCCGAAGCGAATGCATCCATGCCCTGGGTTCCTATCACGGCGACGCCGGTCGCGCCCCCTGGTCCTGGGACCTATCCGCGGCGAAGCGACGTGGCACCAACAGCGCCGATGACGGGACGCGAACGGGACAGGCGTCTCAGCGTCGAGGCGACCCCACCCGGCACCCGGCCGGTAGTAGGGACCCCGCCCGCGCCCCCGAACGTTGGCTCAGCGGCGCACCGAACGAGGTTCCCGACGCGCGACAGAGATGGCCTGGCGGCGCCGGAACCGGCGCGATCTCGACGTCCGCTGGCCCCGCCATCGACGACTACCGAATCGGTGCTCGACGCTGCAACGCCCGTCGATCATCCTCACTTAGCGTGCCGACAGCTGATGAGCGTCCTGGTTCCGACGAAGGCGCCAGAGCGGTCG
>DASSDL010000161.1:0-13730 GCA_035697145.1 Acidimicrobiales bacterium
ACCACGCCCCGGAGCGCCTCGAGGTCGCCGAGCTTCACCTCGGCCTCGGGCTCGCCGACGAGCTCGGCGTCGCCGTCGGCGTCGTCGGCGGAAGGACCGTCGAGCGACTGCTCGTGGATCGACATCATGCCCTTGAACGCCCGTGAGAGGGCGTGCACCTCGTCGAGCGTCTTGCCCTTGATGGCCGACGACATCATCGAGGCCGACGACTGGCTGATCGAGCAGCCCTGGCCGCTGATGCGGATGTCCCGCACCGTGTCACCCTCGACGTCGAGGTAGAGCACGACCTCGTCGCCGCACAGGGGGTTGAAGCCCTCGACTCGAGTCGCCGGCGGGGCTTCCAGCTCACCCCGGTTCCGCGGGTTGCGGTAGTGATCGAGGATGATCTCTCGGTAGAGGTCTTCGAGGCCCGGCATGTGGTTCGCGATCCTATCGGCGGCGGCAGACGGTCAAATTCCGAAGAACTCGGATGCGGCATCGATGGCGTCGCCGAGCGCATCGACGTCCGACTCGTCGTTGTACACGTAGAGGGAGGCACGGGCGGTGGCGGCCACCCCGAGCTCGCGCATGAGCGGCTTGGCGCAGTGATGCCCCGCCCGGACGCAAACGCCGTGCTGGTCGAAAACCTGCGTCATGTCGTGGGGGTGCAGGTCGCGATAGGTGAACGACAGGACGCCACCCCGCTCGGCAGGCTCGGAGGGCCCGTGGATGCGCAGGGCCCCGCCGAAGCGCTCGGTCAGGGAGCGCAGCGCATACCCTGTCAGGCCGACCTCGTGCTCGCGCACCGCATCCATCCCCAGGCCGTTCAGGTAGTCGACGGCCGCGCCCAGGCCCACCGCCTCGGCGATCGGCGGCGTGCCGGCCTCGAACTTCCACGGCAGCTCGTTGGGCGTGAAGCCCTCCTTGGTGACGTTGAGGATCATCTCGCCGCCGGTGAGGAAGGGCGGTGTGGCGTCGAGGATGTCCTCTGTGCCCCAGAGGACGCCGATCCCGGTCGGCCCGCACATCTTGTGGCCGGTGAAGGCGGCGAAGTCCGCTCCCCAGGCGGCGACGTCGGTGGGCACGTGCGGCACGTACTGGCTGGCGTCGATCACGGCGATGGCCCCAGCGGCGTGGGCGGCGTCGACGAGCCGCCCCACGGGATTGAGCGTGCCCAGCACGTTCGACATCGCGGCGAACGACACCACCCGCGCCCCGTCCACCAGGCGGTCGAGGTCGGCGAGGTCGAGGTGGCCGTCGGGCCCGACCGGGATCCAGCGCAGCTCGATCCCCAGCTCGGCGACGAGCTGGTGCCACGGGACGATGTTGGCGTGGTGCTCGAGCTCGGTGATCACCACCGGGTCCCCGGCCCGCAGGTTGGCCCGCCCCCAGGCCTTGGCCACCAGGTTGAGGGCCTCGGTGGCGTTCTTGGCGAACACGACCTCGCGCGGCGAGCCCGCGCCGACGAAGCCGGCGACCTTGGCCCGGGCACCCTCGAGCGCGGCCGTGGCCTCCTCGGCGATGAGGTAGGTGCCGCGGTGGACGTTGGCGTTGGACTGCTCGTAGTAGCGCTCCATGGCGTCGAGGACGGCGCGTGGCTTCTGTGAGGTGTTGGCGGAGTCGAGGTAGACCAGGCGCTGGCCTCGCACGACGCGGTCGAGGATGGGGAAGTCCTTGCGGATGCGCGCCACGTCGAGGCTTCCCGGCGGCCTCGCGTCCGGGCTCGAGGTTGTCTCGTTCAGCGCCATGCGTCGTAGCCCTCTCGTTCGAGGCGAGCCGCCAGCTCGGGGCCACCGCTGTCGACAATACGCCCGTCGATGAGGATGTGGACCCGATCCGGCCTCAGGTACTCGAGCAGACGCTGGTAGTGCGTGATCGTGAGAATGCCCAGCTCGGGTCGGTCCTTGCGGACCTCGTCCACGCCCCGGGCCACCACCTTGAGCGCGTCGATGTCGAGGCCGGAGTCGGTCTCGTCGAGGATGGCCACCTCGGGTTCGAGGATGGCCATCTGCAGGATCTCGTTGCGTTTCTTCTCGCCGCCGGAGAACCCCTCGTTCAGGTAGCGGTCGGCAAACGACGGGTCCATGTCGAGGCGCTGCATCCACTCCATGATCGCCAGCCGCAGCTCGAGGACGGACAGGTCGATGCCCTTGCGAGCCGACAGCGCTTGGCGCAGGAAGTTGATGACCGACACCCCCTGGATCGTCTGGGGGTACTGGAACGCCAGGAACACGCCGGCCTTGCCCCGCACGTCGGGCTCCCAGTCGGTGATGTCGTCGCCCCGGAAGCGGATGCGGCCCTGCGTGATCTCGTACTCGGGGTTGCCGAGCAGGGCGTTGGCCAGCGTCGACTTGCCGGAGCCGTTGGGCCCCATCAGGGCGTGAACCTCGCCGGCACCGACGTTGAGGTCGACACCCCGCAAGATCTCGCCGCCGGTGCCCGCGGCGCGGACATGCAGGCCGTCGATCTCGAAGAGGGGTGCGGACATGAGGGCCAGTGTATTAGCCCTATGTGCATAGGAGAAATACCCCCCTTGCCCGTTGCGGGTCCCCGAGTAAGGTCACCGGCGATGGGCTCCCCGGTAGTAGGTGGCCTGGGTCACCTCGCGGCGGGCGCTCCCGTGACCCTGGTCGATGGGGCGTCGTTCTGCAGTTCGGGGGCCGCCGGCGACATCGAGGTCGGCGCCGAGGGACTGATCGTGGCAGGCCACCGGCTGCTGTCGCGCTGCGTGATGACGGTCAACGGCCGGCCACTGATGCCCGTCGACCACCATGTCGACGACCCGTCGGCCGGGACGTTCGTGTCCCGGGGCCACGCGTCGGGCGCCGACGGCAGGGCCGCAGACGGGCGGTCCGCCGACGGGCCCATCGTCATCCGGCGCCGCTTCCTCGGCGAGGGGATGCGAGACGACGTCGAGATCCGCAACCCGGGCGAGGAGGCGACGTACGTAGATGTCGCCATCGAGCTGGCGGCCGACCTGGCGAGCGCGGGTGAGCTGCGCGATGGCAGAGTCGACGCCGAAGCGGTAGGTCCGACGCTCGAGGGCCCCGACAATGGCGCAGGCCCGTCGAGAGGGATCGAGCTGGTCCTCGCTCGCGGCCAGGGCGCAGCGCGGCTGGGTTGCCGGATCGGCGCGACCGAGGGCGTGACCGTGACACCGGGCCGGCTGGTGTGGGAGGCGATCGTCCCCGGCCGCGGGTCCCGATCGCTCGGCCTGGTCGTCACCCCCATCGTTGCCGGGGCCGAGCTGGCGCCGCGCTATCCGCTGGGCGCGCCGGTGGAGCGCAGCGAGTCGGGCTGGCGGCTCGACCGCTGGCAGCGCGGCGTGCCCGAGGTGACCTCCGATCACCACGGACTGCTCGCCACCCTGCGGCGCAGCGCCCACGATCTCGGCAGCCTTCGGGTCCTCGATCCGGACTTCCCGGAGCGGGCAGTTGTCGCCGCCGGCGCGCCCTGGTTCCTGGCGCTGCACGGGCGCGACGCCATCTTCGCCGCCTACATGAGCCTGATCCTCGACCCGGAGCTGGCGCTCGGTACCGTCGAGACCCTGGCCCGCTTCCAGGGCGCCGACGTCGACGAGCGCACCGAGGAGCAGCCCGGCCGCATCGTCCATCGGCTCGGGTTCGGCTCGATGGGCTTCGGGCAGGGGCCGGACGCGGTCTCGTACGGATCCGTCGACACCACGCCCCTGTTCGTGATGCTGCTCGGTGAGCTACGGCGCTGGGGGCTCGCGCCGGAGGTCGTGGATCGGCTGATGCCGCACGCCGACCGGGCGCTCGAGTGGATCACCACCTTCGGCGACAGGGACGGCGACGGCTACGTCGAGTACCAGCGCAGCACCGACCGGGGTGAGCGCCACCAGACCTGGAGGGACTCCACCGACCCCATCCGATTCCCCGACGGGCAGCCGGCGCGCGGGCCGTTGGCGCTCGCCGAGGTCCAGGGCTACGTCTACGCCGCCTGCCGAGCGCGGTCCCACTTCGCCGCCGAGGCCGGGGACGCGGCCGGGGCCACCCGCTGGCGCGCCGTGGCCGCGGAGCTGCAGGGGGGGTTCAACCGCGACTTCTGGATCGACGACGCCGGCTGGGTGGCCCTGGCGCTGGACGGTGACAAGCGTCAGGTGGGATCGCTGGCCTCGAACATCGGGCACTGCCTGTGGACCGGCATCCTCTACGAGGACAAGGCCGCCATCGTGGCCAAGCAGCTGGTGTCCGACGACCTGTTCTCCGGGTGGGGACTTCGGACCCTGGCGGCGTCGATGGGCGGCTACGACCCCCTCGGCGCGCACACGGGCGCGGTGTGGCCGCACGACAATGCCGCCTGCGTGGCCGGCCTCGTGCGCTACGGCTTCGTCGACGAGGCGCACCGGCTGTTGATGGCACAGCTCGAGGCCGCCGGGGCCGACGGCGGGCGGCTGGGCGTGCTGTGTGGGTTCGACCGGAACGACCTGCGAGCGCCGGTGCGGTATCCCGATCCCTGCACCACCCGCGCCTGGTCCGCAGCGGCGCCGCTGTCGTTCCTGCGGTCGCTGCTGCGCCTCGATCCCTGGATCCCACAGGGCAAGCTGTGGCTGGATCCGGTCCTTCCGGCGGCGATCCGTCGCCTGCGGGTCGAGCGCATCCCGCTGCTGGGCGGTCGGGTCACGGTCACGGTCGAGGGTGACGCGGTCGAGGTGGAGGACCTGCCGCCCGGGATCGAGCTGATCTCCGCACCACGGCGCCCCCTCACCGGCGGCAGCTGACCCCCGAGGCGCGTGCCCACGGCCTGCGGGGTTGCCTCGGGCCGAGCGGGAGGCCGAGGCGGCCCAGGTGGGTGGCGAGACCGCGACGGACCCCATGGTGGTGGCGCCCGGGGCCGTATCCCTGGCGAGGCAATAGCGAACGATCAACCGGGCACGAGGCAATAGCTGACGGGTTCCGTGAGCCATTGCCTCGGGCTCGTTGCTGCGTTCGTCATTGCCTCGGGGTTCGGGCGGGTGACGAGCTTCCTGGGGCCCACCTACTCCGCGTCGCGGAGGTCTTCCTTCCACGAGCGGAAGCGGGTGTGGCGCTCACCGCTCGGGCCGACGCCGTCGCCCGTGCCGTCGGGGAACAGGCGGAACGTGAAGCGGACGTTCAGGTCGTCGGCGCGGGCGACCCAGTAGCGAGCATCGGCGCCCGACGCCGGGCCGGCGCGCCACAACAGCCACGGACCGATGCGCCGCTTGTAGTCGGCGACCGGCCGCTCGGGCAGGTCGTCGCCGAGCCGGCGGAGTTCGTCGGGCGCCTCGATCCACGCCGAGGCCGGGATGTTCCGATCGCGCACCGGCGTCGCCGGCAGGTCCTCGGTGCGGACGGGCGTCTCGTCGTAGGGCCGCTCGTCGTAGCGGAGCGCCTCACCCATCGTCAGCTCACCAGCCCCGGTCGATCCACTCGTGGAGGTGGGGGCGCTCGGTGCCGATGGTCGTGTCGTCGCCGTGGCCGGGCAGCACCAGCGTGCCGGCGGGCAGCGTCAAGAGCTTGCGGTCGATCGACTCGATGATGGTGGGGAAGTCGCCGCCGGGGAACGACGTGGCGCCAGGGCCGCCCGGGAACAGGGTGTCGCCGGAGAACAGGACCGGCGAGCCCTCGATCAGAAAGCTCATCGACCCGGGGGTGTGGCCGGGCGTGTGGATGGTGCGCAGCCGCAGCCGGCCCACCGACACGACGGCGTCGTCGTCGAGGATCTGGTCGTACGACGGCAGCATGTCCGCATCCTCGGCGGTCACGTGTACCTGGTAGCCGGCGTCGCGCATCTCCGGGATGGCCTGGATGTGGTCCCAGTGGCCGTGGGTCTCCAGCACGCTGCGCACCCCGAGCGACCGGGCCAGGTCCAGCAGCCGTTCGTGCTCGTTGGCCGCGTCCAGCAACACGGCGTCGCCGGTCTCCGTGCAACGCAGCACGAAGACGTTGTTGTCCATGGGCCCCACTACGACCTTGTGGATCTCGCAGCGTTCGTCGGCGTAGTGCAGCGTGGTCATGGCAGCCAGTCTGCCCGTTGCCGGGTCGCCGACCCCACGGGACCACACGGCAACAGCTCAAACCCGCCTTTCTCCGGCTCAAAGGGTCGTTTTCGACCACTTACTGTGCAGTTTTCGACACGTAGAGCGACGTGACACATTTCACGCGTTCTTGGGTCTTGTGGCCCGCGGTTCGCGTGGCGAAACTGCACCCGCTCATGCCCACCGCAGAGCACCCGGAGGACGACAGGCCGACCGCCACGGCTGCCGTCGTCCGTTGCGGCGAGCCGGTCTCGGTCTTGGGGAGAAGCCCGGGACCGGCCGCCCCGGGTTTCGGCGTTCGCGCGCGTGCTCTCACGCCGTCTCGGGCGAGATGACCTCGAAGCCGAGCGCGGCCGCGGCCGGGATCTGGCGCCGGTCGAAGGTCACGTACCGCGCCGGGCGGGGCAGGCGATCCGCGGCGGCGAGGTGCACGGCATCGACTGTCCGCAGGCCATAGGTTGCGCCCAGCTCGACGGCCTGCGCCAGGCAGCGCTCGTCGACGGGGACGACGAAGAACGCGTCCCAGTCGTCGCGCAAGCGCCCCCACATGCGCCCGTGCTGGCTCGGGGTGACGGCCAGGCGGTGCAACGCCAGCAACGTCTCGGAACGGCAGAGCGCCGACGCGCACCAAACGTCGTCGGCCGTCATCGCCTCCGCCACCAGCTGCTGGCCCGGCGCCTGGACATAGCGTCGCAGCAGCGCCGAGGTGTCGAGGAACAGCGCCATGCCCGACGTTCCGCCCCCCGGGGGCTACCGGCCCCGGAGCTCGTCGAGCACGCCATCCGGGCGTACGTCCACGGGTGCAGCCTCGGCCTCGGGTGCCGGCGGACGGTCCCGCCGGCCCGGTGGGTCTACGAGCCCGGCCGCCACCAGATCGTCCAGCGACACCCCCGGCGCAGCCTCCAACGGGCCGAGCTGGGCGGCCGGCACGCCGTCGACGGTCACCACCACGCGCTCGCCCCGCGAGGCCCTGCGGACGACGGCGGCGACGTTGTTGCGGAGCTCCCTGATCCCGACGCGTTCCACCGCCCGACGCTACCAGTCGAGCCGTAGCACGCGTGTACACAAGCGGGTTGGACGTCACGATCACGCCCCCCGTACGGTGCCGACCCATGAACTTCGCCTTCTCCGAAGAGCAGGAAGAGCTGCGCCGCATCACCCGCCAGTTCCTCGAGTCGAAGTCGCCGGAGACCGAGGTCCGGCGGTTGATGGACAGCGACGACGGCTACGACCCGGCGGTCTGGTCGCAGATGGCCAACGAGCTGGGGCTGCAGTCGCTCACCATCCCGGAGGAGTACGGCGGCCAGGGCTTCACCTACGTGGAGCTGACGGTCGTCCTCGAGGAGATGGGTCGGGCACTGCTCTGCGCCCCCTACTACGCCACCGTGGTGCTCGCCGCCAACACGCTCCTGCACTCCGGCGACGAGGCGGCCCGCAAGGCCCACCTGCCCGGCATCGCGTCTGGCGACACCATCGCCACGCTGGCCTTCACCGAGCCGAACGGCAAGTGGGACGAGTCGGGCATCGAGGCGACCGCCTCGCAGGACGGCGACGGTTGGCGCATCGACGGCACGAAGATGTTCGTGCTCGACGGCCATGTGGCCAACCTCTTGATCGTCGCCGCCCGCACGGCGAACGGCGTCTCGCTGTTCACGATCGACGGCGACGCCGATGGCCTCACCCGCACCGCGCTGTCCACCATGGACCAGACCCGCAAGCAGGCCAAGCTCGAGCTGGCCGGCGTCCCGGGCACGCTCCTCGGTGAGGAGGGCAAGGGCTGGCAGGTGCTCGATCGAGTGCTCGACCTCGCAGCCGTCGGGTTGGCCGCCGAGCAGGTCGGCGGCGCCCAGAAGGTGCTGGACATGTCGGTCGAATACGCCAAGAACCGCGTGCAGTTCGGCCGCCCCATCGGCTCCTTCCAGGCCATCAAGCACAAGTGCGCCGACATGCTGCTCGAGGTCGAGTCGGCAAAGTCGGCCGCCTACTACGCCGCCTGGTGCGCCGCCGAGCTCAACGACGAGCTGCCCGAGGTCGCCTGCCTGGCAAAGGCCTACTGCTCGGAGGCCTACTTCCACTCGGCCGCCGAGAACATCCAGATCCACGGCGGCATCGGCTTCACCTGGGAGCACCCGGCACACCTCTATTTCAAGCGCGCCAAGTCCTCCGAGCTGCTCTTCGGCGACCCCACCTATCACCGCGAGCTCCTCGCCCAGCGGCTCGGCATCTAGGCCAACGCCCGGGCATGGTCTGGCTCTTCGCCGTGCTCGCGGCCATCGCCGTGTTCGCCATTGCCGCGGTCACGGTGGGGCGCGAGGCGTTCCGTCTCGGCCACCAGCCGCCTCCGACGATCTTCGACCTGGACGAAGCCGTGGGCCACGTAGCCGACGACCTGCCGGCGGAGGCCCAGGCCCGGTTGACCTACGACGAGGTGCGGACGTTGATCCGGGCTGAGATCGAGCACCTCGAGGCCCAAGGGGTCCTGGCCGCTCCCGGCCAGGAGATCCGGCTCGAAGGGGGAGCGACGCCCGACGTGGTGCTGGCCGACGACGACGCCGTGGCGGTCGTGCTCGGCCGGGCCGAGGCGGCGGGCCTCGACGTCACCGACCAGGACGTCTACCACGTGATCGACTCGTTGCACGGTTACTTGGCGAGCATCGGGGCCGTCGGGCCCCGGGCGGCCCCGCCGCCGCCCCCCGGCAACGGCCAGGGCGGGTGACCCGGCTCGCGTCGGTCAGGTCTCGCCGCCACCATCTCCGTCGGTGCGGGTGTTTCCCAGCCAGCTCTCGTAGAGCCCGGCATAGGTTCCGCCGGCGGCTACGAGATCGGGGTGGCTGCCGCGCTCCACGATCCGTCCCTGGTCGAACACCAGCACCAGGTCGGCCGCCTCGGCCGTCGACAGCCGGTGGGCGATCGACACCATCGTCCGGCCCTCGGCCAGCCGGGCCAGGGCCTGGGTGAGCGCCCGCTCGGTCTCGGGGTCGACGGCGCTGGTGGCTTCGTCGAGCACCAACAGGCCCGGGTCGCCGAGCTGGGCCCGCGCCAACGCCACCAACTGGCGCTCGCCGACCGAGAGGCTGCCGCCGCGCTCGCCCACGGGCGTGTCCAGGCCCAGCGGCAGCTCGTCGAGCCACCAGCCCAGACCCAACTCCGCGAACGCCTCCCGCACCTCGTCGTCGCCCGACCCGACGCGTCCGACACGCACGTTCTCGGCCAGGCTGGCGTCGAACAGGAAGCCGTCCTGGGGCACGAGCCGCACCGCTCGCCGCCGCTCGTCGGGGCGGACGGCGCGCAGGTCCACGCCCCCGAGCCGCACCTCCCCTGTCGACGGGTCGGCCAGGCGGCACAGGAGCTTGGCGAAGGTCGTCTTGCCCGATCCGGTCTCACCCACCACCGCCACTGAGCTTCCGGCCGGCACCCGGACCTCGACGTCGTGCAGCACTGGCACCCCGTCGCGGTAGGCGAACCCCAGATCTGCCACCTCGACCTCCAGCGCACCGTGGGGGAGCGGCAGGCCCGGCTCCGGCTCCGGCAGGTCGATCGGCGTGGCCAGCACCCCCAGCACCTTGCGCCAGCCGGCGATGGCGATCTGGGTCTGGTCGAGGATCTCAGACAGCTCGGCGATCGGGTTGAGCAGCAGCCCGATGAGGAAGACGAAAGCCACGACCTCGCCGACACCCAGCCCCCACCCGGGCCCGTAGGCGACACCGGCCGCGACCACCCCCGCCAGGGCCACCGACCCGAACAGGTCGCCCAGCGGGAACATGAGCGCGAAGTAGCGGGCGGCGTCGATGTAGGCGCGGTACTGGCGGTTGATGGCCGCACGCAGACGGGACCGGCTGCGCTCCTCCAGCCCGTAGGCCTGGATCACGGCGGCGCCGGTCACGGTTTCCGATACCTCCGACAGCGACTCGCCCACGCTCGTGCGCACGCGGTCCTGCGCGGCGAGCTGGCGGCGCTGCAACACCGGCAGCAGCAGGACCACCGGCACGAACGAGGCGATGGCGATGAGGGTCAGGTGCCAGTCGTAGATGGCCATCACGCCGAGGGTGGCGACGATGAGGAAGCTGTCGACGATCCAAGCCACCGCCCCCCACTCCATGAACTGGGCCAGGGTCTCGATGTCGCTGGTGACCCGGGCGACCAGGGCTCCCCGGCGCTGCTCGTTGTGCTCGGCCATCGACAGCCGGTGGATGTGGTCGAAGGCGCGCACCCGCAACCCGAGCAGGCTGTTCTCCGACGCCCGCACGAGGCGCAGGTAGGTGGCGCGATTGACCAGGTAGAGCAGCACCACGGCGGCGGCGGTGAGGGCGCACGCGGGATAGACGAAGCCGGGGCGGAACGCCGCACCGGCCGGTAGACCGCGGTCGAGGATCTGCTGGATGAGGATCGGCACCGCCAGCTTGCCGGCGGCGGTGGCGAGAGCCATCAGGGCGGTGAAGTAGATGCCCTGACGCAGCTCCGGCGTGGCCGCCACCCCCCGGCGCAGGACCGCGAGCGCCCCGGCATCGAGGACGTGAGCCTCTTCGGGCGTCGGCGACGGGTGGGGTCGTTCCTCGTCGCTCGACCCGGGTGGCGCCGTCTCGGCCAGCATGCCGACCGCGGCGTCGTGCGGGTCCGGCACCGCGACCGGGCTGTCGCGCTCGTCGACGGTCACGCCGCGTCCTGCTCGTAGGCCCGCGCCAGGGAGGCGTAGGCGGATACGGAGCCGAGTAGCTCCTGATGGGTGCCGCTGGCGGCGATGTGGCCCCCGTCGAGGAACAGGACGCGGTCGGCCAGCGCGATCGTCGACACCCGATGGGCCACGACCAGCGTGGTGGCGTGCAGCGAGTCGGGGAGTCCGTCGAGGATCTGGCGCTCGATGGTGGGATCCACCGCCGAGGTGGCGTCGTCGAGCATCAGCAGGCCGGGGCGGCGCAGCAGAGCCCGCGCCAGTGCCAGGCGCTGACGCTGGCCCCCCGATAGGGTGACGCCCCGCTCTCCCAGCGGCTGGTCGAGGCCGAGGGGCAGGCGCTCGACGAAGCGCCGGGCCCGGGCGGCGTCGAGTGCCCAGCGCAGGTCGTCGTCGGCGGCGTCCAGGCCGAGCGCCAGGTTCTCGCGGACGGTGTCGGCGAACACGAACGCCTCCTGGAACACCAGCGCCACCTCCGAGCGCAGCGAGGCCGGTTCGGCGGTGGCCAGGTCCACACCGCCCAGCCGCACCGAGCCACCGGTCGGCTGATAGATGTGGGCGAGCAGGTGACACAGCGTCGACTTTCCCGATCCGGTGGCGCCCACCAGGGCCACCACCTCGCCGGGCGCCAAGGCGAGGTCGACACCGGCCAGGACCGGATCGGCGTCCGGTGAATAGGCGAAGCGCAGCGCGCGCACGTCGACGGCGAGCGGTCCGTGCGGCAGCGGTGCACCGGTCCCCTCGGCGGGGGTGGGGCGCGTCGGGGAGGCGAGAACTCCGGCGATGCGGTCCGCGGCGACGACTGCCCGGGGCATCTCCTCCAGCAGGAACCCCACCACTCGCATGGGGAACGTGAGGATCGTGAACAGCGCCATCGCCTGGACCAGCTGTCCGGTGCTGATCACGCCCTCGGCTACCCGCCAGGCACCCAGGGCGAGCAGGGCGATCGTCCCGAGGTTGGGGAGGGCGTCGAGCACCGGCTCGAACGTGGCCCGTAGGCGGCCCACCGCCAGCCGGGCTGTGCGCAGCTCGCGGGCGGCGCCCGCCAGGCGTTCGACCTCGCGGGCCTCGAGGCCCAGGGTCTTCACCAGGAGCGCGCCCTCGAACGACTCGTGCGCCACGCTCGACACCTCGCCCAAGCGTGCCTGTGTGCGGCTGGCCGGGGCCTCCACCCGGCGGCTGTAGATCTGGTTGAGGATCGCCAGCGCGGGGAACAGCGCCAGCCCCACCAGCATCAGCAGCGGGTCGATCAGGGCGAGGCTCACGATCGACAGCCCGATCAGCACCACGACCCCCAGCGACAACGGCAGGGGCATCATCACCATGATGGCCCGTTCGACATCGGCGTCGGCGTGGGCCAAGAGCTGGCCGGTGGGGTGGGACCCGAAGTACTGGAGGGGCACCCGCAGGTACGTGTCGGTGATGCGCCGGAACCAGGTGCGGTGCATGCCCCGTGCCGTCATGTTGCCGAAATAGCGGCGGAGCACCACGCCGGCCGATCTGAGCACCGCCACGCCGAGGATGGCCCCGACGGCGGCGGCGATCGTGGCCCCCGACACGCCCTCGTCGAACCCCGGGATGATGACCCTGTCCGTCACCTCGCCGAGCAGCAACGACCCGGCAACCGCCATCGAGCCGTACAACACGGATCCGACGACCGACACCACGAATGGCCGCGGGTGCACGCGCACGCTGGCCCACAGCAGGCCGATCCCACGCCGCAGCAGCGAGCGCTCGGCTGGGGCGGGCTCGGGGGAGACGTCGACGGCTGTCATGGCCGCTGCGAGTCTGCCGGAACTACGGCCAATTCGTGCTCCCGGTGTACGGTCCGGCAATGGAGCGTCTCGGCCGGTTCGAGCACTATCGGTTCCTCGGCGACAAGCGCAGGCAGGTCGTCCACGACATCGACTACGTCCCCGAGGACCATGTGGGAGCCATCGCCGAGCTCGTCGAGGCCGAGGCGTTCACCTGCTTCGGCCCCGACACGCTGCCCGAGGCGCGCAACCGGTGCTACCGGCTATGTCGCACGTGTCGGCGCGCCCGCCAGGCCGCCGGCGTCGACGACGAGGCCGGGAGCGCCGCGGCTTGACGGCAGTGAACCTGCGCGCGTCGTGACCATGGACGAGCGCATCGTCTCGAGCGGCTTGAAGCTGGCCGCCCACGTCGCGCGGCCGCCGGGGCGGCCGAGCGGGCCGCCGCCGGCGGTCGTGCTGTGTCACGGCTATCCGTCGGCCACCGAGTCCGGGGTCACGACTCCGGATCTGGCCGACCGCATCGCCACCGAGATGGGCTGGGCGGCGCTCGCCTTCGCATTTCGCGGCTGCGGCGACTCGGAGGGCCAGTTCTCGCTGGTCGGTTGGCTCGACGACATCGGCGCCGCGCTGTCCTACGCCCAACGCGAGCTCCGGCCCCTGGGGATCTGGCTGGCCGGGTTCGGCACCGGCGGGGCGCTCTCGGTGTGCGCGGGCGCTCGAGACCCCCGGGTCAAGGGGGTGGCGGCCGTGGGGGCGCCCGGCGACTTCGACGACTGGGCCGGGCATCCTCGTCGGCTGCTCGAGCACGGTCGCGAGGTGGGCGTGATCACCGATCCAGCGTTCCCGCCCGCGTTCGACACCTGGGCGCGGGAGCTCAAGGAGGTTCGGGCCGTGGCGTGCGCGTCGCAGTACGCGCCCCGTCCGCTGCTGGTGGTCCACGGCAGTGAGGACGAGGCAGTTCCCTCGTTCGACGCCCGGGTCGTGGCCGACGCCCACGGTTCGGCCGAGCTGCGGCTCATCAACGGGGCCGGCCACGAGCTGCGCCACGACCCCCGGGCGGTGGCCGTCCTCCTGGGCTGGCTGGACCGCCAACGCCACAACCTGCACCGCTAGCCCCGGTGGTGGGTCGGGCCGGGGCCCCGCCCAGGGCGGATCATCAATTCACCCTGGATGGTCACCTACGCAGGTGAGGACAACGAGCGCGGTTTGCGGCAGACTCACGACGCGCACCGGCTCATGCGCTGGACGCGCGACGACAGTTCGGGAGCGTCCGGACGCGAACGCAGCTAGAGCACAGGCAACCACCAGG
>DASSDL010000162.1:0-2389 GCA_035697145.1 Acidimicrobiales bacterium
CCTCACGGCAGCCGCGCCGGCGGCCAGTGCGCAGGCCGAAGAGGAGCCTGACAACATTGTCGTGCTGACCGGTCGGGCCGAAGTCCGAGCGGGCGAGACGGTCGACAACGTCATCATCTTCGACGGTCCCGTGGTCGTCGATGGCACGGTGAGCGATGCGCTCGTCGCCTTCAACGGCGACGTCCTCGTCAGGGGCACCGCCCGTGAGGATGTCGTCGCCGTCGACGGCACGGTTACCGTCGCGGACGGCGGGCGGATCGAGGGCGACGTCGTGTCGCGGCATCGGCCGGTCGTGGAGGGCGACGGCCGACTCGATGGGTCGTGGGAGCGCTGGAACCCGCGCGCATGGAGCAATGCGGTGGTGGGCTGGCTCGCCCTGTGGCTGGCGTTCACCGTCTCGAGCCTGATCCTGGGTCTCCTGCTGGGCCTGCTCGCGCCCCGCGCCGCTGCCGCGGTCGACGCTGCCGCCGCCCGCGGCATCGGGCCGGTGATCCTGTGGGGACTGGTCCTGTTGATCGGTCTGCCCATCCTCGCCGCCATTGCCATGGTCAGCCTCGTCGGGCTTCCCCTCGGGATCGGTTTGCTGCTCGCACTCGGACTGATCTACGGCATCGGGTACACGGCCGGGGCGTGGATCCTCGGCCGCCGCGTCGCCAGTCGGGCCTCACCGATCCTCGCCTTCCTGGTGGGCTGGGGCATCCTCCGGCTGGTCGCGCTCGTCCCCGTCCTGGGCTGGCTGGTGTCGCTGGCCGCGATCGTCGTGGGCCTGGGTGCGATCGCCGTGGCGGGCAGCCGCGCCCGCCGGCGCGACGTCGTCCCTGACGAGTCCGGGGAACCAGTGCCCACGCCGCCGACCCCTCCGCCGCCAGCGCCCACGCCCACGTAGCACGAGCTGATCACCAGCTTCTGGCACGACCGCCGCCGGTCGCGCCACCTCCCCCCGACCCGTGGGCCAAGAGGCGGTGGGGTGCAGCCGGCCGGGGCGCGGCGGGCGTGCGGGGACACCGCGACCGGGCGCAGGACGACCGTACGACCCGGACGCCTTGGCGTCACCGGGACACCCACACGTCATCGATCCCGACCTGCGCCGCCTCGACCGTCTCGAACCGGCCCTGCTCGAGCCGTGACCGTCCGCCTCGTCGACGAGGCCGGTGTCCCCCTCGACGTCGCCACCCCGCTCGCCGGCCAGCTCGGCCTGACCCTCGATGCCTGGGCCCAGTTCTACGGCGTCCCCGACCACGTTTGGTCGAACATCCGCCGGCACCACGGCGAGGAGCCCGGCTAGAACGTCGGCATCCCGGTGACGGCTGACGGTGCCGCTCGGCTGATCTGGGGCGGGTCGGTGGCGCCGGTGTCGGTGTCGATCCACCCGTCCTCCAACGCCGACACTCCTTGTGTGAACGACGCCACGGGCCTACGGTCGGCGCAGCAGGCTCAAAGGCGGACCTGTTGGCGGGTGCTCCGTCACCTCAAGGCGTCCGAACGGCGCGTGGTCAGCGACCCAACACGCCGCATCAGACGCGCTGCCCCCGGAGGAGGACCAATGACGAAGAGAAGCAGGATCGCCGTCGCGGGTGGTGTCGCCGCAGCGGCAATGCTCCTGGCGGCACCGATGGCGACCGCGGCTCCCAAGAAGGGAAACCAGTTCTCTGTGACGTGTCCCGGACTCGGGACCTTCAACGTTGTCACGCCCCCAGGGAACGGCGCGTTCACGCCGGCTTTCGGACCGCAATCGCCCGTGTCCATCCCGTACCGCACCACCGGCACCGTTACGGTCAACGGGGTCGTCGTCGAGGAGTTCGACAACGTCAAGCCCGCCCCGGTGCCGTCAAGCGCGGTCACGTGCACCTTCGAGGCCAGCTTCGAGGACCCAGGGGGAAACGACGTCACGATCGTCGGCACGGCCCTCGTCGTGCCGCGGCCCAGCTAACCCGATCTGGTACTCCCTGCGCCGGCGGCGTGCACGTCGTGCCCGAGCGCCGCGTTCAAACGCGTGCTGGGGGGCCATCAGCATCGAAGGCCCGACGAAACGCCATATCGGGCGGGCAGCCACGCGCAGCCGGTAACAAGTTTTCATTGTTTGGGGTGGGTCTACGATCTGGGCTGATGGGTTCCCGTGGCCCGGTGGCTGACCGCGGGTTGCAGCCGCTGAAGGGCGCTCGCCTTTGCGGGGCGGGCGGCTCACCTCGACGACCTTGCGGCCGTGGCGACGCAGGAAGCGGGCCAGGCCGCTGCCATAGGAGCCGGTGCCTTCAACACCGAACGCTGCGACGGCGCCGTGCTCGTCGGCCCACGCCAGCAGCTGGGCGTAGCCGTCTGGTTTGGCGGCGATGGCCAGCTCGTCGAGGAGGCCACCCAGGCCGTCGAGCGCGACGGCGACGTGTTCGTC
>DASSDL010000163.1:0-3097 GCA_035697145.1 Acidimicrobiales bacterium
ATCAAGGACGCCGGCCTCACCAAGGACGACATCGACCACGTGATCATGGTCGGCGGCTCGACCCGCATGCCCGCCGTGCACGACCTGCTCGTCGAGCTCACGGGCAAGGAGCCCCACAAGGGCGTCAACCCCGACGAGGTCGTGGCCGTCGGCGCCGCCATCCAGGCGGGCGTGCTCAAGGGTGAGGTCAAGGACGTGCTGCTCCTCGACGTCACGCCGCTGTCGCTCGGCATCGAGACCAAGGGTGGCGTGATGACCAAGCTCATCGAGCGCAACACCACCATCCCCACCCGGCGCACCGAGGTGTTCACCACCGCGGAGGACATGCAGCCATCGGTGGAGATCCACGTGCTGCAGGGCGAGCGCGAGATGGCGCAGTTCAACAAGACGCTCGGCAAGTTCCAGCTCGTCGACCTGCCCCCGGCACCCCGCGGCGTTCCGCAGATCGAGGTGACCTTCGACATCGACGCCAACGGCATCGTGCACGTGGCCGCCAAGGACCGGGCCACGGGCAAGGAGCAGTCGATGACCATCACCGGCCAGTCGTCGCTGGCCCGGGACGACATCGAGCGCATGGTCAAGGACGCCGAAGCCCATGCCGAGGAGGATCGCCGGCGCCGCGACGAGGCCGAGGTGCGCAACCAGGCCGACACCCTCGTGTACCAGACCGAGAAGCTGCTCAAGGAGCAGGGCGACAAGCTCTCGGGCGACGAGAAGTCGGCGGTCGAGGACAAGCTCGGCGACCTCAAGGCGGCCCTCGGCGGCAGCGACACCGACGCGATCCGCAACGCCACCGATGCCCTGATGGCCGCCAGCCAGAGCTTCACGCAGAAGCTGTACGAGGCTGCGTCGCAGGAGGGTGCGGCGGCGGGTGCCACCGGTGGCTCCACAGGGGCCACCGATCAGCCGTCGGACGACGACGTGGTCGACGCCGAGATCGTCGACGACGAGGAGGGCAGCTCATCGTGACCGAGAGGCCAACGCCCGAGGAGCGAGCGTCGGCCGAGGTCACGCCCGAGGCACCCGAGGCCGAGCCGACCCCGCCTACGGGAGGCGAAGACGACGCGGCGGAGGCCCCCGGCGAGGCGGGTTCGCCCGCGAGTGCAGACGACGTGCTCGATGCCGCCGACGACAGCGTCGAGGTGACCGACGACCTGCAGGCGGCGGCCGATGCGCTGGAGGTCGACCTCGACCTCCTGCTGGCCGAGCGCGAGCAGTACCTCGACGCCTACCGGCGGGCCCGAGCCGACTTCGAGAACTATCGCAAGCAGGCGCAGAAGCGACAGGACGACGCCGTCGTGCGGGCGCTGGGCAGCTTCGTCGAGAAGCTGCTACCTGTCCTCGACGCCTGTGACGCCGCCCTGGCCCACGGTGCCAGCGAAGTCGAACCGGTGCTGGCGGCGTTGTACGGCGCGCTCGGCAAGGAAGGCCTCGAGCGCATCGATCCCAAGGGTGCGCCGTTCGACCCGGCCGAGGCCGAGGCCGTCCTGCACGACCCCGGCGAGGGTGGCGACCAGGTGGTTTCCGAGGTGCTGAGGGCTGGCTACCGCTGGCGCGGCCGGGTGCTGCGTCCGGCGATGGTCAAGGTCACTGACTGACAGGGCGGACGACCTATGGCGCCGCAGCGTGAGTGGTTCGAGAAGGACTACTACCGAGTCCTTGGGGTGAGCGACACAGCCTCCCAGAAGGACATCCGCAGCGCGTACCGCAAGCTGTCGCGGCAGTACCATCCCGACGCCAACCCCGACGACCAGGCGGCGGAGGAGCGTTTCAAGGAGGTATCGGCGGCCTACGACGTGGTGGGCGACGCCGAGAAGCGCAAGGAGTACGACGAGGTCCGCAAGCTTGGTCCCGTGGGCGGCATGTTCGGTGGGGCGGGCGCGGGCGGCCCTGGAGCCGGGGGCTTCCGCGTCGACGACATCGGCGACCTGGGCGACGTCCTCGGTGGGCTGTTCGGGCGCGGCCGTCGCCGTGGTGGCGCGGCGGGGGCCGGTGGGGTCCGGGGCACGGGGCCGCACCGTGGGCAGGACCTGGAGTCCGAGCTGCACCTGGCCTTCGAGGACGCGGTGCACGGGCTGACCACCACCGTTCATCTGACGAGCGAGGCGGCCTGCTCGACCTGCCACGGCACCGGCGCGCGCCCGGGCACCACCCCGCGGACCTGTCCGATCTGTGACGGCCGCGGCGTGGTGGACGACAACCAGGGCTTTTTCAGCTTCTCGTCGCCGTGCCCGGAGTGCGCCGGCCGCGGCTACATGATCGACGAGCCCTGCCCCACGTGCCGGGGCACCGGCGTCGAGCATCGGCCCCGCGAGGTCAAGGTACGGATCCCTGCTGGGGTCGGCGACGGCCAGCGCATCCGGCTGCGTGGTCGGGGCGGACCGGGCCGCAACGGCGGACCGGCGGGCGACCTCTACGTCACCGTACGGGTGAAGCCGCATCCCCTGTTCGGGCGGCGCGGCAACGACCTGACCATCACCGTGCCGATCACCTTCCCCGAGGCGGCGCTGGGGGCCGACGTGGCGGTACCCACGCTCGACGGCGGCCCGGTGAAGGTGCGCATCCCGGCAGGCACCCGCTCGGGTCGCACCTTCCGCGTGCGGGGCAAGGGCGTGGCGGCCCGCCGCAAGACCGGCGACATGCTCGTCACGGTCGAGGTGGCGGTGCCGCAGAAGCTCAGCGCAGAGGAGCGCCGGGCCGTCGAGGCACTGGCGGCCGCCAACGGCGCCTCGCCCCGGGCTCATCTCGGGGTGGAGGAGGTCAAGTGAGCACCCGACGGATACCGGATCCCCGCGAGCACACCCGGGCGGTGTACGTGATCTCGGTGGCGGCCGAGCTGGCCGGCGTGCACCCGCAGACCCTGCGCATCTACGAGCGCAAGGGACTGGTCGATCCCGCCCGCACCATCGGCGGCAGCCGCCGTTACAGCGAGGCCGACATCGAGCTGCTCCGCCGCATCCAGGAGCTCACGAACGACGGGCTCAACCTGGCGGGTGTCGAGCGCGTCCTGGCCCTGGAGACCGAGGTCGCCCGACTGCAGGCCGAGCTGGCCAAGGTCCGCAAGCAGGCGGCCGACGCCGTCGCCGACGCCCATCGG
>DASSDL010000164.1:0-28261 GCA_035697145.1 Acidimicrobiales bacterium
GGCGACCCGGAGGCAGGAGCGACGCTCGACCAAGCCTGGGAGATGGCGGTGGCGACGGGGGACCTCATCCGGCTCGCCCCGTGTGCGGTGGCGCGGGCCGAGCTGGCCTGGATCAGCGGCGACGCGCCGGTGGCAGGCGACGAGCTGGACGACGTGCTTCGACTGGCCGACGATCGGGCCCACCCGTGGTGGGTGGGCGCCCTGGCGTTGTGGCTCGCCCCGACGGGAAGGTGCCCCGACCTCCGGACGGTCCCGGCCGACCCCTATCGGCTCGCATTGTCGGGAAGGTGGGACGAGGCCGCCGACTGGTGGCGCGTTCGTCGGTCCCGCTACCAGGCCGGTCTCGTGGCGGCGCTCTCCGGGAACGAGCGGATGCTGCGCTCGGCGCTGGAGACCTTCGACGGTATGGACGCCCGTGCGGCCGCAAGTCGTGTCCGGTCACGGCTCCGCGCCCTGGGCGCCCGCGGGATCCCGCGCGGGCCGCGACCCAGCACAAGAGCGAACCCGGGCGGTCTGACGTCGCGGCAGGTCGAGGTCCTACGCCTGGTGGCCGAAGGATGGACCAATGCCGATATCGCCGCTCAGCTGGTCATATCCCGTCGCACCGTCGATCACCACGTGTCCGCCGTGCTCGCCCGGCTCGGTGCCGCCAACCGCGTCGAGGCCGCCTCGTTGGCCAGGGCCCGAGGGTTCACGAACCAAGATGGGCAGGTCGGCGGCCCAACTTAGGCAGATCCTCCGATGACCGGACCAGGCGCCCGTCGTACGTTCGGCCCATGTCCACCGAGATCGACATCGCCGCCTTCGTCGAGTTCGAGGCCAACGGCTACTCGAAGGTCGCCGACGAGTACGACCGCCGCTTCGGTTCGCTGACCGCGAGGACCGCCGAGGCGCTGCTCGATGCCGCCGGCGTCGGCCGCGGCTCCCGGGTTCTCGACGTCGGCACCGGGCCCGGCTACGTGGCCGCCCGGGCGGCGGCTCGGGGCGCGTCGGTGCTCGGCGTGGACGTCTCGGCCGGCTGCATCGACCTGGCTCGGCGACTCCAGCCCGAGCTCGAGTTTCGTCAGGGCGACGCGCACCGGCTGTCGCTGCCGGATGCGTCCTTCGACGCCGTGGTGGCCAACTTCCTCGTGCCCCACCTCGCCGACCATCCGCGTGTCGCGGCGGAGCTGACGCGGGTGCTGGTCGACGACGGGAGGGTCGCCCTGTCGACATGGGACCAACCCGAACGCACGCCGTTCCCCGGATCGCTGTTCCTGGCCGTCGCCCAAGCGGGCGCACCCATGGCCGAGGGGGTTCCGCCCGGCCCGCCGTTCTTCCGCTACGCCGACGACGCCGCGTTCGCCGACCTGCTGAGCGACGCCGGGCTGGTCGACGTCGCCGTGACCACCCTCGCCTTCACCCATCGGATGCCGTCCGCCGACGCCTTCTGGGACGCGATGCTCGACGGCACCGTGCGGGCCTCGGCGCAGGTTCGGGGCCAGACCCCGGACATGCAACGCAGCATCCGCCGGGCGTTCGACCGTATGGTCGCCGACTACCACGACGGCGGCGAGCTCGAGCTGCCGGTCTCGGTGAAGATCGCCGCCGGTCGCAAGCTGGGGTGAGGTCGTCACCCCAGGTCGCGGACCACCTCGACCATGAGCTGGCCCGCCTCGGTGGGATTGAGACCGACCTTGGCGCCGGCGTCGCCCAGCGCGTCCATCTTGGCCTGGGCGGTGCCCTTGCCGCCCGAGACGATCGCGCCGGCGTGGCCCATCTTCTTCCCCGGGGGCGCGGTCACGCCGGCGATGTAGGCCACGACCGGCTTGGTCATCTTCGAGGCGATGAACTCGGCCGCCTCCTCCTCGGCGGAGCCACCGATCTCGCCGATCATCATCACCGCATGGGTTTCGGGGTCGGCCTCGAAGGCCTCGAGGCAGTCGATGAACGACGTGCCCGGCACCGGGTCGCCGCCGATCCCGACGCAGGTCGACACCCCGATGTCGTTGAGCTTCAACTCGTAGAGCGCCTGGTAGGTGAGCGTGCCGGAGCGGCTGACGATGCCGACCGCCGTCTCACCCGGTTCCGGGGCCTTGGCGATGTGCCCGGCGGTGATGCCGATGTTGGCCTTGCCGGGACTGATGATTCCCGGGCAGTTGGGTCCGAGCAGCCGCACGTTGGGGAAGTCGCGCCTGAGCTTGTTGTAGAACCAGGCCTCGTCGTGGGCGGGCACGCCCTCGGTGATGCAGACGATGAACGTGACGCCACCCTCGGCGGCCTCGATCACTGCGTCCCGCACGCCGGGGGCGGGGATGAAGATGCAGCTGGCAGTGGCGCCGGTGGCCCCGACGGCGTCGGCCACGGTGGCGTAGACGGGGATGCCGTCGACGTCGCTGCCCGCCTTGCGCGGGTTGGTACCCGCCACGACCTGGGTGCCGTACTCGCGGTTGAGCAGCCCGTAGAAGCGGCCCTGGCTCCCGGTGAGCCCCTGGTAGGCGACCTTCGTCCCCTCGTCGACAAAGACGCTCATCGGCTCCCGACCTCACTTTCCGCCGGCGCCGGCGCCGGCCAGGGCGACGGCGGTGCGGGCGGCGTCGACCATGGTGGGCTGCATCTGGAGCTTGTCGGACAGGTGCGGTTCGAGGATCTGCCGGCCGAGGTCGGCGTTGGTGCCGTCGAGGCGGATCACGATCGGCTGATCGATGTCCACCCGGCCGAGGGCGGCCACGATGCCGTTGGCCACCTCCTCGCCCTTGGTGATGCCGCCGAAGATGTTGATGAAGATCGAGCGGACGCTCGGGTCGTTGGTGATGACCTCGAGGGCGCCGGTCATCACCTCGGCGGAGGCTCCCCCGCCGATGTCGAGGAAGTTGGACGGCTCGCCGCCGACCTGGTTGACGATGTCGACGGTCGACATGGCCAGTCCGGCGCCGTTGGCGATCACGCCCACGTACCCGTCGAGCCCGACGTACTGCAGGCCCCTGTCGTGCGCCGCCTGCTCGCGTTCGTCACGCACCTGGGTGGAGTCGTACGCCGCGTAGTCGGGGTGCCGGAACTCGGAGTTGCCGTCCAGCGTGACCTTGGCGTCGAGCGCGTGCACCTCGCCCGTCGGCTTCAGTATCAGCGGGTTGATCTCCACCAGGTCGGCGTCACCCTCGACGTAGGCGTTGTAGAGCTGCAGGAGGATGTCGACGGCTCCACCGGTGGCCTCGGGGTTGAGCTTGGCGGCCGCCACCCAGGCCTTTGCCTGCTCCTCGGTGAGGCCGTCGACGGGATCGACCCAGATCTTGGCGATGGCGTCGGGGGCCTCGGCCGCGACGGCCTCGATGTCGACACCGCCCCGGGCCGAGAGCATGCCGAGGTGCTTCTTCGCGGAGCGGTCGAGCGTGAAGCTGGCGTAGTACTCCTCGGCGATGTCGGAAGCCCGCTCGACCCACAGGATCTCGACCGTGTGGCCCTTGATGTCCATGCCCAGGATGTTGCCGGCGTGGGTACGGGTCGCCTCGGCGTCGTTGGCCAGCTTGATCCCGCCGGCCTTGCCGCGCCCGCCGACCTGCACCTGCGCCTTGATCACGACCGGGTAGCCGATGCGGTCGGCGGCCGCCACGGCCTCGTCGACACTGGTGACGGCCTCGCCCGGACTCACCGGTATGCCATAGCGGGCGAAGAATTGCTTGCCTTGGTACTCGTAGAGGTCCAAGGGCCTGGCCTCCCATGATGTGGCCCGCGATGGACGGGGCGCTGGGTTCGAAGTCGGCGATGCCGGCTAGCGATACTACGGGCATGTCCCCGACCCGCCCCAAGCCCGTCCTGCTTGGGTCGTTGTGAGCGAGCGAAGCGAGCGAACCAGAAACACAGTGCCCTCGCCGCGAAGCGGCGGTCAGCTCATTGGCGCATCCCGGAGGGTGCGCCAATGAGCCCGGTCGCGCGGTCGCAGGGGCACACCGGGCGGGCGCTGGCGGTGGCGGCCGGTGGGGTGGTGGTGGCCATCGCGGTCGCGGCGGCGCTGGCGGTGCTCGCCAATCGGGGCACCGTGGACGTGCGATTGGGGTCGGACACGTTCGCCGAGCACGATGCCGAGGACGCCGCCAGGGACATCGCCGAGCACGGACCGATCCTCTACCCGGACACGGCCGGCGGCGATCGGGACATCTACCTGCAGCACTTCGGGGACGATCCCGAGGAGGGCTGGATCGCGTTCGCGGCCCGGCCACCCGGTGTGTCGCGCGAGTGCACGCTCCAGTGGGACGCCGACGACGAGGTGTTCCGACTGCTGGACTCCTCGCGGGAGGTCAGCGGCGAGTGCGACGGCCGCGGGTTCCCCGCCGATGGAGAGGGGCTGCCGACATACCCGGTCACGGTCGACGCCGACGGCAACATCGACGTAGACCTCAACGCCGCCGATCGGACGACGTCGACCAGCGGCTGACTGTGAACCAAGCGGGCCTCTCGTTCGTCATATGAGGTGGCGACGAGGAGGCCGGTCATGGCGCGCGTGGGGGAGCGACGGGTTCGAGCAGGGGTCGGCGCGGCGGTGGCCGCGGCGGCTCTCTCCTCGCTCATGCTGCTGACGCCCACACCCGCGGGCGCCGGCGGCGCCGACTGTCAGGAGGCATGCGACGACATCGACGACTGGAGCCTCACGGCCCCCGAGAGCCGCGCCGGCTATCGGCGCACGCAGACCACCTTCCCGCCAGCGCCGGAGCTGGCGGCGAGCGCCACCACCACCCGACCGCCGGCGAGCGGGCCGGTCGCCGGGGCGGGCAAGTCACCCGCGGGGAGGGCCGGCGCCGATCCCGCCGGCGGTGTCTCGAGCGAGGTCGTCGCCTGGTTGATGGGCTTCGGTTTGCTTCTGGTCGTGTGGTGCCTCGCCTGGCGCTGGCGCCCCCACGAGGCACGGATGGTCGTGCGTCAGGGCAACGGCCAGCGCGACCAGCCGGCATCGGACGACGACCCCCGACCGGTCCACATCAGGCTGTGAGCGGCGGCGGATCCACGCGATGGACAGGCAGGCGGCCGCCCATCAGCATGGGCAC
Source organism: Acidimicrobiales bacterium (assembly GCA_035697145.1). GTDB lineage: Bacteria > Actinomycetota > Acidimicrobiia > Acidimicrobiales > VFJN01 > DASQUK01. Next base: position 5,019 of record DASSDL010000164.1, read on the forward strand.
GCCCGGTGACAGAGGGGCAGCGCGTGGAGGAACCGGAGCCGGCGCTCATCCGAGCCGCCGCGGCAGGCGACCTGACGGCATTCGAGCAGCTCGTGCGCGCCTACCAGCAGCATGTGTGGCGGTTCCTCAGCCGGCTGCTGGCCGACGCCGCTGCGGCCGAGGACGTCACCCAGGAGACGTTCTTGCGGGTCTTCCGGCGCCTGCCCACGTTCACGTTCGAGGCCAAGTTCTCGACCTGGGTGTTCCAGATCGCCCGCAACGCCGGCATCGACGAGCTGCGCTCACGCGAGCGGCGCAACCGGCTGGCGTCGGTGGCGCCGCCAGGCATGTCGGTCGCCCCTCCCGAGGCCCGAGCCGAGATCGAGGCGGCCCTGGCGAGCCTGCCGGTCGACCTGCGCGAGGCCGTGGTGCTGGTCGAGGTGCTGGGCCTGCGCTATCACGAGGTGGCCCGGGTAATTGGCGTGCCCGAGGGCACGGTCAAGAGCCGCATGTTCAGCGCTCGGTCACGCCTGCACCGCTGGTCGACCGCCGACGAGGAGAGTGCGTCCGGTGAGGTGTGACGACGCCCGAGCGGCGATCTCGCTCCGCCTCGATGGCGAGCTGCCCGGCGCCGCCGTCGACGTGCGCGAGCTGGACCAGCACGTCGGCACGTGCGTCGAGTGCTCCGGGTTCGAGCGCCACGCCGAGCGGCTTCGGGCCGAGCTCCGGTTCGAGGTGGTCGATGCCGTTCCCGACGTGGCACCCGCGGTCCTCGCCGACCTGGGATCCTCGACGACGTCCAGGCGCCCTGCCGTTGGTGATCTTCGAAGCCGCCGGATGCCCCCGGCCCGGCCCCGGCGACCCCGAGTGGTGGCCGCGGCGCTGGCGGCCATCGCCGGCATAGCTGCGGGGGCAGCATTCGTGGGCCTCGGGTTGGAACCCCGGTCCCCGGCGGCTGCCGACCTGCCGGACCGGGTACTGGCGGCGCAGACCGGCATCGACTCGATCGACGCCAGCTTCCGACTCGTCGAGCGAGGTGTCTCCGGGGACGGGGGCGAGCGGCGGCTCCAAGGGCGGCTGGTCTACGAGGCGCCGGAATCGCTCACCCTCACCCTGTGGGCGCAGGGATCGCGGGATACCGACCTGCAGCTGGTGGTGGACGGGGAGCGATGGTGGCAGTCGACGGCGCGGGCATGCTCCCCCGTCCCCGACCAGGAGACATGCCCGGACGGCGCCCGGCGATGGGTCCGCTCGGTCGGGGGCCGTGAGCCCTTCTCCGAGAGCTCGCCGGTTCCGCTCGAACTGATCAATCCGGTCGACAGCTTCACCCCCACCGCGTCGACGCCCGCCGGGCTCGGGACCCGGACGATCGCCGGTCGGCGTGCCGTGGGCGTCGCCGTGACGGCGGCGCAGCTGGCCTCGTTCCTCGACGGCCTCTCCGTTGGCGCTGACCTGCGGGCGGTGCACCCCAGCGATCCCGTGGAGCTCTGGCTCGACGATGAGCATCTGGTGCCTCTCGAGGTGATCGTGCAGGCCGGTGACGGCGCCGATCGGGCCCTGTGGGCGAGCGGCCAGGGAACCACCGATCTGCCCGGCGAGACGGTCCTGGACTTCACGGTCACGTCGGTGGCCATCAACGAGCCGGTGGCCGACGACGCGTTCGCCACGCCTGCCGGGCTGGTCCCCGACGAAACCATCGACGCCGGGTTCCGACCGGTGGACGGCCTCGACAGTCCCATCCCGGCCGACCTGCCCGAAGGCTTCCGGTCCTACCGCTCGGGCACGATTGCCGGGGCGGGCGGCCCCACGATCGTCGTCGACTCGTGGACCGACGGCCGCGCCTGGCTGGCCGTGCGGTCGACGCGGGACTGGTCGGGCGACCGACTGTTCGGGGGGCTGGGAACCAGCGTGCGGATGATCGACCTGGGCGGCGCCGGCGTCGGTTACGTGAGCGACGACGGCCGGAAGATCGCGCTCCACAGCGACGGCCTCGACGTCGTCGTCAGCGGGAGCGTCAGCGCCGGCGATCTGCGCGGCGCCGCCGCCGCCCTGGGCGTTGCCGGGCTGCGGGTGCCGGGGTCGTGGGACGAATCCGCCACAGCGACCCTGGCCGCAGCCGCCGACGCCCTTCCCGGTCTCCTGGTGGTGCCGGACCTCGACGGCTTCGGCCCACCGGCGATCCGGATTGCCGACGGCACCGTCACCCAGGTCTACGCCGGCGCCGGCGACCTGGGCTTCGGCCTCGTCCAGAGCGACATCGATCAGCTGACCCCTCCGGCCGACGGCGACGCCGTGGGGGTCGAGGTCCGAGGCGCTGCTGGTCGGTACAGCACCGAACGCGGCCAGCTCGAGTGGGTGGAGGGCGGGACGAGCCATGCCCTGTCCAGCCGGACCCTGACGCTTCCGGAGCTGCTCACCCTCGCCGCGGCGCTGGAGCCGGCATGAAGCGAATGGTGGTGATCATCGGATCGGCCCTGGCCGGCGGCCTGCTGGGCGGCGGGGTGATGGTGGCGATCCAGTCGGCCGGCCCCCACCCGGCCGACCCGACTCCGCCCCGCCGGGCGTCGGCGGAGCGCGCGGCGACGACGCTGACGACCCCGACGACTCGCCCACTGCAGTCGCCGCCTACCACCGACCAACCTCCCGCGCCGGTCCCGTCGGTGCTGCTGGCGTGGAGCCGCAGCGGTGCCGGCCGCGGGCTCGATCCGGGGCTCGAGCCGGCGGCGGCCGCCTTTTCGAGCGTCGGTGCCACCTCGCTGGTACGCGCAGGGGGCGTCGACCTGGTGGGCTCCCGCGACATGGAGGGCGCGCGGGTGGACGCGCTGGCTCCCGGTTGGGCCATCCCCCTGGACGCCGCCGCCGTCGACCCGGCGCGCCATGCCGACTTCGTTCCCATCGCCGACCGGGCCGCCATCGCCGGACTGCGTCCGGGCGAAGCCGTGCTCGGCCGCACCTCGGCCGACCTCCGCCGCCTCGCCGTCGGTGGCGTGATCGAGCTGACCGCCGGCCAGGCCGTGGTGGTGTCGGCGATCGTGGAGGACGCCAGCATCGGCGGGGCCGAGCTGGCCGTCGACATCCCCACGGGCGAGCGCCTGGGCCTCACCACGCCCCGCTACCTGCTGGTCGCCTACCGGGGCGATCGGCCGGGGCTGGAGGACCACCTGCGGGCGGCGCTGCGTCCCGGGACCGTCGCGCGCTTCCGGGGCCCCGGCGAGACGCCGTACCTGCGCCACGCCGATGCCGTTCTGCCCCAGGCGCAGATCAAGGCCCGCTTCGGCGAGTTCAGCTATCGGGCCGGGGCCGGCGGAGGGTTCGAGCAGGATCCTGCATGGCAGGCCGAGAACATCGTCACCCGCCAGGTACCGATCCTCGGCACCGTGCGTTGCCACCGTGGGATCGTCGATGCGCTGGTGGGGGCGCTGACGGAGATCGAGAAGGTCGGGTTGGCGGGGCTGGTCCAACAGGCGGGATACGACGGCTGCTTCAACGCCCGGTTCGTCGCCGGTAGCGACAGCGTGTCGCGCCACGCCTGGGGCGCCGCCTTCGACATGGGGTTCAGCAGCAACCCGACCGGGCTGGAATCGGTCCAGGACCCGCGGCTGGTCGAGATCTTCCGCCGCTGGGGGTTCACGTCGGGCGACAGCTGGCTGATTCCCGACGCCGGCCACTTCGAGTACGTGGCTCCGCCGGGTAGCTGACGCAGCGCCCGGGTGCAGTCACCCCGGCGACCCGGGCACCGCGGTCGTGATGCGGGGGTCGTCCGGCTCGACCTCGACCAGCGAGTCGGCGACCCGCACCGCGGTGTCGACGTCGCCCCCGCACCGCAGCGAACCGACCACGCCGGAAGCCTCCTGCCAGTAGAGGAACACCTCCCCGTGCTGCTGGATCGCGAAGCCCTCCTGGCCGCGCACGTCGAGCTCGTGGTAGCCCCCGACGCCCGACGACGCCGCGAACAGCCTCTCGGGCGGCGCCTGCCGGGCGGTGGTCACGATCTTGATCTCGCAGCCGGCCGGCACCGGGGGCGTGGTCGTCACGATCCATTCGAGCCGCGAGGGACCCTCTACAGCGGGCAGTCCCGGCGCCTGCCACGTCACCTCGAACCCGTCGGGCATCGCGTCGTCGGGAAGCGCCGCCGCCGGCTCGCCGTCGCTCGGCTGCTCCCGCAGCACGAGTGCCTCGGCGACGCCTCGCAGGGTCGCCTCGTCGACACCCGCGCCACCGCCGGTGAGCAGCCACGATGCACCGTCCTCCTCCGTCCACGTGAACCCGGTATCCGACCCCGGCGCCGTGGGGTTGTAGGTCCGCGCCGCCTCGCGCCCCCGCAGCTGCGTGGGCTCCAGCGCCACCTCGTCGGTGCCCCGGAACGGCTCGCCGAAGGGGCCCTCCAAGGTGATCTCGGCCTCCACGGTGCGGTCCCCGCCGTCGGCCCGGAGAACGAGCGCGGGGTCGACGTCCACGCAGGTGCCGATGCCCTGCCGCACCGGCCGCGCGACGTCCACCTCGATGCCGTCGGGCAGGGTTGTGGGGACCAGCCGCAGCCCGTCGAGCTCCCCGGCGGGCACCGGCTCGGCGGCAGGTCGATCGCAGAACTCCACCTTCACCGGCAGCTCGCGCTCGCCCCCGCCCATGGTGACGTCGGGCTTCGGGCCCGACCGCGTGGCCAGCGCGCCGGCGCCGGCCACGAACGCCACGGCCGCCACCGCGGCTGCGGCCCGCGCCGCCACCACCCGGCGCCGCAGCCCGCGCCCACGGCGCAGGACGTCCTCGACGGGGCGCGCCCGGCCCGCAGGGCCGAGCGGCTCACGGCCGAGCGTCGTCAGGTCGTGCTCGTCCATCACACCACCTCCTCGTCGGCGTCGGGGCGCAGGTCGATGCCCAGCCGGCGGCGGCTCCGGTTCAGCCCCGAGGCAACGCTCCCCGGCGGCATCCCCAGCACCTCGGCGATCTGGGCTTGGGGAAGGTCGGCGACGTAGCGGAGGGCGATCAAGGTGCGTTCCTGCTCCGGCAGGCGGGCCACCGCCGCCCACACGTGGCTGGCGCGCGGCTCGGGGTCGAGGACCCGGTCGGGCCTGGCGACGGCGTGCGCCTTGCGCCGCTCGACCCGCCGCCGGCGGAACCGGCTGTTGCACTCGTTGAGGGCGACCCGGGTGACCCAGGCGGCCGGCCGGTCGTGCGTGCGGACCTGCCGCCAGTGCGCCCACGCCCGGGCGAACGCCTCGGCAACCGCGTCCTCGGCGAGGGCTGGGTCCCGGACCACGAGGGCGACGGTCCGCACGATGCGTTGCACCTGCTGCTCGTAGAAGGCGGTGAACTCCGCCTCCCGGTCCTCCCGGTCCTCCCGGTCCTCCCCGGCGGCGTTACCCACGGCACCCACCCTCGTGTCCCCAGCTCCGATGCGGGGAGCGGCCGGCGTTCGAGCCCGCCCTGCCCCGACCACCTGGGCGAGCCCCACGTTGTGGGACTGTACGAGGCGCACGTCAGCCCGTCCGGCGGCACGATCGGGAGACCTCGGCGTCGCACCGGTCGCGGCCCGGGCCCCCGAGGGCGCGGTCTCGCCCGGGTCCGCCGACCATGACGTCATCGCCGCGTTGGCCGTGGAGGCGATCGTCGCCGGCGCCGCCGTACACCACGTCGTCACCGCCACGGGCCCGGACGACGTCGTCACCGCCCAGGGCGCAGATGACGTCGTCGCCGCTGGTCCCCACCAGGCGGTCGTCGCCGTCCGTGCCCACGACGGAGCACCCGACCGTCACCGACCCGGTCCACGTCGCGGCACCGCCGTCGTCGTCGGCCACCCGGATGGTCACGGCGTGCTCACCCGGCTCGGCGTAGCGGTGCGTGCCGGCGGCCGTCGCCGTCCCCGGGCCCTGCGTGACCGTCAGCGCCTCGATGGTCCCGTCGCCCCAGTCGATCTCGGCCCGGTGCGTGTCGGCCCGTCCCGGATCGGTGATGGCCGCGGTGACCGTCAGCGCGCGGCCCTGGTCGTCGGTGTCGGTGTCGAGGTCACCGATGGCGGGCGCGCCGTTGACGGTCGTCACCGCGGCCGTGTCGCTTGCCGCGACCCCGTGCTCGTTGGTGACGGTCAGCGTGAGCGCCTCGCGGCCGTCGTCCTGCCCCATGAACCTCGGCGCCGGGTCCGCGGGGTCGTCCAGGCGGTCGCCGGGGGACCAGGCGTAGGAGAGGCCGTCACCGGTGGCCGTCGATGCCGTCAGGGTCACGGCCGATCCCTCCACCACCTCGTAGGGCCCGCCCGCGTCGACAGCGACGTCGAAGTATCCCCTCGGCGCCAGCACCTCGTCGACGAGGAAGCGGGTGGCCCGGTGGAGCACCTCGCGCCGGCGCCGGCTGACGTCGCCGTGGGTGCTGCCCTCGTAGCCGACGTACTCGCACACGATGCCGGCCTCGGCCGCCATCGGGCACGTCTCGGTCGGCGAGCCGAACGGGAGGAGCCGGTCGGCCGTGCCGTGGAACACGATCGCCGGCGGCTCACCGGGGTCGGGGACCGCGAAGGGCCCCGGCACGGGCAGGGCCGGATCATCGGGGCGCACGAACCAGCCCTCCAAGGGCAGCGCGGCGGCGATGCCCGACGTTGCTCCCCGCTCTTGGCCCGCGGCCGGACCGAGCTGGCCGGGCATGTAGGCGAGGTTGGTCGTCGTCACGGCCCCGGCGGAGAACCCACCGGCGGCGATGACGTCCGGATCGATGCCGTACTCCTCCGCGTGCCCGCGCACCCAGTCGATCGCCGCCGTGGCGTCCTCGTAGGCGTCCACCATGGCGTCGTACAGGTCGGGGTAGTTCTCGACGTCCATGTCGGGCCGGACCCGGTAGCCCACGTCGATGCCGACGTAGCCCCGCCGGGCGACGCCCTCGCCGTAGTCGGGCATCCCGCCACCGCCGTCGCCGCCCTTGAACCAGCCCCCGTGCATCCACACGATCGCCGGGCGGCTGGTGGCGGTGTCACCGGCGGGGCGGTAGATGTCGAGCCTCAGCTCGACCGGGTTGCCGCGGTGGTCGAGGGTCCGGCGATAGACGACGTCCTCGACGACGTCCACCTCGCCGAACACCGCATCGAGGTAGCGGCCCCGCGGCGGGTCTGGTGGCCCGAACCCGAGCGGAACGGTCGCGCGGCGCAGGCTCTCGACGTCCTCGGCCACCACGACGCAACCCGAGGTCCGGCAATCGACCGGCACCTCTTCCTCCCATCCCGCCCCGAAGGCGGCGAAGGCGTTCATCCGCAGCTCGAACGCGCCGTCGGCGTCGGGCGTCGGCATCTCATGGGTGGCCTCGTCGCAGTGCTCCGGCGCCGCCGCGTCGCACACACTGACCCGCACCGCGCCGCCAGGCGTGAAGTTGCGGCCGTGGACGTTCAGCTCGGTCACATCGTGGAGGTCGGCGGTCGGCGTCACCTTGATCTCGGGCGCGGGCAGTGGCGGGGCGTCGGGATCGAACACGAACGCAGCGCGGGCGGCCCAGGGCTCGTCGAGCGTCTCCCAGGGACGCGTCGTGGCGACCAGCAGGCACGACCCCGCCGTCGCCAGGCAGTCGATGTCCTGCCCGTCGGCCCTGATGACATGCCAGACCTTGACCTGGACGGTGAACGACCCGTCCGGCGTCGGCTCGATCTCCGTGCCTTCCAGGGCTCGGCAGGTGTCGAACGAGGGCTCCGGTCCGCACTGGTAGAGGTGCACGGTCGTGCCTGTCGGGGTGGCCGCCTGCCTGTGGCGGAAGTCGCGTCCGTCGATGCGCACCTGCTGGCCGTCGAGCAGCGCCGTGTTCGGCGTGAGCGTGATCGCCGGCATGGGCAGCAGCGGGGCGGCCGAATCGAAGGCGACGGCCGCGCTCGCACCAGCGGTGAGCGGGTCGGGCCCCGAGAACGACGAGGCCACCAGCACGCAGTGGCCCACGACCCGGCAATCGATGGCTCCCCCGGAGTCCGTGTGGATGAGGGCGAACACCCGGTGGTCGACGGCGAACGTGCCGCCGGCACCGAGCTCGAGGGCCGTGACGGTCGTCCAGTCGCAATCGGCGACCCCGTGGGGATCCGCACCGCACTGGACGAGGACGTGCCAGCCGGTGAGACCCGCCCCGGCGGCGCGCACCGTCCCGCCGTCGGTGAGCCCGCCTGCCGGCGTGACCGTCAGCGTCGCCGGCACGGCTGGTGCCGCACCGCCGGGTGACTGCACCGCGTCGACCGGCGCCGACAGCACAGCCGCGACGACCACGGCGCCCACGATCGCCCGGCGCAGGGCCACCAAGCGGCCTGGTCCCGAGCGTCGTTCTTGCCCCGGGCTCGAGCTCGGGCGACGCCCCCTCGTCCACTGCGCCCAGAGGCGCACCACTCCCGCTGATCCATTCCGCCGCATCCCGACCTCCGGGCACCAGGCGGCCGCACCCGTGCGCAGCCGTCGGCACATCGACGCCCGGCAGCTTCGTTTTGTTCGCGGCGAATGCTCCCTTGGTCCCGGGCGGTCAGGATTCGGCGCTTGCGGGCGCCGGGGACCGGAGGAGCGCGTCGACGAGAGCCGCGGCCGCCTCGATGGTCGGGAACAGGGTGCCATCCCGGCCGTTGGGGTCGAGGCCGGTGAGCAGCTCGATGCCGAGGAACAAGGCGGTGACGGCCGCGGTCAGGTCGCCGGGGGGCAGCGCGTCGCCGTAGGGGGTGCCGGCGAGCAAGCGCCCGATCGTCTCCCGGACCAGGGTCGTCCAGGGCTCCAGGGCGTCCCAGATGCCGCGGGCCAACTCCTCCGACCCCACAGCACCTGCCAGCATCTGCGTCAGCGCCGCCACGGAGCCGGCGGCGAACTCCTCGTCGTGGAGACGGCGGGCCACGGCCACCAGCTCGGGGAGGGACGTCACCTCGCGGAGCGCAGGCGCGTACAGCGCCGAGCGGCGCTCGCTCTCGCGGCGGGCCACGGCCACGAGCAGGCCCTCCACCGATCCGAAGTGGTAGAAGATCAGCGCCTGGTTGAATCCCCCGTGGCGGGCGATGGCCCGGGCACTGACACCCGCGATGCCGTCGGAGCGCAATGCCTGCAAGGCGGCATCGACGATGCGGGTGCGGGTCTCGTCGGCCTGGGGCCTCGGCGCCGATCGTCGTGACACCATCGTGATCCTGTCAGGCTCGGGCATCCGCGGTGAGCGGCACCTCGAGGTAGCGCTGGTCCATCAACGTCTCCAGCGCCCAGGTGCTGTAGGTGCGGGGGAACGCCCACAGGCCCTCGCCCACGGTGGCCTGGTTGAGGTGCGCGACCGCCCGGCGCGCCTCGTCGGCGTAGCGGTCCATCGTCGCCAGCGCCGCGGCGATGCTGCCCGATCCGCGCACGACCTCCAGGGCCGCGGCGACGTCGGCGGTGCCACCAGCCTCGGCGTCATCACCGGGTGGAGCGGGGAGCAGGCGGCGGAGCTCGGCGCCCCTGGGACCCTGCAACGCCGTGATGACCGGCAGCGTGTACACGCCGGCGGCGATGTCGGTGCCGGTCGGCTTGCCGAGCCGCTCGGCGTCGCCGATCAGGTCGAGGACGTCGTCGAGCACCTGGAAGCTCATGCCGAAGGCGGCCCCGAACCGGGCGACGGCGGTGGCGTTGTGGGCCGGCAATCCGCCGGTATGGGCGCCGAGCTGGCACGCACATTCGAACAGCGCCGCCGTCTTGCCACGGATCGAGGCCAGGTGGGCGTCGAGAGTGCGATCGGCGTCGAAGGCGTCGCGCAGCTCCAGCACCTGCCCCTGGCACAGCTCGGCGAGCGTCGATGCGACCAGCGACGCAGCCTCCTGGCTCACCGAGGCCGCCTGCTCGGCCGCCCGGGCGAGGATGTAGTCGCCGGCCAGCAGGGCGTGGTCGGCTCCTTCGCTCGCATTGATGGTGGGACGGCCCCGGCGGGTGGCGGCGACGTCCAGGATGTCGTCGTGGACCAGCGAGCCGATCTGCACCAGCTCGGCGGCCGCTGCCGACGCCACGACCCGCTCGTCGAAGACCTTGCCGAGCGCTGCGCAGGCGATGGTGAACAGGGGCCGGAGCCGCTTGCCCCCAGCCTCCGCCACGCGGACGCTGGCCGGCCCCAGCAGGGCGCCGTGCTCGCCGAGCGTCGCCGTGATTCGCTCGTCGACGGCCGCTAGCCGGTCGGCCAGATCGTCGATGCCGAAGCTGCGGGCGAGGTGGTCGACGTCGAGCTGGCCGTCGAGCACCGGTGCCGTGGCGGACGAGGCATGGTCCATCGACCTCTCTCCCAGGTCGCTGCTACGCCCGATCTGAGCGAACGCTTTGAGCGTATGCTCAAGATTTGGACGCGATCAACGTAGCGGGCGGTGGCGTTGGTCACGGCCGCGTCGGGACCCGTGTCAGTACACGGTGACCGGCGTGCCGATCGTGGCGACGCCGCTCGACCACAGCATGTCCATGGCGGAGTTCGTGACCCGGGCGCAGCCGTGTGACGCCGGGTGGGCCGGGATGCTGCCCGAGCCGTGGATCGCGATGCCGCCGTTGAAGTACTTCGGCCGGTAGAGCGTTCCGAGGGGCGCCTCGCGCACGCCGTCGATTTCACGCCTGATCGTGTAGCTGCCGGGTGGCGTGGCGGCGACGGCGGACCCGCCTGTGGAGCTGGTGTAGGTCTCGTTGTTCCCGGTGGACGTGTTGAGCACCCATTGGACCTGGCCACCCTGCACGATCATCAGGATCTGGCGCTCGAGGTCGATCTCCAGCCCGGTGCCGCCGGCGCGTGACGCCTGGCGCTGGGCACCGGCCAGGCGCCCCTGCGTGATGGGGCCGGCGACGCCGTCGCGACCGAGGCCCTCGGCCTTCTGGAACGCCATGACCGCCTGGCGTGTGAGTTGCCCGTAGTTGCCGTCGGCCGACCCGATCCAGTAGCCGAGGTCGACCAGTCGCTGCTGGAGGGCGAGCACCGCCGGCCCACCCTCGCCGAGCTCGAGGGTGCCGTCGGCGGCGGGATCGGGCGGGGCGGTGGTCGTGGTGGGCGGCACCGTGGTGGTCGTCGGCGGCGCGGTCGTGGTCGTGGGCGGTGCCGTGGTGGTGGGGGCGTGGGTCGTCGTCGGAGACTCGGTGGTCGTCGTCGACTGCCCGTCGCTCGTCTCGGTGTCGCCGCCCGACCCCGACAGTGCCGCGCCGACACCAAGCCCCGCGGCCACAACCAGGACGAGCGCGCCCGCGCCGATTGTGATGTTGCGGCGGCGCTTGACGGATGGCGGACGGGGGGACGAGGTCACCGGTGCTCCTGAAAGAGGGCTGACGGCTGGTGGTTGCTGCCCTGCCCAGGGGCGCTCCCCCAGCGAAGCGTTGACGAGAGGGATTGTGTCTACCTGACGTACGGGCGGTGTGTGAGGTTCCGGGATTGAGACTGAGTTACAGCTTCTCCAGCGGCGCCCACGACAGCAGCAGGGTCTTCTCCCCCACGTCGCGGAACCGCACCCGGGCTTCGGTCTTGTCGCCACTGCCGCTCATGTCGATGATCACGCCCTCGCCGAAGGTCTTGTGGCGCACGTCGTCGCCGATCTCGAGGCCGAGGCTCTCGGCGCCGCTGCGGGAGGGGGGCCGTGGTTTGAGCGCGTTCTCGACGATCCGGTCGCGCCCCGCGGCCACCCGCAGGCCCCGATCGGCACCAGACCCATCGGCACCCGAGCTCCCGGCGTCCCTCGACGGGCCGCCCGAGCGCCAGTCCCGACCGCCCCGGCCCCAGACGCCGCCGTAGCTCCGGCCGCTGCGACTGGAGCGCCGGTGGCCCTCGACGTCGTGGATCAGTCCCTCGGGGATCTCGTCGAGGAAGCGGCTGGGCGGGTTGTACTGGGTGCCACCGAACAACGTCCGGCTCCAGGCGTGGGTGAGGTAGAGGCGCTGGCGGGCCCGGGTGATCCCGACGTAGGCGAGGCGGCGCTCCTCCTCGAGCTGGTCGGGCTCGGTGAGCGAGCGAAGATGCGGGAAGACCCCGTCCTCCAGCCCGATGATGAAGACGACGGGAAACTCGAGGCCCTTGGCGGCGTGCAGGGTCATGAGCACCACCGACGACTGATCGGCCTCGTCGAGGTCGTCGACGTCGGACACCAGGCTGATCGATTCGAGGAACTCGTCGACCGATGCGACCTCGCTGGCGGCGCCCACCAGCTCGGCCAGGTTCTCGAGCCTGCCCTCCGATTCGATGGTCCGCTCGGCCTCGAGGGCGTCGAGGTAGCCGGAGCGCTCGAGCAGCGCCTGCAGCAGCGGACCGGGTCCGCTGGCCACGGTGTCGGCCACTTCGTCGAGCAGTCGGAGGAACGCCTCGATGCCACGGGCGGCCTTGCCCGAGACGCCGGCATCATCGGCGCGGCGGAGGGCATCCAGGAACGGCAGCCCATGAGCCGTGGCCCAGGCATCCAGCCGACCGACGGAGGTGGCGCCCACGCCGCGCTTGGGCTCGTTGAGCACCCGTTTGATCGACACCTCGTCGACCGGGTTGACGACGGCCCGCAGGTAGGCGACCGCGTCCTTGACCTCCTTGCGGTCGTAGAACCTGGTGCCGCCCAGCACGCGGTAGGGGATGCCGACCCGCATGAGCTGCTCTTCCAGGACCCGGCTCTGGGCGTTAGTGCGGTAGAAGACGGCGATGTCGCCCCAGCGCAGGCCGTCCTGCTCGTCGTGCAGGCGAGCCATCTCGCGGGTGATCCACTGAGCCTCGTCGACCTCGTCGTCGGCGTGGTAACGGACGATGGGATCGCCGGCGCCCTGGTCGGTCCACAGCTCCTTGGGCTTGCGGCTGACGTTGTGGGCTATGACGGCGTTGGCGGCATCGAGGATGGTCTGGGTCGACCGATAGTTTTGTTCGAGCAGCACGACCGTGGTGTCGGGGAACGCGTCCTCGAACTCCACGATGTTGCGCATGTCGGCGCCCCGAAAGCGGTAGATGCTGTTGTGGACGAGCACACCGTCGGCGACATAGGTGTGGGTCGGCTCCACCTCCAGGTCGTAGACGGGGCCGTCGTAGTCGCTGACCTCGATGGCGTCGACCCGGGCCTCCACGAGCGTCGACGGGTCGTCGCCGTCCTCCAGCAGCACCTTCATCCCTTCGCGCAGGTGGGCCAGGGGCACGAACGGATAGATCTTGCCGGCGACGACCGCCCGACGACGGATCTCGAGGCCACCCGCTGTGGCCATCAACCGGGCGAAGGCCAGCGCCTGTCGGTAGTCCTTGTGGCTGGTCTCGACCCGGTAGCTACCGGGCTTGCCGGCACGCACCGGCATCCCCGCGTCGCCCAGTCGTTGAGCGACCGCCACGCGGTTCGACGACCACTGAACTCGGTGGTATCCGACGTCGCCATGGCGGCAGTCGGAGAACATCGTCAGGTTGAGGGTCTGTCGACGGCCCCCATTGGCTGGTGTGTACTGGGGAAAGGCGGGATGGAGGTCCAGGTCTTCCATCAGCTGCTTGGCGGCAGCCCGCGTGTCGACCTCATCGAACAGTCGGGCGAGCCACTCGTCATCCATGGTGAGGTTCCGACCCAGCCCGTGGAAGAGTGCCGTGGGTAGCCCGTACGTGGCTGCGTAGAACGCCTCGTAGAAGCCCGCCTCAGCACGGGTGTCGCAGACTCGCAGTACCCAGGCGCGGTCGGCATGTTCCTGATTGATGCGCACGCGGATGCCCTGCTCGAACTGGCCAGGTCCAATCGCCCGGACGCTCTTGGTCAGCCCAAGCCGGAAGCCGCGGTCGATGCGCTCCATCAAATAGACGATGTAGCGGCCGTGATCGAGCGACGTGTCGGCCAAGGCCACGTGGTGAGGTGTCCCGCGGAGGCTGCGGCCCCCGGCATGAACGGTGTACATCCGGCCCGCGTAGTGGCCACCAGTCACAGCCGTGACACGGTTCGAGACGGGACGACCGGTCGCTCCCACGCCAATGACCGTTTCGCCCTCGGTCAGCGCCTCGATCGCGCGAGCGCCGGCGGGCGTGGTCACCAAGGTGCCGGGCGGCAGGCACTGGTCCTGGTCTCCCACCACCGCGATGTTGCGATGGTCGGCGGCGAGGAGGAGGACGAGCTCGTTCTGGACCCGATTTGTGTCCTGGTACTCGTCGACGAGGATGTGGCGGAAGCGCTCCTGGTAGTGCCGCAGGGTCTGCGGGTGCTCCCGCAGCAGCCGTAGGGCGTTGGTGAGCAGGTCGTCGAAGTCCATCGAGCCGGCCCGGTGCAGGCGGCTCTGATACTCGGCGAACACCTGCCCGATCTTGCGCTCGAACAGGTTGCCGGCCCGCTGGGTGTACGTCTCGGCGTCGACCCCGTCGTTCTTGGCTGCCGAGATGGCGGCGTGCACGCTACGGGGCGGGAAGCGCTTGGTGTCGAGACCGAGGTCGCGGATCACATAGCCGGTGAGCCGCACGGCGTCGGCCTCGTCGTAGATCGTGAACTGGCGGGGGTAGCCGAGCAGGTCGGCGTCGCGGCGGAGGATGCGCACGCACGCCGAGTGGAACGTCGACACCCACATCTTCTCGGCCACCGGGCCGACGAGCGCGGCCACGCGGGACTTCATCTCGTCGGCGGCCCTGTTGGTGAACGTGATGGCGAGGATGGCGAACGGGCTCACGCCCCGGTCGCGGATCAGGTGCGCGATGCGATGGGTGAGCACCCGCGTCTTGCCCGACCCTGCGCCCGCTACCACCAGCAGGGGTCCCTCGGCGTGGGTGACGGCATCGGACTGGACTGGGTTCAGCCCGGTGAGCGAGGCGGGCGCGGCGGGCCGGTCGGGAGCCTGAGGAGCGTCGGGAGGACTCATGGCGTGCACCCAATCGTAGGGGCGACGTGCGACAGGCAGCGGGCTCTTGGACTCAGGCAATTCGCAGGCCGCTGTACGGGGCGGTCCAGGTTCGTTTCGTCTACTGGACGCTTCATCCCAGAGCGAAGGAGCAGAGATGGCGTTCAGACCCAGACACCTTGTCGCCGCCGGCACGATGGCCGGTGCCCTCGTAATCGGCGGTGCCGCGTGGGCGTCGGCCCAGGACTCGCCGTCGACCACCGACGACGACTCCACGACAACCACCGAGGAGGACTCCACGACGACCACTGAGGAGGACAACCAGTCGGACGACGGCCGGAGGTCGGACGACCGGGCTCCCGGATCACGGGAAGGCTGCGACCACGGTGACGACGAATCGGGCGGCGACTCGTCAGAGGGCGGCGACTCGTCCGAGGACAGCGACTCGTCCGGTGGTAGCGACGCCGAGGCCAGCGTGTTCTGGTCCTGACCAGCTCCTATGAGGCAATAGCGGTCGCTCCGGCGAGCACTCGTCGACGACCGCTATTGCCTCGGCGCCCCCGGGTTCCCGGCGACGCCGGCGTGCGATGCTGGGCCGATGGCAGCGGCACCGGTCGAGCGCATCCCCTACGACGAGTTCTCGATGTTCGAGGAGAACGCCGACGAGTTCGGCATTCCCTACGACGGACCCCCGGTTGTGCGCAGGGAGGCGGTCGAGGTGGAACCGGGCCGGCGGCTCAGCGCCCTGGTGTGGGGCGATGCCGAGCCCGAGCTGGCGCTCCTGCACGGCGGGGCCCAGAACGCGCACACCTGGGACACCGTGGCGCTCGCCCTCGATCGCCCGCTGGTCGCCATCGACCTTCCGGCTCATGGCCACTCCGACGGGCCCCGAGGCGGATTCGCCGATCCCGCGGGCAACGCCGAAGATGTGGCCGCCGCCATGCGGGCCCTGGCGCCGGAAGCCCGCGGCGTGGTCGGCATGTCGCTCGGCGGGCTGACGGCCCTGGCGCTGTCGGCCCGGGCGCCCGAGCTGGTGCGCTCGCTGGTGCTGGTCGACATCACCCCCGGCGTCGACGAGGGGAAGGCGACGTCGATCACCGCGTTCATCAACGGGCCCGAGAGCTTCGCCAGCTTCGCGGACATCCTGGCCCGCACCGTCGAGTTCAACCCCACGCGCACCGTCTCGTCGCTGCGCCGGGGGATCCTCCACAACGCCGTCCAGCGCGATGACGGGAGCTGGGTCTGGCGCTACGCGCGGCACCGGGCCGAGGCGCCCGAAACCGCGACCCGGCACATCGACTTCTCCGACCTGTGGCGCGCCGTGGACGAGCTGAAGGTGCCGCTGATGCTGGTGCGGGGAATGCTGCCACAGTCGGTGGTCGACGACGCCGACGAGGCCGAGCTGCTGCGACGTAACCCGGCCGCGCGGGTGGAGCACATCGAGCAGGCGGGCCACAGCGTCCAGGGCGACACGCCCGTGGAGCTCGCCGCCCTGCTCGCCGACTTCGTGAGCTGAGCCGCTACGCGGGCTCGCGGGCGCGACGACCCAGCGCCGCGAAGCTGACGCCCAACATGGCCAGGGTGAGCGCCATCTGGCCGAACCACCACGCGCCGAACGTGTGGTGACCCGACAAGGGGCAGCTGAGGGTGAACCCGAGGGCAAGCAGGCCCGTCACCACGCCGGCGATGGCCGCCGACGGCTGCCGGTTGCCGGCCGCGACCGCCGTGGCGACGAGCGCCGCGAACAAACCCATCGACGCCAGCGAGACGATGACCGGCACGGCCGCATCGGGATCGGCGGGCGCGGGAGTAAGGGCGTCCCAGACCACGATCGCCAGCGGCCAACCGAATCCGAGGATCCCCGCCCATACCGGAGTTAGTCGATCGAGCGCCGCGCGGGACTCATCCGGTACCGCGCGGCGGATGGTCGGGACGCCATCGAGCGTCCGAGTCACGAGCCGAGCCCGCTGTCCGTCCATCAGAGCCTCCTGTGCAGGTCGCCGATCTGTGGCCTAGAGAGCCTGGCGAGCGGTCGCGACGTCGGGCACGACGAAGGCCACCCGCGTGTTGGTGGCAAGGTATGCGACCTCGATGTTCACGTCGCTGTCGGCCAGCTTGCGCGCCATCTCCCCCAGATACCCGGGCCGGTCCTCGACACGTTCGAGGACGAGTGCCTCGCGCTCGGCGGCGATCGTGTAGCCGGCGCCCACCAGCGCCTGGCGCGCGGTAGCGGCGTCGTCGACCAGGACGTGGAGCACGCCCCGCCCGTCGGCCACCGTGGCGCAGAGGCCATCGATGTTGACACCGACTTTGCCCAACTCCTCGCCGAGCGTCGCGAGCTGACCGACGGTGTTGTCGGCCTCGATACGGAGGTCCGTCGCCATGGACCACCTCCTCTCTCGATGCAGTAGGTCTGCAACGCCCATCATTCACCCGACGCGGCAACGCGTAAAGCGTCCGGCCCGCCGACCGCCTAGGGCACGCGTGCGTTGACACTTACGTAAGCCGTCTCTTACAATAGACTCATGCAGGCAGTGCTGGACGCCGTCGTCGAGCCGCGGCGCCGGGAGATCCTTCGGCTCGTGCGCAGGACCGAGCTACCCGCCGGGGCGATCGCGGCGCAGTTCGGAGACGTGTCCCGCCCGGCCATCTCACAGCACCTCCGGGTGTTGCGCGACGCCGGCTTGCTGGTCGAGCGGCGGGAAGGAACCCGTCGGCTGTACCGCACCCGGCCCGCGGGTCTCGGCGAGCTGCGGGCCTTCCTCGAGGAGTTCTGGGACACGCGGCTCGAGGCACTGCGGCAGGAAGCCGAGCAGGAGCAGAGGAGCAGAGACCATGAGCAAACCGAGCGACCGGAACGCAGGGGCGGGAAGCGTGGTCGACGTGGGTGAGCCGATCGTCCGCGAGATCCACATTCGGGCGACGCCGGAGACCGTGTTCGAGTTCTTCACCGACGCCGGCCAGCTCACCCGCTGGCTTGCCACCGAGGCGACGCTCGACCCCAGGCCGGGTGGCGTCTGCCACCAGGAGCACGCCAGGGAAGACGGCTCCGGCGGCAGCTACCACATGCGCGGTGAGTTCGTTGAGGTCAGCCCGCCGGAGCGGGTGGTGTACACCTGGGGCTTCACCGACCCGGATGCGGGCGTGCCGCCCGGATCGTCGGTCGTGGACGTGACGCTCACGCCCGACGGCGACGGGACGCGGCTCCGAGTCGAGCACCGCGATCTGCCGGCGGCGGCAATCGACAGCCACGCCGGCGGGTGGACCGGGATGCTCGAGCGCCTCGCCACCGCGGTCATGACCACCGCAGGAGAGAGGCCGTGACCCAACCCGAATGGATGCAGCTCAAGGGCATCGCCCTCCACGACGGCAGCGACACGCCGCAGCTGTGGCCCGACGGCGCCAGCCCCGAGTACGCCGAGGCTCGCCTACAGAGGCCCAGCGAATAGGGCGTTCCGCAGGCACCCCGCGTGGGAATTTGTTGCCGGGTCGCAGCTCAACAGCTGGGCCTCCCAGCAGCGCTGACCACCGAGAGCCAGGATGACGTGCCTATCCGCGCACGTTCTGAGGGTCCGGGCCGCCGAGCACGCGTTGCGGCGCCACGCGGGGCGAGCCGGCGGCGTGACCTGACGGACCCGGCGCCCGGCGTGGGAGGATCCGGGCGCATGAACGTCCTCGGGCACGCGTCCGTCGCGCTGGCATGGGGCGGCGACGATCCGGCGTTCGTGCTCGGGGCCGTGCTGCCCGACCTGGCATCGATGGTGGGGGTGCGCGTCGACCGATCGCGCCTCGGCGGACCGGTCGGCGACGGGATGCGCTGCCACATCGACGCCGACGCAACCTTCCACGACCACCCGGAGTTCCGCACCGGTTCCGCCGCTCTGCGTCGAGACCTCGCCGAGCGGGGACTCGACCGGGGCCCGGTGCGGGCCATCGGGCACGCGGGATGGGAGCTCCTGCTCGACGGCACACTTGTCGGATCGTCCGCCGAGGCGGCGTATTGGCGGGCGCTGGACGTGGGCGAGCTGGCGTTGGACGGCATCCCCGAGCCCGGCCACGGCCGCTGGCTCCGGTTCCTGAGCTACCGGCGGCGTTCGGGGACCCTGCGCTACGACGATCCTCCCTGGGTCGCCGAGCGCTTGCACGATCTGCTGGCCCGCCGACCCCGCCTGCGATTCTCGCGTGAGGAGCTCCCGGCCGTGGCCCAGGTGCTCGGTGCCCACGCCGGAGCGGTGGCCGCGGTCGCACCCGGGGTGCTGTCGACGATCACGGCGGGACGCCGGCCACAGGGATGACCGGTCCGGCGGTGTCGTCAATCGGCCTACACCGGGATCGACAGCCGCAGGACGAAGCCGTCGTCGACGCTGCCGGTTACGGTTGCGAGCTGTTGGTCGGACCCGTCGCCGAAGACATTGTCGGACTCGAGCGAGATCTGCGAGAGGTTGGCCACGCTCTGGGCGTAGCCCTCGGTGGCGTAGACCTGGTTGCAGGCATCCTCGGGGATGGCGAGCTGCGAGGTCGCCAGGACACTCCCCCCGCCGGTCGCCTCGGCCAGGCTCGCGTAGACCTCGAAGTGGATGTGAGGCCACCGGCCCGAGTAACAGGCCGGGAAGATGCTCGTGAAGGAGACGGCACCGCTGGCATCGGTCTCCTGGACCCCGCGCAGGTAGTTCTGGTCGGTGGCGCCCGGGCTGTACAGCGAGTATCGGCCGTCCCGGTCGCAGTGCCAGACGTACACGGCCGCGCCGGTGAGTGGCGCGCAGCCGTTGGCCGTGTCGACGACTGGCAGGTTGATCGTCGCCGGCACGCCCTCCGCCAGTCCCCTGGCCGACCCGAAGCTGGGCCGGATGTCGCTGCGGACGATGCCGTCCTCGGTCAGGACATTGGGCCCGTTGGAGCCGTCGCCCGGGTATGGCCCGGCTGTCTCCTCCGGTATCTCCGAGCACTCGGCGTTGGAGGCGGCGCTCTCGGACCCCGCCGTTGTCGTTGAGCTCCCGGCGGTCGACGTCGTGGTCGAGTCGGCGGATTCGTTGCCATCGTCCGATCCGCACCCGACGAGCGTTACCAGTCCCGCGCCCGCCACCATCTGGAGCGCCCGGCGCCGATCCATCAGGCGCCGCCCGGTCATGGTTGCGAGGTCGAACGACAGTCCTCGGTCGTGGTCATGGCGCGCCGTCATGGACAGCAACGTACTCACCGGGCCTGGGAGTCGGCCGACAGCGACCAGAGAGCCCGCTGTACACGAGTGCGGTCAGCATGCGGGAGCGTGATTTAGGTAGCGCGGTACCGATCCCCTGGTACTCGCCGGTCCGTACGGTGGCACCCGGCGGAAATAGGCGACCGACGGGTCGCAGCAGGCGGACACCCCCAGCGGGCCGGCCGCCGGGCCAACCACGAGCGGCGGATACTCGGCGGTTGGCCCCGGCGGCTGCTCCCCACGGCCCTCCGGGGCGGTCTTCGAGCACCCAACGGCGATACCAAGCGAACGCAGTTCGCCGTCACGGAACCCTGACGCCCGCTCGCTCCTGGTGTCCTGACGGCGGCGGACAGCGCGACACTTGTCCCGCACCGGTCGGCCGGACCGGGCCGGGCACAAGGTCGTGGGGCATGGCGGCATTGAGGTCGGGATCTGGGGGTCGGATGTGAGCCGGCGGGCCGGCACGAGATCGGCGCCCGCCGACGGGTCCACCCTCCCCGCCGCCTGGCCGCTGGTGGGGCGGGGCGACGAAGTCGTCCTGGCGCTGGAGTCGCTGCGGCGTCGCGGTTGCGTGGTCCTCGCCGGCGCGGCCGGAGTCGGCAAGACGCGCCTGGCGCGTGAAGTCCTGGCGGCCGGCGCGTCGGGTGCGGCGGCGCCGCAGTGGGTGGCAGCGACTCGGTCCGCGGCCACCGTGGCGTTGGGGGCATTCGCTCATATGGTCCCCGGCGAGTCCCTGGCGATCGGCGAGGGGCAGGACCGGCGTGCCGTCATCTTCGACGCCATCGTCCGGGCCATCGAACATCACTCGGCGCAGGGCCGGCCGGTGGTGGGCGTCGACGACGCTCACCTGCTCGACGACGCCTCGGCGACGCTGGTCCACCTGCTGGTGACCGCGGGTGCCGCCCGGGTCGTGGTGACGGTCCGCAGTGGCGAGCCGACGCCTGATCCCGTGGTGGCGCTGTGGAAGGACGAGCTGGCGCTCCGCATCGAGGTCCAGCCGCTGTCACGGCTCGAGGTGAGCGAGCTGCTGGGGGCCACGCTGCGCGGGACCGTCGACGGCGCCACCGCTCGCCGGCTGTTCGACGTCACCCGCGGCAACGCACTGTTCCTCCGTGAGCTGGTCGACGAGGGGCTCGCGTCCGGCACGCTGATCGAGGAGGCCGGGGTGTGGCGGTGGGACGGGCCGTTGCGGCCCGGGGTCCGGCTCCGGGACCTGATCGCGGAGCGGCTCGGCGACCTCGACGAGACCGAGCGCGATGCCCTGGAGCTGGTGGCCACCGGCGAGCCACTGACGGGCCCCGCGGTCGGTCGCCTCGTGCCCGACGACGTGCTGCGCCGCCTGGAGCGGCGCCGCCTCGTGGAGGTGAGCAGGGTCGACGGTCGCCTCGAACTGCGGCTGGCCCACCCGCTGTTCGGCGACGTTCTCCTGCACGACGCCTCGCCCCGGCGGCTCGACGACTGCCACCGCCAGCTCGCCGAGGCCTGGGGGGACGAGCGGTCGCTGGCGCCCGACGAGATCCTTCGGGTGGCAACCTGGCGGGCCGCCATCGGCGACCATTCCAACCCGGGTGTGCTGATCTCCGGCGCCCATCGTGCACTGGTGCTCGGCGACAACGTCACCGGAGAACGGCTGGCGCGGATCGCCCACGCCGCCGCCCCGAGCGCCGCCACCGGGATGCTGCTCGGCGACGGGCTCAGCTCCCTGGGCCGACACGACGAGGCACTCGACGTGTGGCGGCCGGCGCTGGAGCTGCCCGGTACCAAGGCCGAACATGCGGAGGTGGCGGCCGCCATCGCCGGGGTGGTCGCCTGGCGCCTGGATCGTCCCGGCGAGGCGCGGCAGGTCCTGCGTGAGACCGCCGAGCGGCTGAGCGATCCCGTCGCCCTCGACCTGCTCACCAGCCACGAGGCGCTTCTCGGGTCCCTCGGTGCCCCCACATCGACCGCAGCCATCGCCATCGCCCAAGCCGAGCTGGCCCGGCCCGGCCTGTCGGTCGGTTCGCGGCTGCGGGCCCAATTGTCGGCCGCAGCCGGTTGGGTGGACGCAGGGGAGATCGATCGGGCCATCGAGACCACGCAGGCCGCCATCGGCGTGGCCATGCGCGAGCACCTCTCCGGGCTGGCGCTCTACCACGCGATGACCCTGACGCAGTCGCTCGTGCTGGCGGGCCGCATGGCCGAGGCCAACGCGTTGGTCGAGATGGGCCACGAGGCCGCGCTGACCGCTCACGCGGAAGTCGCCCGGGGTGCGTGGTGCTTCCTTCGGGGTGTGCTGTCGGTGTTCCGCGGGCGGCCCCACGTGGCGGTGGCGACGCTCCGCGAATCGGATCTGCTGCTCGGCCGCTTCGACTACGGGCTGCGGCGCGGCATCCTGATCTGGCTCGGCATGGCCGAGGCACTGCGCGGGGAGGCGGCCGCAGCCGAGCGGGCACTCGACGACGCCCAGCGCACCAACCGCAGCCGAGCCCGCCTCTACGACGCCGACTGGGCGCGGGCCCGGGCCTGGATGCTGGTCGCCACCGGCCAACTGACCGACGCAGAGCGGGCCGGCGTCGAGGCTGCGGACGTGGCGGTGCGGGCCGACCGGTGGACGTACGAGGTGCTCGCCCTGCACGACCGGGCGCGGTTCCGGGGGCTGGGAAGCCCCGGGGCCCCGGCGGCCGCCGTGGTCATCGGCCGGCTCGAGGAGCTCGCTGACCGGGTGGACGGCCGGCTGGCGCCGGCCTGCGCCGCCCATGCGCGGGCGCTCGCCGCCGGCGATGGCGTGGCCCTCGATGCCGCCGCCGCTACGTTCGGCGAGCTGGGCTTCGACCTCTTCGCTGCCGAGGCGCAATCCGCCGCCGCGGAGGCACACAGCGCCGCCGGCCAGAAGGCGAGCGCGCATGCGTCCACCGAGCGGGCGCGCCGCCTGGCCGCGGCGTGCGTGGGCGCGACGACCCCGTTGCTTCGCCGGTTGGGCGCCGCCGGCCAACCCGGCGACCTGACCCGCCGCGAACGGGAGACCGCCGAGCTGGCCGCACGGGGACACTCGGACCGCGAGATCGCCGACATGCTGTACCTGTCGGTCCGCACCGTGCACGCCCACCTGCGCGCCGCCTACGCCAAGCTCGGGGTCGCCGGGCGGGGCGAACTGGGGGCGGCGTTGGACATCCCCTCGGACGGCGGACGCGATTAGGTACCCGACTGCCGATCCGCTCCCCCGAGGACTGTCCGTACCGTGGTCGCATGAAAGGGCGCGTCCCGCACTTCGGCGTTCAACGCCGTCACGCGCGCCCTGTCAACCGGTGGGGCTGGGGCGGGCCGGCCCCACCGGAGCTCCTGGCCGCCCGAGGGCATGGTCC
>DASSDL010000165.1:0-8846 GCA_035697145.1 Acidimicrobiales bacterium
GCGGTAGGCGGCGGCGGTGACCGGGAGCTCACGCAACCGGCGGGCGGTCTTGGTGCACAGCGCGGCGTCGCGACCAGAACGGCGGGTGTGGTGGCGCAGCCAGGCGGTCATGGAGGTGGCGCCGTCGCTGCGCCACAGCTCGGCGGCATCGTGTGAACCGACCGCGGCGAGCAGCTTGGCATTGAGCCGGTCCGCCAGCGCAAACGCTTCGATCAACACCGCGCCGTCGGCGGGCAGGTCGAGGTCGTCGATGGCGTCGGCGAGCGGTTGGAGGGTGGTGCTGACCTGCCCGGACATGACCGATAGCGTACTAGTGTTCGTATAACCGGTCAAGCGGTATACGCGAAATCGCGGTGTTAAGTAACCGTAAACTCCGTGACCGGAGAATTGATCCTATGTCCGCCATGCGGGTGAAGATTGGGCTTGACACCGGCCCCGGGCCAAGGAGGGCCACCCGATCGACGTGCCGATGTTCGTCGTGACCCACATCCACTACCGAGTGCTGCACGCCTGAGCCGGCCGCCCCTCGGGCGGTAGCCGCTACCGTCGTCCCGGCGTGACGGTCGCGCCCCGAGGGGGTCACATGCCACTGCCTGACCTGGACTACGCACCGACCATTCCGGCCGTGGTCCGCCGTGCCGCGACGACCTTCGGGGACAATGACTTCATCGTCATGTCCGATCGCCGCATGAGCTACGGCGAGGCAGAGGTGGCGTCCCGCCGCGTGGGCAAGCAGCTACTGGCGGCCGGCGTAGGGAAGGGCACCCGCATCGGGTTCATGTTCCCCTACGGCACGGACTGGGTCGTGGCGTGGCTGGCAACCGCCCGGATCGGTGCGATCGGCATGCCGTTCAGCACGTCCTACAAGCCGGCCGAGCTGCGCAAGGCGCTCCGCTTCGGCGATGTCGACACGTTGCTGGTGCCGTCGAGACTGTTCGGTCAGGACCATCTCGCCTACGTTGAAGACGCGGTGCCCGGGCTGGCTGAAGCGGGCCCCGAGCCGCTGCGGATCCCGGCCCTGCCCTTCCTGCGGCACGTGCGGGTGAGCGGCCCCAGCGACCGGCTCTGGGCCAAGGCCCTGCCCCTCGACTTCCGGCTCGGCGACGGCGCCAGCGACCCCGGCAACAGCGACCTCGGCAACAGCGACCCCGGCGCTGGCGACGTCAGCGCCGACGACGACAGCGACGGCATCAGCGACGAGCTCTTCGAAGCCGTTGAGGCCGAGGTCACGCCGTCGGACCTCATGATGACGATCTTCACGTCGGGCACCACGAGCGAGCCCAAGGGAGTCGTTCACACGCACGGCAACTTCCTCCGCCACGGCGCCAACCTTGCCCGCTTCGCGGGGCTCACCTCCGAGTCCCGCCGACTGTGCGCCATGCCGTTCTTCTGGATAGGCGGAGTCGGCCTGTCGCTCAACATCGCCCTGTCGATCGGCAGCGCCATCCTCTGCGTCGAGAAGTTCGAGCCCGACGCCGTGCTCGACCTCATGGAGGCCGAGGGGGCGACCGAGCTCGCGGTGTGGCCCCAGCTCGGCCAGCGGATGCAGCGGTACATCGTCGAGACCGGCCGGGACGTGAGCAAGATCCCCGCATTCGCGCCCCCGCCGACCACCGACTTCGGCCTGCGCCACAACTCGTTGGGGATGACCGAGACCATGGGGCCCCACTCGGCGGCGGGCCCCGAGGCCGAGCGGGTCCTCCCCGAGGAGATGCGGGGATCGTTCGGGCTGCTCGTGCCCTGCGTCGAGCACCGCATCGCCGACCCCGAGACCAACGCCACGTTGGACGAGGGCGAGGAGGGGGAGGTCTGCATCCGCGGCTACAGCGTGATGAACGGGCTGTACAAGCGCGAGCGCCACGAGACCTTCGACGAGGACGGCTGGTATCACACTGGCGACAAGGGGCTGATCCGGGACGGCTACCTGTACTTCCACGGCCGCCTGAGCGAGCTGATCAAGACCTCAGGGTCCAACGTGGCCCCTCGGGAGGTCGAGGCGTTGCTCGAGTCGTTCCCCGAGGTCGGCTTGGCCGTGGTGGTGGGCCTCCCGGACGCCAACCGGGGCGAGGTCGTAGCCGCGGCGCTGGTGCCGGCGGCCGGCGCCAGCATCGATCCGATCGAGACGCTTCGGCGGGCCGGCGACGAGCTGTCGAACTACAAGGTGCCGCGGCGGGTGCTGGTGCTGGACGAGGGCGACATGCCCCACCTGGCCAACGGCAAGCCCGATCGGCTGACCGTGCGGAAGCTGGTGGCAGATCGCGCGACCGAGGTGCGATGGCGCTGACGACGCCCCCATGACGCGCCGGCGATGAGAAATGCGCGCCCACGCCGTCTGGACATCCGAACGCCCCGCGGGGCACGAAACCAGACGAGCGACTGAAGAAAGGAAAGGGGCGCGTGATGAGCACGCACGTCTTTGGACTCACCGTGGCGACGCTGGCCGACGCGTCCCGCGCCGCGCGCACGGTCGATCACGCCGTGACCCTCGTAGACGAGGCGTCGCACGTGGTGGTCGTCGTCGACCAGCGGGGTCGGGTGATCATGCGACCCCAGGAGCACCACGCACTCGGCTGAGCCGTCAGGACGTCAGGGATTCGCTCTCCTAGTCGAGGGTGGCGGTCGCCTGGCCGGTGAACACCTCGAGGCCGTCCTGGTTGGTGGTGGTGATTCGGAGCTCGACGACGCCGACGCCGTCGGCATCGTTGTGAATGTCGACCACCTCGGCCTGCGCCGTCAAGGTGTCGCCCGGCCACACCTGCGCCCGAAAGCGTCCGCCGAACGATCGCAGCCGACCGTCGCCGACATAGTTGGTGACCATCTTGCCGGTCAGCCCCATGGTCAGCATGCCGTGGGCGAAGATGCCCGGGAACCCCGCCACTTGGGTCGCGAAGATCTCGTCGCTGTGGAGGGGGTTGTAGTCACCCGACGCCCCCGAGTACTGCACGATCTGCGTCCGGGTCAGATCGTCGACCACCACCTCGCTGTGAACGTCGCTGATGTCCAACCCACTGGCCCGGAGCGTCATTGCGACTCCTCGGGTCCTGCGCCGGCCGTGGCCTCGGGGGCCCGCTCGGTGCGTACCCCGACGCTGCGGGCGGTGATGACGAGCTCGTCGCTCTGATCTCGATACTCGGTGATCATCTCGCTGAACAGGAGCTTGCCGGCGCGCCGGCCCTCCTTCTCCCATGTCTTGCCCGGCCGGGTCTCGGCCCGCAGCACGTCACCCGGTTGCAGGTGCCGGTGGTACTCGAAGTGCTGCTCGGCGTGGAGCCCCCGCGCCATGCCCCCTCCGCCGCCGCCGTCTTCCGGGCGCGGCGTGCCCGTGGGATGTCGCCCCGAGCCGAACCACGGTTCGCCGATCTTGGGCCGCAGCGGCCAGTCGGGATCGAACTGGGCTCCCGCCTGAACGAACGTCGGGGGTGCGATGACGTGGCCGACGTCAGTGTTGGCGGCGTACTCCTCGTCGGAGTAGATCGGGTTCGGGTCGCCGACGCTGCGGGCGAACATCATGATGTGCCCGAGCTCGACCGGGAAACGTTGGACTGCCATGACCCGCGATCATGTCAGGCCGCGTCGGCCCGAAGCGGCTGGTTTCCTGACAACCTAGTCTCGTCATCAAGGGAAGGGGATCCGTGTCCGACTCGACGTCCCTGCTCGGCTTCACGATGCAGCTGCCGGTGCAGGCGCAATCCACTCTGATCGCCCAGCCTTGGGAGCCGGCCGCCGGGCCCGCGGAGCTGGCGGCCGTGGCTCGGGCGTGCGACGCCAACGGCTTCTACTCCGTGTCGGTATGCGACCACGTCGCCATCCCCAGGGAGCGGGCGCCCACGATGACCACGACGTGGTACGACACGGTCGCCACGCTGGGATGGCTGGCCGGGTTGACCGGGAAGGTGCGGCTGCTGTCGCACGTGTACGTCGTCGCCTACCGCCACCCGCTGCAGACGGCAAAGGCGTTCGCCACCCTCGACGCCCTGTCCGGCGGCCGGGCCATCCTCGGCGTGGGGGCCGGGCACGTCGAGGGTGAGTTCGACGCGCTGGGCGTGCCGTTCGCCCAGCGCGGCCGGATCACCGATGACGCGGTCGTGGCCATCCGCGCCGCCCTGTCCGACGAATGGGGCGGCGGCGAGGTCGGTCAAGGGCCGCGTCCCGTGCAGCCCGGCGGCCCGCCCATCTGGGTGGGCGGATCGTCGGGCGCGGCCCTGGGCCGAGCGGCTCGGCTGGGCGACGGCTGGCTGCCGCAGGGACCGCCCGAGGGCGGCATGGCCGCGGCCATCGCCACCCTGCGGCGGCTGCGCACGGAGGCCGGGCGGGAGGGGCCGTTCGCCGTCGGTGGCGGCGTCAACCTCTACGTGGGCCAGCCCCCGTTCGAGGTGCCCCGGTGGACGGTGACCGGTGACCCCGACCAGATCGCTGGGGCGGTGCGCGACCTGGTGGCGCTGGGCGTGAACCACGTCGCCATCCGGATCCCGTCGCGCAGCTGCGAGGAGCACATCGATCAGATCGCCGCCTTCGGTCGTGACGTAGCCCCGCTGGTCGAGGGCTAGGGATAGCAGCCGCTATCGCCTCGACGCGAAACACAGGTGTCAGGTCGTGTGCCATGCTGCTCGTGCGGCCGGCTGACGCACGAGGGGAGCGGACCGGGTGGCACAGACCCAGGCCATCAATGCGACCACCGCTCAGCGCTATTGCCTGTGGATCGGCGGCGACCGCGTCGACGGCTCGAAGGGCACCTACGCGGTCGTCAATCCCGCCACCGAGGAGATCGTGGGCCTGGCGCCCGAGGCCACGGCCAACGACGCCCGCGAGGCCGCGACCGCCGCCGCCGAGGCCTTCCCGGACTGGTCGCGGACCACCCCGGAGGAGCGGGCTCGCCTCCTCGATCGGGCCGCCGATCTCCTCCAGCAACGGATCCCCGAGCTCATCCCGCTCGTGCAGGCGGAGACCGGATCCACGGTCCAAATGGCGCGGACAGCCCAGGTCCCGGTGGCGGTGGCCCGCCTGCGCCGCTATGCCCGCGGCGCGCTCGAGCCCCGGGAGATCCCGCTCGCTCCGGCGCCGAACCCCGGCGGGGGGCCATCGGCCACCGGGGGCGGGCTGGTCAATGCCATGGCCGTCCGGCTGCCGGTCGGGGTCGTGGTCTGCATCACGTCGTACAACGTGCCGATCACCAACGTCATGGGCAAGATCGGCCCCGCCCTGGCCATGGGCAACACGGTCGTCATCAAGCCGGCGCCGCAGGATCCGCTCGGGGTCATCAGGATGGTCGAGGCGTTCCACGACGCCGGCTTCCCGCCCGGGGTCGTCAACCTGGTAGTGGGGTCCACGCCCGAGTCGGCCGAGGCGCTGGTGGCCGCGCCCCAGACCGACATGATCAGCTTCACCGGCAGCACGGCGATCGGCCTGAAGATCGGCGAGGCCGCCGCCCGCGACATGAAGCGGGTGCTGTTCGAGCTCGGCGGGAAGGGCGCCAGCCTGGTGTTCGACGACGCCGACATCGACGCCGCCGCCCAGGGCACCGCCAGCACGTTTGCCTTCCACGCCGGCCAGATCTGCACCGCGCCCACCCGGCTCATCGCCCAGCGCGGCGTCTACGACCAGGTGGTGGAGAAGCTGGCGCAGATCGCCACGGTGCTCAAGGTGGGCGATCCGCTCGATCCCGACACCGTGGTCGGTCCGGTCATCAGCGCCGCCCAACGCGACCGCATCGAGGGTTACGTGCGGTCCGGCGTCGACGAGGGGGGCACGCTCGTGGCCGGGGGCGCTCGGCCCGTCACCGAGCGCGGCTTCTTCTGTCCTCCCACCCTCCTCGCCGGGTGCCACAACGGCATGACCGCGGCCCGGGAGGAGATATTCGGGCCTGTGGTCGTGGCAATCCCCTTCGACGACGAAGAGGAGGGCATCGCCGTCGCCAACGACAGCGACTACGGCCTCTACGACTATGTGTGGACCCGGGACACCGCGAAAGGGCTCCGGGTCTCGCAGCGCCTGCGGGCGGGCAACGTCGGACTCAACACGCTGGCCCGCAACCCGGAGACGCCGTTCGGTGGGTTCAAGAAGAGCGGCATCGGACGCGACGGTGGGTCGTTCGCGCTGCACGCCTACGCCGAGCTGCAGAGCATCGTCTGGCCCGGCTGAAGGAGACCCTGATGAGAGCCATCGTCTGGACCGGCGAGCTCGAGGTGCGCGACGACGTCGAGGTGAGGCCCCCCGGCCTGCGCGAGGTCAAGGTGCGCATCCACTGCGCCGGGCTCTGCCACAGCGACGTCTCCGTCATCAACGGGACCATCCCCATGCCGCCGCCCATCGTCCTCGGCCACGAGGGCGCCGGGGTGGTGGAGGAGGTCGGCGCCGCCGTCACCGGGGCGAAGCCGGGCGACCACGTGGTGCTGGTCACGCTCGGGAACTGCGGGCAGTGCGATGCCTGCGATCGCGGTCTGCCCACGCACTGCCGCAGGCCCTTCGGCTGGTCCGACACCCGTTTCACCACCGGTGGCCGGGACGTGCCGGCGTTCGCCAACCTCGGCGTGTTCTCCGAGCACACCGTGGTGCACGAGCACCAGGCCGTCGTGATCGACCCCGCCGTTCCGCTCGATGCCGCCAGCCTCATCGGCTGCGCCGTCGTCACCGGCGCGGGGGCGGTGCTCAACCGCGCCAAGGTCCAGCCCGGCGAGACGGTGGCGGTGATCGGTGCGGGCGGGATCGGGCAGTCGGTCATCCAGGGCGCCCGGCTGGCGTCGGCGGGACGGATCGTCGTCGTCGACGCGAACCCGCTCAAGGAGGCCGTGGCCCGGCAGTTCGGCGCCACCGACTTCATCGACGCGTCGCAGCAGCCTGACGACACCGTGGCCGCCGTCAAGGAGCTGGTGCCCGCGGGCGTCGATTACGCGTTCGAATGCGTGGGACACCCGGCGCTCATCCGTCAGGCGATCGACATGCTCGGAACCGGGGGGACGTGCGTGCTGTTGGGCGTGCCCAAGCTCGGCACCGAGGCCAGCTTCGTGGTCGGGAACCTCTACAACGACAAGTCGGTCCTCGGGTGCCGCTACGGCCAGACCCGGCCCCATCACGACGTCCCGCTCATCACGCGCTTCTACCTGGATGGACGGTTCATGCTCGACGAGATGGTCAGCCAGACCTACGACCTCGGGGACATCGAGCGGGCCGTCGCCGACCTCGAGGCCGGCAAGCTCAATCGCGGCGTCCTGACCCTGACCTGACCCTCAACCAGAAGGTGACATTCATGGAGTTCGGCATCTTCATCCAGGGATTCGTACCGAGCTACCGACGCCAGGCAGATCCGGATGCCGAGCACACTGCCCTGATGCAGGACATCGAGTGCGTCATCGCCGCCGACAGGGCGGGATTCAAGTACGTGTGGGCCACCGAGCACCACTTCCTGGACGAGTACTCCCACATGTCGGCGAACGACGTGGCGCTCGCGTACCTGGCCCGTGCGACCGAGCGCATCCACCTGGGCTCGGGCATCTTCAACCCGCTGCCCCAGGTCAACCACCCCGCCAAGGTGGCGGAGAAGGTCGCCATGCTCGATCACCTGTCGGGCGGGCGCTTCGAGTTCGGCACGGGACGCGGCGCCGGTAGCCACGAGATCCTCGCGTTCCTGCCGGGGATGACCGACCTGAGCAAGACCCGGGAGATCTGGGAGGACGTCATCGCCGAGTTCCCCAAGATGTGGCTACAGGACGAGTACGAGGGCTACCGGGGCAAGTACTGGACGTTGCCGCCCCGCAAGGTCCTGCCGAAGCCCTGGAAGAAGCCACACCCGGCCATGTGGTACGCCGCGGGCAACGTCAGCAGCTACGAGATGGCGGCGCGACGGGGGCTGGGCGTGCTCGGCTTCTCCGTGGGCTCGATCCAGGAGCTCGAACCGGTGATGAAGGCCTACAAGAAGGCCATCAAGGAGCCGGAGCCCGTCGGCGCGTTCGTCAACGACAACATCATGGTGACGACCGGCGCCTTCGTCGCCGAGGACGATCACAAGGCCGTCGAGGCCGCCACCCGGCCGCACAACAGCTACCTCGCCAGCAACGTGTACCGCTACCACGACACGTTTCCCCACCCGCCCGAGATCCCGGTGTGGCCCGACCTGATGCCGGATGCCACACCCGAGGACATTCCCACCGCGCGCGAACGGGGCGGCATCTGCGGTGACCCCGACCACGCGCTCGAGCAATGCCGGCGATGGGAGGAGGCCGGCTGCGATCAACTGGTCTTCGGGACCGGCTCGGCCCGCCACGAGGACACGCTCGAGATGATCCGGCTGATGGGAGAGCACGTGATCCCCAGGATCGACAGCGATCCCGTGCATCGCACGACGCGCTTTCGCGAGGCCGCGGCGCGACAGTGACGGGCGCCGTACTGGACGGCCAGGTGGCTGTGATCACCGGCGCCGGCCGGGGCCTGGGCCGCGCCTACGCCCTCGCCTACGCGCGCGAAGGCGCGCGGGTGGTCGTCAACGACGTCGATGCGACGTCGGCCGAGTCCGTCGTCGAGGAGATCGGCGCGCTGGGGGGTGAGGCGGTTGCGAGCCACGACACGGTCGCCGAGCCGTCGGGCGCACGGCGGATAGTGGCAACCGGGGTCGAGCGCTTCGGGCGCATCGACGTGATGATCACCAACGCCGGCGCCGACCGCCGGCGGCCGGTGCTGGACCTGGAGCCCGACGACTGGGAGTTCACGCTGCGGACCCACCTGTTCGGGTCGATCCACTGCTCGATCGAAGCGGGCCGGGCCATGCGTGACCAAGGTGGCGGCGGCGCGATCGTGAACGTCTGCTCTGCGGCGTTCTACGTCGGCACCCCGACACTGGCCCCGTACGGGGTGGC
>DASSDL010000166.1:0-78772 GCA_035697145.1 Acidimicrobiales bacterium
TGTGAGGTTGTCAGGTTCCCTGGCATTCTGACACCCGGCCGTTCGAGCCCGTAGGGTCGTGGCCGGCCGCCGCAGCAGCACGAGGGGAGGACCGGTTGGGCAGCATCCTGGGCAACCGGGTGGCGCGGCTGGAGGATCCCCGGTTCCTGACGGTGGGGGGAACGTACGTCGAGGACGTGGTGCTCCCGGACGCGGCTTGGCTGACCTACGTGCGCTCGTCTGTGGCGCACGCCCGGATCACGGGCATCGATGTGTCCGGGGCGAAGACCGCACCCGGTGTCCTCGCAGTCCTGACGGGGGATGACCTCGCCGAGCTCGGCTTGGCGCCGGCGTCCGCCTCTGCCTTCGCCGACGGCATGCGGCGGCCGTTCGTCGCTCGTGGCGTGGTGCGGTTCGTGGGGGAGGCGGTCGTCGCGATCGTTGCCGAGGACCGGGCGCACGGGAGCGACGCCGCCGACCTGGTGGAGGTCGACTACGAGCCGCTCCCCGTGGTGATCGATCCCGAGGCGGCGCTGCGCGACGAGCAGTTGCTCTTCCCGGACGTCGGCACCAACATCGTGCAGCGGTTCACGTCCGGCTCGCGCGCCGACTTCGCCGGCTGCGAGGTCGTGGTCGAGGAGCGGATCGTCAACCAGCGGCTGACGGCTGCCCCCATCGAGCCGCGCTCGGCGGCTGCGTACTGGACCGACGACGGCCGGCTCGTGCACTACGCCGCATGCCAGGGCGCGCATCCCACCCGCGACCTGTTGGCGACGGTCTACGGGCTGGACCCCTCCCAGGTCCAGGTGGTCGTCCCGGACGTGGGTGGCGGATTCGGCGCCAAGTCGCGCACCTTCCCGGACGAGGCGGCGCTCGGGTTCTACGCCCTGGCAGCGGGACGTCCGGTGCGCTGGACCGAGTCACGGTCAGAGAACATGGCCGCCATGGCCCATGGCCGGGGTCAGATCCAGCACGCCAGGCTGGGCGGGACGCGGGACGGGCGGATCACGGCCTACCAGCTCGACGTCGTGCAGGACGCCGGCGCGTACCCGGTCCTCGGTGCCCGCCTGCCGGCGATGACGATGCTGATGACGACCGGTGCCTACGACATCGCCGACGCCGGCTTCAGCGGCGTCTCTGTCGTCACGAACACCATGTCCACGACGGCCTACAGGGGCGCGGGGCGACCCGAGGCGGCGGTCGCGATCGAGCGCATGGTCGACCGGTTCGCCGCCGAGATCGAGATGGACCCCGCCGACGTCCGGCGCCGGAACCTCGTCGCCCCGTTCCGGGACCGCTACACGACCGGGGTCGGGACGGTGTACGACGTGGGCGACTACCCGGAGGCGCTGGAACGGGTGTTGCGGGCGGCCGACTACGACGCGCTGCGAGCCGAGCGGGCCCGACGCCGGGACGCCGGTGATCCCGTAGCCCTCGGCATCGGCATCGCCGCCTACGTCGAGATAACCGCCGGCGTCAGAGGTGACCGGGAGTTCGGGGCCGTTGAGCTGCTCGATGCCGGTCGCATGCGCGTGAGGAGCGGATCCACGCCCACGGGTCAGGGCCATGACACGACCTGGGCGATGATCGTGGCCGACCGGACGGGCGTGGCGCTCGACGATGTCGAGGTGATCCACGGCGACACGGACCGGGTCCTCAGGGGCGGCCTGACCGTCAGCTCCCGGTCGGTGCAGCTCGGTGGCGCCGCCATCGCCGAGGCATGCGACACGTTGGTCGAGCGGGCTCGCGGCGCTGCTGCCGAGCTGCTCGAGGCGTCGGTCGACGACGTCGTGCTGGACCGCGAGGCCGGCCGCTTCCACGTCACCGGTGCGCCGGCGCGCTCCCTGGGCTGGGCGGATCTCGTGGCCGCCGACGGCGCGGCACTGTCGGCGGACGCTGATCACGTGCCCGCGATGCCGACGTTCCCGTTCGGCGCCCACGTCGCCGTCGTCGAGGTCGACACCGAGACCGGCCGCGTCGACCTGCGGCGGATCGTCGCCCTCGACGACGCCGGACGGATACTCAACCCGCTGGTGGCCGAGGGTCAGGTGCACGGCGGCATTGCCCAAGGTGCCGCACAAGCGCTGCTCGAGGCCATCCACTACGACGAGGAGGGCCAGCCGCTGACGACCAACTTCGCCGACTACCCGGTGATCTCGGCGACCGAGCTGCCGTCGTTCGAGCTCGTGCACATGGCGACGCCGACGTTCGTGAACGAGCTCGGCGCGAAGGGCATCGGCGAGTCGGGCACGATCGGCGCCATCCCCGCGGTCTACAACGCGGTGATCGATGCCGTGGGCCATCTCGGCGTCCGCCACCTGGAGACCCCGCTGACCCCCGAGCGCGTCTGGGCCGCGCTGGCGGTCCGCTGACCGGCGGGGCATGGGAGCGACCGTGACGGACCTGTTGGACGGGGCAGTGGCCGCGGCGCGGGCCGGTGGCGCCGTCCTTGTCGAGGGCCGGCGGCGTCCCAAGCAGGTGGAGCTCAAGAGCGAGCGCGCCTCGATCGTGACCTGGGCGGACGTGACCGCGCAGGCGGCGATCCTCGGGGTGATCGCCGAGCGCTTCCCCGACCACGCCGTCTTGGCCGAGGAGGATCACGATGGTGAGTGCGAGGTCGCCGAGCCACGCGTCACCTGGTTGGTCGACCCCCTCGACGGCACGTCGAACTACGCCCACGGGGTGCCGTTCGCGTGCACGTCGGTGGCCGTTCGCGACGCCGACGGGCTGGCGGCCGGCGCCGTCTTCGATCCGTTCCGTGAGGAGCTGTTCACCGCTGCCCGGGGCGGGGGAGCGTGGCTCGGTGGCGAGAGGCTGGCGGTGTCGGCCGTCGACTCGCCCGCCGCGGCCCTCGTCTGCACGGGCATCCAGTCCGACGATCCCGACGCGATCGCCGCGTTCGGCCTGCGCATCGTGGCGCTGAGCCGGCGCTGTCGCGGGGTGCGCTGCCTGGGCTCCCCGGCTCTGTGCCTCGCCTACGTGGCCGCCGGCCGCATCGACGCCTTCCTGGAACGGGACGCCACGTTCGCATGGGACGTCGGCGCCGGGGGGCTGCTGATCACCGAGGCTGGTGGCCGCATCGAGGACCTCGACGGCGGGCCGGTCAACCTCGGCCCCGGCTTGGCCAACGTGCTCGCCAGCAACGGCCGCATCCAGACGGCGCTCTCAGACATCGTCCGAGCCGCGGAGGGCACCGCAGGGTGAACGGGCTCACGGGCCGACGCATCGTCGTCACCGGCGCGTCCCGCGGAATCGGTGCGGCGCTGGCGACCGAGCTGCGCTCGCGCGGCGCGACGGCGATCACGGCCGACGTGGCGCGCGGTGCCGACGTGATCTGCGACGTGAGCGACGCCGAGCAGGTGTCGGCGCTGTTCGCCGAGGCCGGCGAGGTCGACGGCCTGGTGAACTGCGCGGCGCTGCTGGTCGGTCGCAAGGCGTACGACGAGATCGACCTGGACGAGTGGGATCGCATGTTCGCAGTGAACGTGCGGGGGTCGTTCCTCTGCGCGCGGGCCGCAGCGGCGGCCATGGGGGATCGAGGTGGGAGCATCGTGAACGTCGCGTCGGAGACCGCCGTCACCGGCTCCCACGGCTTCGTGCACTACGTGGCATCGAAGGGAGCGGTCATCTCGATGACTCGTGCGCTGGCCAACGAGCTCGGGCCGCGCCACATCCGCGTCAACTGCGTCGCTCCCGGCTTCACGCCGACGCCGGGATCGGGGGTGCTCGGCACCTACGACCCGAGCCGCACACCGTTGGGCCGCGTCATGCGGCCCGACGACCTGCTCGGCACGTTCTGCTACCTGCTCTCGGACGACTCGACCTTTGTCTCCGGCCAGACCCTCCTGGTCAACGGTGGCCGCGTCCCGAACTAGTGCGTCGGCTGGTTCCGCGGCCGGCGCAACCACGGTGGCGGTGGTTCACTGGCGGGGTGAGCGCGCTTAGGGGCGACCACCACGACCACCAAGACGCCGGGGGAACAACGTC
Source organism: Acidimicrobiales bacterium (assembly GCA_035697145.1). Classification (GTDB taxonomy): domain Bacteria; phylum Actinomycetota; class Acidimicrobiia; order Acidimicrobiales; family VFJN01; genus DASQUK01. Next base: position 3,967 of record DASSDL010000166.1, read on the forward strand.
GGCGCAACCGGCGCTGCAATCGGTCGGCATCGCCCTGGACATCATCGATGCGCTGGCCGAGGCGCACGAGCTGAGCCTGAGCGAGCTGGCGCGGCGCGTCGGCGTCGCCAAGAGCACCGCGCATCGCACCTGCGCGGTGCTGGCCGGCCGGGGCCTCGTGGACCGCACCCCGCACCGCGGCTACCGGCTCGGGCTCCGCCTGGTCGAATACGGGCATCTGGCGACGGAGCGCACGGCCGTGGGCCAAGAGGCGCTGCCCCTCCTGGTCGAGCTGCGCAACACGTTGGAGGAGACCGTGCAGGTCGGCGTGGCGGACGGTGTCGACGTCGTCTACGTCGAGCGGGTCGAGGGACAGCGGGCGCTGCGCTACTCGACCAACTCGCGCCGCTCACCGCTGCACCGGTCCAGCTCCGGCAAGGTGCTGGCGGCGTTCAACCCGGAACTGGCGGAGGCCCGACTGCGCGCCGGCCTGCCTCCGACCACCGGCTACACCATTGTCGTGCCCGAGCTCCTCCTCGGCGAGCTGGCCCGGATCCGCGAGCGCGGCTACGCCCGCAGCGTCGACGAGACCGAGCTCGGGATGTCGTCCCTGGCGGTGCCCGTGCGCGACTCGACGGATGGCCCGGTCGTGGCGGCTATTTCCATGGTCGGCCCGACGCCCAGGGTGGTGGGCGACCACGAGACACGCCACGCCCGCATCCTGAAGGCCGGCGCCCGCAGGCTCACCCAGGCCATCGCCGACGGCGGCTACACGGTCCGCCCGGGTTGATCACGACGCCAGGCCGAGCAGCTCGCGGGCCCTGTCGAATGCCGTGGTGGCGTCGCCGGCGTCGACCTGGATCCCGAGCATGCCGACGGCACGGGCGCCCTCGACGTTTTCCTCGGCGTCGTCGAGGAACACGATCCGCTCGGTGGCGAGTCCCAGGGCTTCGGCGGCGATGCGGTAGGCGGCGGGCTCGGGCTTGCTGACGCCGATGTCCGACGCGTCGACGAACGCGTCCAGCTCCTTGAACGCCGGGCGCGCGTCGAAGAACGCCCGACTCTGGATGGCGTAGGCGTCGTTAGAGAGGACGCCGACGCGCCGGCCGGAGGCGCGGGCGTCGCGCATGAGGGTGAAGGCGACGGCGTCGAACATCTCGTCGGGCACGAGCTCGGTGATCGCCCGGAACATCGCCCGCCAGTTGTCGTGTCCGTTCGTACGCGCCACGCGATCCCAGTAGTCGTTCAGCGTCAGCATGCCGGCGAGCTTCTCCCGCCACAGCGGATCGCCGTCCGGATCATTCGGACCACGGCCCGGCACCGGAACACCGGTGGCCGCGGCGTACGCGTCCAGCGCCCGCCAGGGGTCGAGGATCACGCCGCCGATGTCCAACAGGAGCCCGTCGTACATCGTGTGGCACGCTCCGGTTCGGTCGAGTGGGGTCAGTCGCTGTTACCGCAGAACCGGGCCACGGCGGCGCTGGCCTCGGGCGACTCGTCGAGCACGAGGTGTCCGGCGTCCGGGAATGTGGCCAAGGTACCCCGGGGCAGCAGTTCGACCCAGCTGCGCGCGAGCTCGACGGGCACGATCCGGTCCTCCTCGCCCCACACCACCAGCGTGGGCGTGTCGACGCGACCCAACCAGCGAGGCACCACGCGGTCGAACGGGTGCTCCCACAGCATGATCGCCGTGGTGCGCATCTCCCGGTAGCGGTCGACGGTGAAGTCCACGTCGTTCGGATCGGCGGGCAGATGGGGCAAGAGAGTGTCCATCCGCACCACGAGGCGGCCCATCAGCTCCTCGGGCGGGATGCGGAACACGTCGTCGAACGCAACCCCCCGCCCCCGCAGGCCGGCCGGTGCGACCAGCACCAGGCGGCGCAGCCGGTGCTTCTGCTCGATCGCGAATCGCGCTGCGATCAGACCACCCAACGAAAGGCCGACGAGGTTGACGTCAGCGTTCAGCCCGAGCTGGTCGAACAGCTCGGTGTAGTGCAGCACCAGGTCGTGCACGTCCTGCAGGCCTTCGAGGTCGCCCGACTCGCCGTAGCCAGGGTGGTGGGGGATGAGCACCCGGTAGTGCTCGGTCCATGGTTCGGCGAATCCCCAGCCGTGCCACGTGCCCGCCCCGTGGAAGAACACCAACGGCGGCGCCGAGGGATCGCCGGCCGCCAGCACCGCCGTGGACGTGCCGTGGATGTCGTGGTCCACCCGTTCGAACGAGACGGTCGTGACGGGGCTAGCGCTCACGCCGCCGCCTCCTTCTTGGAGCGAAGCTTCGGGATGACCTCTTCCGCGAAGAGGGTGGTGTTCTTCACGACCTTCCAGTTCGGCATGTCGCCGAGGGTGAGGTTGAGGTTCAGGCGGCTGCTGCCCGACTCCTCGATCCAGCCGCCGACCGCGTCGGCCACCTTCTCCGGCGTGCCGGCGACGATCCGGTTGATGGCGACGAGGTCCTCCCAGTTGGCGGACCCGTGCACGTCGGCGGCCTGGATCCGCTTCCGGAATTCGGGCACGGTCACGTATCCCGGTGGGTTCAGATACCGGGGCGTCGTGCGCAGAGCGTTCTCGAAGAAGTACATGACGTGCGGCAGGAACTCCTCCTCGGCGCGGGCGTCGGTCTCGGCGACATACGCCATCACGCCGATCGCCACCTTGTCAGGGGTCGGGTCGTGACCGTGGGCCGCCAGGCGGTCGCGGAAGTGGTCGAACACCTTGAGCTGCGCCGTCCGGGGGATGAACACCACCGAGTACCCGAACCCGAGCTCCGCGGCCAGCTCGATCGTCTCGGGAGAGCCCGTTCCGACGATGTAGCACTCGGGGTAGGGCTGCTGCATGGGCCTCGGCCACGGGTTCAGGTAGCGGTAGGTGTAGAAGTCGCCGGCGTAGCTCTGGGGGCCGTCCTGGGTCCAGCACCGCAGGATGATGTCGATCGACTCGCGGAACCGGGCGCGGGCGGTCGCGGGGTTGACGGCGTTGGCCCAGTACTCCATGCCCGTGCCCAGCGGGAAGGCGACGCGCAGCCTCCCCCCGGACATGACGTCGAGCATCGCGTACTCCTCGGCCAGCCGGTTGGGGTAGCCGAGGTTCGGCGGGGTGCCGAACACGCTGATCCAGCTCTTCGTCTGCGGAATGAGCGCGGCTGCGGTCAGGTTGGGCGCGGGGTTCATCGAGTACTGGGTGTTGTGGTGCTCGTTGAGGACCAACCCGTCGTAGCCCAGCTTGTCGGCGAGCAGCATCTCCGACAGGTAGCGGTTGTAGAGCTCGTGGCCCGTCTTCGGGTCGTAGTTGGCGTTGGGGAAGTCGACCCAGAGCGACGGATGCTCCCTGTGGTCGGGCGGCAGGTCCGTGTACGGGAAGAAATGGAAGAAGTGGAACTCCGCTTGATCGACCAGTCCCATCGGACCCCCTCGGCCGGATGACGGTTTCGTTGGTGGGGCGACGCCGACCGCGAGGGCCTCAGGCGCCGTGAAAATCGGCCAGGAACTCGCCGAGGCGGCCGGCGACGCCGTCGGGCTCGTCCCATTCGAGCAGGTGGCCGGCGCCCGCAACGACCTCCACGGGCAGGCCGTGTTCCGCCCATGCCGCCGACCCGGCGACGGGGAGCAGCTCGTCCAGCTCCCCCCAGAGCACCAGCGTCGGGCAGCCGATGCGGTGGATGCGCCGGGCGCTGCCTCGGTCGCCCAGCGGCCACAACAGGCTGGCGGCGGCAACGTCGGACAGGTAGCGGGCCACCGGCCCGTCGTCCGGGCCGAGCTCGGCGAAGCGCTCGACGAACGGATCGGGCACACCCTTGGCGAACAGGTGGCTCATCCGCTCCGCGGTCGGCAGGGCGTAGATGTCGAGCCCCGGCTCCGCCTCGTCGAAGATGCCGAACGGCGCCAGCAGGACGCACGCGGTGACGGCCTCGGGCCGAAACACGGCGAGGTCGGCCGCGAGCATGCCCCCGAGCGATGCGCCGACGACGGGACAGGGGAAGTGAACCTCAGTGGCGTCCAGCGAGTCCCACACCACGGTGAGCCAGCTCAGGTAGTCGTCGGGCACCTGGAAGCCCGAACGGCCGTCGAGACCCGGGATCCGCGGGACCACGACGTCCCACCCGGCATCGCCCAGGGCGTCGAGCGCGGGTGAATTGGCCGGATGACCGGCGATCCCGGGCAGGTAGACGACGGCGGGGCCGCTCATGCCGGCACCGCGTTGGTCGGCCACCAGCGGTCCTCGGCGTCGGCAAACAGCTCCTGGAGCCCGGGGGCGACCTTCTCCCCGAAGAGTTTGGAGTTGTGGCGGGTGAGCTCGTCGCTCATGTTGCCGAACTGCAGCATCGTGAGCAGATGGCCGCAGTTGAACGTCCGGGCCACGTCCTCCAGCGTCTCCCGCACCGTGTCGGGGCTGCCGATGACGACGTAGCCCTTCTCGACCATCTCGTCCCACGTGAGGTCGTGCTTGGCCTGCTTGGCACGGACCACGGCTCGGACCTGTGACTTGTAGCGCGCCCGGGCCGACGCCTCGGTGACATAGCCGGGTGGGTCGGCGTAGCCCGGGTAGACGTGCAGCGAGCGGTTGAAGAAGTATTCGGCCGGCTCCTTGTACAGCTTGTGCGCCTCCTGGTCGGTGTCGGCGACGCCGATGAACTGGAGGAACGCCAGGCGGTAGGGGTTGGGGTCCTTGCCGTTCTCCTCGACCCGTCGCCAGTAGCCCCCCACGGTCTCCTTCGCCATCATGTGGCCGTAATACGACAGGGCGGCGTAGACGTAATCGCGTGTGGAGCAGTAGTCCCACGTCTCGACGGAACCGCCGCCCGGGATCCAGATGGGGGGATGGGGCCGCTGCAGCGGCCGGGGCAGGGCGTTCACGTAGCGCATCTGTGTGAAGCGTCCGTTGAAGGCGAACGGCTCGGTCGCGGTCCACGCCTTGAGCACCAGGTCGACGCCCTCGTGGTACTTCCTCCGGAGGGTGCCGGGGTTCACGCTGTAGGCGTAGGCGGTGTCCATCGACGTGCCGACCGGGAAGCCGCTGATGAGCCGGCCATGAGACAGGAGGTCGACCATCGCCATCTCCTCGGCCACCCGGATCGGTGGGTCGTAGAGGGCGATGGAGTTGCCGAGGACGGTGATGGCGGCTCGGGACGTGCGGGTGGCCAGGATCGATGCGATCACGTTCGGCGAGGGCATCAGGCCGTAGCCGTTGGCGTGGTGCTCGTTCACGCAGATCCCGTCGAAGCCACATTGCTCCGCATGGACGAGCTGGTCGATGTAGCGCTCGTAGCTCGAGGCGACGACCTCGGGGTCGAACAGGCCCGGATCGACGTCGACCCAGACGCTGCGGTGCTTGCGGTTGAAGTCCTCGGGCAGCTCGGGGTACGGCATCAGGTGGAACCAGAGCAACTTCACAGGGTCCTACGGTCGCCGCGCGGGCGCCCAAAGTCCACGTCCGTCTGGGACACGGATCATGTCCCAACCGATAACGTTCGAGCAATGGCCCGGGGGGTTGACCTGCTCCGCCTGCGCTACTTCGTGGCGGTGGCCGAGGAGCTGCATTTCGGGCGGGCGGCCGCCCGGCTCCACATCTCGGCGCCGCCGCTGTCCCAGCGCATCCGCGAGCTCGAGCACGAGCTCGGGCTACCGCTGTTCGAGCGCACGAGCCGGAAGGTGGTCCTGACCGCGGCCGGCGAAAAGCTGCTGGGCGATGCCCGCGATGTCCTGCGCGCCATGGATCGCTTCGACACCGCCGCGGCCGAGCTGGCCTCGGTCCCGGCGACCTGGACCGTCGGGTATTGCCATGGCAGCGAGGACGGCATGATGCGGACCATTCGGGCCTTCCGGGCCGAACACCCCGACACCATCGTCCGGCCCGACGGCCTCACCTCGCTGCTGATCCTGGACGGCCTCCGCGCCGGGCGGGTAGCCGTCGGCATCGTGCGGGGACCGGTGCTCGACCCGGACCGCTTGGCGTCGGTGCCGCTGGCCCGGGTGCCCGTCGACCACGTGGTCGTGCCGCCGGACCACCGGCTGGCAAAGTCGGAGACCGTGGTCCAGGCGCAGGACCTGGACGACGAGCCGGTGCTCGTGGTCGAGCGGTCGGACGCGCCGACGGCCCACGACGAGATCCAGTCCTATTGCATGGCCATGGGCGCCCGGCCGCGCTGGGTCCCCCATGCCGCCGTCCAGGTGGAACGGGTCCTAGACCTGGTGGCGCTCGGCACCGGGATCGGCTGGCTGAACTCGTGGCAGGCCGAGCGTGCCGGCAGCCGCCAGGATGTCGTCGTCCGCCCCCTGCGCCCGGTCGGGCTGTACGACGAGTTCCGCGTCGCCTGGCGGGCGGGCGATCCGTCCCCCGTGACCGCCGCGTTCGTGCGCATCGCGCTCGAGACCTGCGGGGCCTGACCCCCAGGGCGAGCCCGCCCGCGAGGCTCAGTTGCCGAGGATGGCGGCCTTCTGGGCCTCGAACTCGGCCTCGGTCAGGATGCCCTGTGCCTTAAGCTCGCCGAGCTTGGTGAGCTGTTCGAGCATGGCGTCGGTGCCGCCGGCTGGTGCCGCCGCTGGGGGCGGTGGGGGAGGCGGCGCCTGCTGTGCCATCGCGTCGGCGTACTGCGCCTGCTCCTGCTGCTCCCGGTACGCGTCTGCATCGGCCGCCTGTTGCGCCTTCGCCTGCTGGCGGCGGGACATGCCGCCGGCGACGGCGGTTGCCGTGCCAGCGACCACCGCGGTGCGTGCCACGGTGCCGACCAGGCCGGGTCGACCGACCCGGCCAAGCCCTCGTCTCCTGAGCATGAGCTGACTCCCCTTCCGCGGTCCGTGGTTCGATCGATCGTCAGTCGCTGATCGCGCCGAGGAACTCTTGCAGCGCGTCCCGCGGGATGCGCTCGTAGGCAACGACCTCGCCGTTGGCTTCTCGGATCGCCGTGGCCAGGCGTCCTGCCCACGTGTTCTCGAACATCAGCAGCGCCGCCGACGAACTCGGCGCGAGCTCCTCGCCGGCGGCTTCTATGTCCTCGTCGGTGAGCAGCTCGTTGATCTCGCCGTCGACATCTTCGAACGCTGCGCCGGCCTCCCCGAGATCCGAGAGCTCGACGCCGGCGACGTTGCCGTCGGCGTCCTTGGTGATGAACACCAGATCGAGGATGCGAACGGTGCCGGAGGATACGAGGTCTCTGAGCGCCGGCGCGATGTCGCCGGTGAACTGGTTCCCGGGGAAGCCCAGGAGCACGAGATCGACGGGTGCGGTGATCTCGTCAGTTATCGCCATGACTGTCCTCCGGTCTCCTCATGAAGGTTTGCCGCCAGCGTAGGGCGCGCGCACGGGTCGCGCCTGAGGCCCGCGACGCCTGACGCGCCACGGGCGAACGGCCCGCGAGGCTTCGTCGGCATGGGCTGGCACACTCGTTGTGTGCCTGCGCACATCGTCGGCACGGGGATGACCCCGTTCGGGTTCGCCCCCGAGAGCACGATCCGCTCACTGGCGACCGCGGCCGTGGACGAGGCCCTGGCCGATGCCGGGGTCGGGGTGCGCGACATCGACATGGTGGTCTTCGCCAACGCGGGTGAGGGGGTGCTGACCGGCCAGGAGATGATCCGCGGCCAGGTCGTGTTCCACCGTTATGGGTTCGGCGGGATCCCCATCATGAACGTCGAGAACGCTTGCGCATCGGCTTCGACGGCACTGCAGGTGGCGTGCATGGCCGTGGAGACCGGCGCCGCCGGCGTCGCGGTGGCCGTCGGCGCCGAGAAGCTGACCAACCCCGACAAGCGCCGGACCATGGCCGTGTTCAGCGCGGCCGTCGACATCGACGACATGCCGGCGCTCGGGCAGCAGGTCAAGCGCGACCTGCTGGGCATCGGCGACGACGCCGGTGTGGACGTCGGGGCCGGCTCGGTCCAGTCGGCGCTCATGGACGTCTACGCCGCGACGGCCCGCCGCTTCTTCACCCGCGGTGGCGGTTCGGCGACCGACGCCGCCGTCGTCGCGGTGAAGAACCGTGCGCACGCAGCGTCCAATCCGCGGGCACAGTTCCGCGAGCCCCTCACCGTCGACCAGGTGCTCAACAGCCGGATGATCGCCGACCCACTGCGCCTGTTGATGTGCTCGCCGGTCGCCGACGGCGCCGCCGCGGTCGTCGTGCGCTCGGAGAAGAGAGCGGGCGTACGCGGCGCGGGGCGTTCCATCCGGGTCGACGCGTGCACGCTGCGGTCCGGTGGCACGGGCGACATCGAGCACAATGGCGTTGTCCGGCGGGCGGCGGCTGCGGCCTACGAGGCGGCCGGGGTCGGCCCCACCGATCTGAATGTCGTCGAGGTGCACGACGCCGCTGCGCCGGCCGAGCTGTGGACGTACGAGCAGCTCGGCCTGTGCGAGGCCGGCGGCGCCCCCGGACTGCTGGCCGACGGCGCGACCCGACTTGGCGGCCGATGCCCGGTCAACCCAAGCGGGGGATTGTTGTCGCGGGGCCATCCGGTCGGCGCCACCGGCCTGGCACAGGTCGTCGAGCTGGCCGAGCAGCTACGCGGCCGGTGCGGTCCTCGCCAGGTCGACGGCGCCCGCGTGGCCCTGGCGCAGAACAGCGGCGGTCACCTGTCGGGCGAGGAGGCCGTGGCGGTCGTCACGATCCTGTCGGGATCGTGACCTCGTTCACGTGTCCCCGTCGACGGCATTCATGACCGAGCGCCGGACACCGCTGCGGCTGGTGGCCGCCCGCGCCATCGCGGTGGCAAGCACGGCGGTGTTCCGGGCGCCTCCCGGCACTGCGCCGTCGAGTAGTTCGTTCCAGTACACGGCCCATCCGCCGGCGAGCGCCCGCCCGACCCCGGGGGCTGTGAGGAGCCGCCCCGTCGCGGCGACGACCCTGGCGCGCCGCACGAGCACGGCCTGCACGGCTGCGTTGGAGGCGTGGAACCCGGCGTAGCGCTGCGCCAGGAACGAGCGGTAGTGGCCGGCCGGGGCCGCCGGGCACGCGAGCACGGCCTCGGCGGCCGCCCGGCCGCTGGCCAGGGCCTCGGAGATCCCCTCGCCCTGGAGCGGGTTGACCAGCCCGGCCGCATCGCCGGCGAGCAGGACGCGGCCGCGCGCCGGTGTCGTTCCCACCATCCCCATCTTGAGCCAGCCGCCGAGACGCGCGGCGGGGAGGCGCGCAGCGTGATCGAACAGCCCGAAGCGGTTGAGCACACCGACGAAGGCGCCCAGCGATCGGGCCGCATGGCCGGCCGCTGCTCGGTCGCCGAGCACGCCGACCCCGACTCCGAGGTTGGCCTGCGCCCCGGGTCCGGGGAAGACCCAGCCGTAGCCGGGGAAGCCGCGCCAGCGAGCCTCCTCCCACAACACGATGGTGGGCAGGTCGACCGGTGCGTCGATGTAGGAGCGCAGCGCGAAGCCCCACAGCACCCGGCGCTCGTCGATCAGGCCGGCCGCCGCCGCCACCCGGCTCGTCGCCCCGTCTGCGCCGATCACGACATCGGCGTGCAGCCTCGATCCATCCGACAGCTCGAATCCGCCCAACTGCCCGTCGTCGAGGATCGGTGTGGCGGCGCGGGCGGTGCGCGCGACGCTGCCGGCGTCGAGGGCGGCGGTGCGGAGCGTCTGGTCGAGCGCGAGCCGGGGCAGCGCGACCCCATGGCCCGGATACGTTCGGCCGGGTCGGCACGGCAACCGGACGGACCTCCCGGTCGGGCCAACGACGCGCATGTCACCCACCCGCTCAGCCTCGGGCAGCCGCACACCGAGGTCGTCGAGCACCTGCACTCCCCGGGGGCCGACGAGGTCGCCACACGCCTTGTCCCGCGGAAACGAGGCCTTGTCGACGAGCGCGACTCGCGCCCCGGCTCGCGCGAGAACCAGGGCAGCAACGCTGCCTGCCGGTCCGGCTCCGATCACCGCGACGTCAGCGCGCTTCGCAGCCACTAGCGGGTCCGCTCCGTGGGTAGAGTCGGCAAACGGCCCGAAATGGCGAGGTGCCTGTGCTGACCCGGTCGCGTCAGGATCCCACCACATTCGCGCAGCAGCTCTTCCAGGGCCTGCCCCGGCGCTACGACCTGCTCGCCGAGGCATTGTCCTTCGGCCAGAACCGGCGCTGGCGGCGGGCCATGGTCGACAGGGTCGTCGAGCGCGGGCCGGCGACCGTGCTCGACGTCGCCACCGGCACTGCGGGCGTCGCCGTCCAGCTCGCCCGCCGGGCGGGTGCACGAGTCACCGGGATCGACGTCACCGAGGCGATGCTGCGGCGCGGCCAGGCTGCAGTCCAGCAGGAGGGCCTACAGGCGCGGATCGCGCTGGTCTCCGGTCAGGCCGAAGGGCTCCCGTTCCCCGACGCCACGTTCGACGCGCTGACGTTCACCTACCTGCTGCGCTACGTCGCCGACCCGGCGGCCACGATCGCCGAGCTGGCCCGGGTCGTCCGCCCGGGCGGCACCGTCGCCAGCCTCGAGTTCCACGTCCCGCCCCAGGCGCTGCTGCGCGGCGCCTGGTGGCTCTACACGCGGCTGTGCCTGCCGGTCCTGGGAGGGTTGGCGGGCAGGGAGTGGTACCGCGTCGGCCGCTTCCTCGGCCCGAGCATCTCCGCCCACTACGACCGCTACCCCGACTCATGGACCGTCGATGCCTGGCAGCGGGCCGGCATCTCCGACGTCGGCGTCCGCCTGATGAGCCTGGGGGGAGGGGTCGTGATGTGGGGGCGCCGCACCGATGGCTGACCGTCGCCCCGCGTTCTACGCCGCCACCGGTCGCGTCGGCGACTGGTGGACGCTCCTGCACCCGCCGTACACCGCGTGGCACCTCTCCTACGTGGCCATCGGTGCCGCCCTGGCGCCACGGCTCGACGCCGAGCGGCTCGTCGCCACGCTGCTCGCGTTCTTCCTCGCCGTGGGGATCGCCGCGCACGCGCTCGACGAGCTGAACGGCCGGCCCCTGCGCACCTCGATCCCGTCCTCGGTGCTAGCCATCGCCGCCGCCACCGCCCTCGCCGGCGCCGTCGCCATCGGGGTCGTCGGCGTCACCCGGACTGGCCTCGTGCTCGTCCCCTTCGTGGTCGTCGGCGCATTCCTGGTGGCCGCCTACAACCTCGAGCTGCTCCACGGCCGGTTCCACACCGACGCCATGTTTGCGGCCGCCTGGGGTGCCTTCCCGGTGCTCACCGCCTACGTCGCCCAGGCGGAACGGTTGGGGGCCCCGGCGCTGCTCGCCGCCGCGGCCGCCTACGCCGTGTCGAGGGCGCAACGAAGCCTGAGCAGCAGCGTCCGCTTCGTGCGCCGGCAGACCGACCGGGTCGACATCGCGCTCGACCTGCGGAACGGCGGCGAGCGCACGGCCCACGAGGAGCTCCTGCTCGACCCCCCCGAAGCGGCCCTCCGCACCCTCTCCTGGGGTCTTCCGGTGCTTGCCGCGGCGCTCGTCGTGGCACGCATATAGCGAGCGGCCGCGGAGGCCCTTGGATACCCGTCCGTACACTGACCGGCGTGATCTGCCCCGGCTGTGGTGGCGACAATCCCGACGGCGCTCGGTTCTGCTCCAACTGCGGCACCGACCTGCAGGCGCGCGGTGACGAACGGCGAGTCGTCACGGTGCTGTTCGCCGACCTGGTGGGCTTCACGGCGCTTTCGGAAGACCGCGATCCCGAGCAGGTCAAACGGCTGGTCGACCGCTGCTTCGAGCGCCTGGTCGTGGACATCGAGGCCTTCGGCGGCCGGGTCGACAAGATCGTCGGCGATGCCATCCTGGCGTTGTTCGGCGCCCCGATCGCCCACGAGGACGACGCTGAGAGGGCGGTGCGGGCGGCGCTCCAGTTCCATCGCACGCTCGACGAAGCCCGGGCGGATCTGGGTGTCGACGTGCGCCTCCGCGTGGGCGTGAACACCGGCGAGGTGCTGGTGGGCTCGCTGCGAGCGGGGGGCGACTACACGGCGATGGGCGACGTGGTGAACACCGCCCAGCGGCTGCAGTCGGCGGCCGAGCCCGGGCAAGTGCTGGTCGGCCAGGCCACGTACCTCCCTACCCGCCGGGTCGTCACCTATCGCTCGGTCGGGACCATCGTGGCCAAGGGCAGGAACGCACCGGTGTCGGCGTGGGTGGCCGAGGGCGCCCGGCTGCCGCCCGGTTACCGCCCCGACCGGCATCGGGCGCCGCTCGTCGGCCGGGACGACGAGGTTGCGCTCCTTTCCCACACGCTCGACCTCGCGGTCGGCCAGGGCCGCGCCGCGCTGCTCTTGCTCGTCGGCGACGCGGGCGTGGGGAAGTCGCGGGTCGTCGAGCAGGTCGCCGAAGTGGCGCGCGGCTGTCACGACGGCATCGTGTTGCAGGGCCGCTGCGTCCCGTACGGCGAGGCCAACGTGTGGTGGCCGCTGGCCGAGGCGGTGCGCTCCGGCTGCGACCTCGAGCCCGGCGACGATCAGGAGACCGCTACCAGCAAGGTCCGCGCCGTGGTCGCCGACGTCACGGGCACCGGCGACGAGACGGATCGGATCGTCGAGGGCGTGTTGCACCTGCTCGGGTTCGACGTCCTCCGTGGGATCGACGCGGCGCGGGCGCGGGACGAGGCGACCGGTGCTCTGCTCGCGTTCGCCGCCGCGGTGGCCCGACAGCGCCCGCTGGTGATCGTGCTCTCCGACCTGCACTGGGCGGACAGCGCCGTGCTGGGCGTGTTGGAGGCTCTGCTCGAGCGCAATGCCCGGCAGCCCATCGTCGTGCTCGCCACGGCGCGGCCGGCGCTGGCCGAGCGCTGGTCGCCGCCGGAGGGCGGGCATCACTCGGTCGTGGTCCACGTCGATCCCCTCGATCGCGACGCCGCCACCCGGGTGTTGCACCTCCTCGCCGACGACAAGACCGTCGCGCTCGACGACACGGTGGTTGCCGAGCTGCTCGACAGGGCGGGCGGCAACCCGCTCTTCCTCGAGGAGCTGGTGTCGTGGCTGGAGGAATCCCGCTCGACCGCCCTGCCCGACACGCTGCGCGGCCTGGTGGCCGCCCGGCTCGATGGGCTGACGCCGCAAGAGCGCCTCGTTCTCGAGGACGCCGCGGTGCTGGGTTCCCGGGGGCAGGTCGAGTGGCTGGCGACCATGCATCGGGAGGCGCACGGGGGCGACGGCGCCGTTCGCAGCGTGCTCGGTGAACTGCAGGCCAAGGATCTGGTCGCCCTCGACGGCGAGTCGTGGGAGTTTCGCTCCGAGGTCGTGCGAGAGGTCACCTACGGCACGATGACCAAGGAGCGGCGGGCCGCGGTGCATGCCGGCATCGCCAAATGGCTCGAACGCGAGGAGCGCCCCCACCACGACGCCGTCGTCGATCGCATCGCGCACCACTACGCGAGGGCCGCGGCGTTGACGGCCGAGCTGGGGGGCTCGCCGGACGTACCGCGCGACGTCGGGGCCCGGGCCGTGCGGTGGTTGCGTTCCGCCGGAGACCGCGCCACGCAGGCGGACATGCCCCGGCGGGCGGCGCGGCTCTTCTCCGAGGCGCTGATCGCGCTCGACAGCGGCGTGACCTACGCGGCTGATGGCGGCGATCCGGCCGACACAAACGATCGCATTCCCCTGCTGCTCTCGCGGTCGGCGGCCTACGCCGAGCTGCGCGAGGTTGAGCCGGCGCGGGCCGACGCCGACGCTGCGCGTGCCCTGGCGGAGGCCGCCGGGGACGAGCGGGCCGCAGTGCGGGCGACCGTCGCCGTCGCCGAGGCCGCCCTGCGCGGCGGCTCGCGGGACGAAGCCGAGGCCCTGCTGGACGAGGCGCTGACTCGGGCCGAGGCCGCGGGCGACGACGAGGGCCGAGCGACTGCGCTACGGGTGCGGGGGTTCGCGGCCCTGCTCTGCAACGACCCCGAGACGGCGATCGCCTCCCTCGAGCCGGCCCGGGAGCTGTACGCGGCATTGGGCGATCGGCGCGGGCTCGCCTGGGCGTTGCAGAACCTCTCCTGGGCACACTTCGTCGCGGGGCGCATCGACGACGCCGAAGCCCTCCTCCATGACTCGGCCGCCCTCTTCGCCGATCTCGGTGATCGGGGCGGGCTGGGATGGGCGCTGGGCCTGCTGGCGTTCACGCGCTTCCATTCCGGGTACCCAGACGAAGCGGAGGCGATGGCCGAGCAGGTCTTCAGAGGCGCCGAGGCGGCGGGCGACCGGTGGGCCGTGGGCATGGGGCAGGTGCTCACCGCCAGCATTCGGCTGTGGACGGGACGGGCCGAGTCGGCCATCGAGCGAGCCCGGGAGGCCCTGGCGACCTTCGACGCCATCGACGACGACTATGGCCGGGCGCAGGCGCGGCTGCCGCTGGGCCGAGCGCTGGTGACGGCGGGGCGGGTTGCCGAGGGGTTCGAGGTCCTGGAACAAGCCCGGGTGGCGCTGCTCCCCAGCCACTCGCCACGGTTCACGGAGTTCTCGGCGACCGGGCTGTTGAGCGCCGCGGTCCAGGTCGGCGACCGGGATCGGGCAACCGCGGCGGTAGCCGTCCTCCCCGAAGCGGAGCTCTCGTCCGACGACCTCGCCACCGCGGGCACGAGCGAGCACCTCGTGTCGCGGGCGTTGCTGGCGCTCCAGTCCGCCCGTCCGGACGAGGCGCTCGAACTGCTGTGCGAGCTGGACCGCGCGACCGGGGAGCGCAGCAGGGTGGGCTACCCCGGGGCCGTCACCGCCCTAGCCCTGGCCGCCGCCGGCCGGGTCGACGACGCACTCGCCGCCGCTGAGATGGTGGAGGGTGACGACCGGTCGACCTATCTCGACCGGTCGTGGGCAGGGCTGGCCGCAGGAGCGGCGGCCGCCCGCTGCGGTCGTCGTGCCGCCGTCGACGCCCGGTTCCCCGAGCTCTGTGCGCGGGTCGACGCGACGGACGATCGCATAGCGCAGGCTGTTGTCCGGCTCGGTTGGGCCATGGCGCTCGAGGTCGTCGGGGATGCAGCTGCCTCGTCGCTACTCGCAGAGTCGTCGGATCGCTTCGCGAGCCTCGGCATCGACTCCGGCGGTTGGGCGGCGGTCATCCAGCAGGCCGTGGGGCTGACGCCGGCGGAGCCCGCTCCCGCCTGACGGTCCGGGTTCGGGGTGCGGGCGGCGGCGCGCGGAAACCCGGACGTCCACTGGCGGCGGGTTTATTGCACGGGTAGGTCGATGAGCACGGGCTCCCCGATCCCGACGAGGTCGAGAGCGAGCCGCAGCGGTGGACCGGTCGGCACCGATGTGACCTCGACCCGTAGCGGGTCGCCGGCCGCGTCGAGCGTCAACACCACCGTGGCGTCGCCCGCTGGCCGACCGTCGACGGTCTCGCCGAGCACGCCGGCCGGCAGCGTCGCACGGAGCACCCGGTTTCCCCGATCATCGGTGCCGGCATCCTGCCGATCGACGGTCGAGTCGAGCCAGGTCGGCAGCAGAGCAACACCCTTGCCGGCGCGCTGCGCGCCGCTTTCGTCAGTGATCGGGAGGTAGGTGGCCCCGGGCAACGCCTCTCGCGACGTGGCCAGACGGCCCCACACGACCGGTCCCTCCGTCACCGTCTCGGTGGCGCGACCGCTGCCGTCGACGGCGATCTCATGGACGCGCCCCGACGACATGACCACCTCACCCTCGACCGTCAGGTCGACCGCCAGCCAGAGTCCGGGGCGCACGTGACTCACGTCGATCGCGCTGGTCGTTCCGACATATCCGAATGAGCCACCGGACACGAGGCGATCGGCGGCGCGCGCAAATGCTTCCTCGGGTGAGACGGCGTCGATCGCGGTGGTGGTCGTCTGTTCTGCGGATGTCGCGTCGGTCGCGACATCCGCCTCGCGGGGTTGATCGTCGTCCCGGCCGAGGACCACCAACCCCAGGCCCACAGCGGCCACCAGGAGAACTGGGCCGACGACCACCATCCCGGCGCGGCGCCGGCCACGCGGTGGCGACAGGCCGGCGTCCGATTCGCCCCTCCCCGGCAGAGGGTTCCGCTCGTCGACGCCCTGGCCGTCCTCGACGTCGGCGAGCGGCTCGACCATGGTCGGGGGCGCGTCGGTGGCCTCGGGCACGACGTCCTCCGGACGCTCGACCTGGCGAGCGCCGGACAGGTCCTCAGCCCGGTCCGAGGCGCCTGTGGGTTCCTCCTTAGCCAATGGAGTGGGCGTCGGCGACGCGGTCGCCCGTGGATTGGACAGCGATGCGGCGCGGCGACGAGCGACGAACATCGCAGTCAATCCCGCACCCAACGCGGCAGCCGCGAGCGACGCTACGCGTCTGCCCGACCACGACCACGACGATGTGCCCATGAGCCCACAACTCCGAGGAACCGAGTCGCGGGCACCCCTGTTCACCCAGCACGCCCGCTCGTTCGACCGTCCGCGACACTAGTCATCAGGGTCGCCCACCTGCGCCACGACGCCGTGACGGCTTTTGGCGAGGGTCGAGCGGGGGGCCGGTCGCTGCGTGGCCGCCGGGCCCGCGGGGTAGGAAGGGACGGTGACACTCGTCGAACGCGTGCTTCCCCGCCATCCCTTCGAATCCCTGCGCGCCTATCGGGATGCGGGTGGCGGGCAGGGCATCGAGTCGGCCCGCAGCGTCGAGCCCGACGCAGTGATGGCGGAGGTCGAGGCGTCGGGGCTGCGGGGGCGGGGGGGCGCGGGGTTTCCCACGGGCACGAAGTGGCGGACCGTGGCGGCCAACCTGTCGCCCGACCTGCCTACGACCGTGGTCGTCAACGCCGCCGAGGGCGAACCGGGGACGTTCAAGGACCGGTCCATCCTGCGGGCCAACCCCTATGCGGTGATCGAGGGCGCGCTCATCGGCGCCCACGCCGTGACCGGCAGTGACGTAGTGGTGGCGCTCAAGGCGTCGGGCACCGTCGAGGGAGCCCGGGTCGAGGCGGCCATCGCCGAGATGCGCGACGCGGGTCTGCTGGGTGACGTCGACGTCACCGTGGCCACGGGACCCGACGAGTACCTGTTCGGCGAGGAGACGGCACTGCTGGAGGTCGTGGACGGGCGGGCGCCGTTGCCTCGCATCGCCCCGCCGTACCGGCGGGGCGTCGTCGAGCTGGTCGAGCACGACGACGACGTCGACAGCGGCAGCGGCCTGCCCGCGCACGTCGAGATGGCCGGCCCCGGGCACGAGACGGGGGCGCCCCCGGCGCTGGTCGACAACGTCGAGACCCTGGCCAACGTCCCGGCGATCATCCAGCGGGGAGCCGACTGGTTTCGCACGCACGGCACCGCGCAATCGCCTGGCACCATCGTCAGCACGGTGACCGGTGACGTGGCCCACCCGGGCGTGGGTGAGATCGCCCTCGGAACCACCGTGCGGGCTGCCATCGACGAGGTCGCCGGCGGCCTGTCCCGGAGCAAGGTCGTCAGGGCGGTCCTCTGTGGGGTGTCGGCCGGGCCCCTGCCGCCCGAGCTGCTCGACACCGCCATGACCTACGAGGACATGGCCCGGGTTGGCAGCGGCCTCGGCACCGCCGGCCTCATCGTGGTCTGCGAGGGCACCGACATGACGGCGGTCGCCGCCGGTGCCGCCCGGTTCCTGGCGGTCGAGTCATGCGGCCAGTGCGTTCCGTGCAAGCGCGACGGCCTGGTGCTGGCCGAGGCGCTGGAGCGCCTGTGCGGTGGCGACGGCGAGGAATCGGACCTCGACACGATCACGTCGGTGCTTCGAACCATCGCCGATGGCGCCCGCTGCAACCTGGCGAGCCAGCAGCAGGCCGTGGTCGGCCGAATACTGCACCGCTGGCCCGACGAGCCGGCCGCACGTGCCGTCGCCGGTGCGGCGGGCGGGACCGTCGAGCCGCTGTTCATCAGCGAGATCACCGAGCTCGCCGACGGCGAGGTGACCCTCGACGTCGGTCGTCGCACCAAGCAGCCCGACTGGACGCACCATCCCGAATGGTCGGGCTCGTACCCCGCCGACCTGCTCGCGGACCACCGCCAGCATCGGGAACTGGACTGAGAGGACGGCCGTCAGGGGGTCTTCGAGGCCAGGACGTCGGCGGGATTGATCTCCGGCGGTGAGGCGAGCAGGCGGTCGGCGTTGGCCATCAGCGCGGCGGCGATCGGGCCCTCCAGGTGCGCCTGGCGCTCGGCCTGGCCCGGGAAGGCATCGACGATCCAGAACGTCGCCGGATCGGTTCGCAGGGCGAACCACACCGGGGTGCCCTCCTCGGCGTTCGCCAGCTCGACGGCACCCGTGAGGAACTCGGCGACCTCGTCCTGGGTCTCGGGCTTGGCGGTCAGCTTGACGACGAGTGCAACGGTTGTCATGGCGACGAACCTACGCCTGGCCGCCGCTCGGGGCCATCAGCCTCACCGCAGCTCGTCGATGAGCCCCGCCAGGTGGTCGATGAGGGTCAGCCTGGCGGCGGGGCCGTCCCCAGGCGTCGGGGCGGCACCGACGACGACGCGCCGCACGCCGAGGTCGCGGTAGCGACGCAGCGCGTCGGGGGACGGATCGCCGAGTGCCACGATCGTTATCGGGACGTCGGGACGGCCGGCCGCCGTCGCGATCTCGCGGAACCGCCTGACCTTCTTGGCGACATCGCCCAAGGCGATGTCCACGGGCATCCACGCGTCGGCCCAAGCGACGGCGTGGGTGGTGCCGAGCTTGCGGCCCGTGCCGCAGAGGATCGGCGGGTGCGGCCGCTGCAGCGGCTTCGGGTACGACCACACCGGATCGAAGTCGTAGAACCGGCCGTGGAACTCGGACTCGTCGTCGGCCCAGAGGACCCGGAGGGCACCGACGCACTCGGCGAGGGCCCGGTAGCGCTGCGACCAGGGGATGTCGGGGCGATGGTTGGCGAGCTCCTCCTCGTTCCAACCGACGCCGACACCCAGCTGGAGCCGGCCGGTCGAGAGCCGGTCGAGCGTGGCCACCGACTTGGCGAAGTCGAAGAGGTCATGCTCCAGCGGGAGCGCCACCCCGATGCCGAGCAGCAACCGCTCGGTGGCGCAGGCGGCGGCGGTCAAGCTGACGAAGGGGTCCATCATCCGGAGGTATTGCGGCGGCAGGTCACCGCCCGCTGGATAGGGGGTCTTGCGCGACGTGGGGATGTGGGGGTGCTCGCCGACCCAGAACGACTCGAAGCCGCGCTCCTCGAGCCAACCGGCGAGCACGTCGGGAGCCGGATCCTCCGGTGTGTTCATCGACGAGAACCCGAGCTCCACGGTCACCTTCTTCCGTGCTCGACAGGCCCGTGGCCGATCATTGCGTCGGGTCGACGAGGACCTTGCCGGCGGATTGGCGGTCCGCCACCCTACGCAGCGCGCCGGCGACGTCGGCCAGCGGGTACACGGCGTCGATGTGGGGAGCGACGCGCCCGGACGCGAGGAGATCGAGCAGCTCGGCCCGGTCGCGTTCCGCGAGCTCCGGAGCGTGCAGGCCAAACGTCCGGATCTCGAAACCCTTGACGATCGCGCCCTTGAGCAGCACGAGGTTGAGCGGGATCCTCGGGATCTCGCCGGATGCGAACCCGACCGTGACAAAGCGCCCGCCCCAGCGGATCGAGCGGAGCGCCCGTTCGGCCGCCGGACCGCCGACGGGGTCGATCACGACGTCGGCACCGGCGGGAACGATCGCCCGAACGGCATCCCGAAGGTCGTCGGCGACGTAGTTCACCGTGTGCTCGGCGCCGCGCTCGTGGCACAGCGCCAGCTTGTCCGCGGTCGATGCCGCCGCGATCACCCGGCCACCGAGCACCTGCGCCAGATCCACGGCGGCGACTCCGACACCGCCGGCGGCTCCGAGCACCACCACCCAGTTGCCCGGTTGCACCTCGGCTATCGAGCGCAGCGCGTGATAGGCGGTTGCATAGGTGACCCAGAACCCGGCCGCGGCGGTGAGGGCGATCCCCGGTGGGATCGCCGTGAGACCGCTGGCAGGCATCACCACGTACTCGGCGAAGGCGCCCACCATGGTGGCGCCGAACACCATGTCTCCCGGCGCCGCGGTGTCGACGCCGGGGCCGAGGGCCACGACCTCGCCTGCGACCTCACTGCCAGGTACGAACGGCGTCGGCATCGAGACCTGGTACCCGTCGGCGACGATGAGGACGTCCGGGAAGTTGACCGCCGCGGCACCGACCCGCACGAGCACCTCCCCCGGACCGGGCTCGGGTCGGGGAACGGACTCGACCACGAGCGCTTCGCGCGGGCCATGCTCGCGACATACCGCCGCCCACATGGTCGCCTCGGTCACGTGTAGTCCGTGCGGTCCATCGCTGCGCCCAATGGGCCCCCCTGACTGCCTCGTCGACCGCCGCCGAGAATAGCGTTCTCCAGGATCAGAACGAAGCTTTGCTCACGCAAGAGGAATACATCGGGGCGCTGCCAGCCGTCGCCATCGTCCCGTTCTTCTTCGCCGGCTCGTTCTTCCCGATCAGCGCCCTGCCCCGCCGGGCTCACCGTCGTCGGCAAGCTGCTGCCCATCACTCACGTGCTCGCCCTGGTGCGCTACGGCCTGGTCGATCGCGACGGCAGCGGCCTCCACGACATCTGGGGCATGAGCAACACCACCGCCATGGCGGCGCTCAGCCTCGGCGTGGTCGCGCTCTTCGCCGTGGCGCTCACGGCGACGGCAATGCGGACCTTCCGGCGCACCGCCGTCCGCTGAGTCTCGGCCGGGTGGGTGCGCCGGTGAGGCGCAGTCCGCCGAGCTACCTGTAATCCGTCCGGGAGCCTGCCGCCCCTATGAGGCTCGAGACGAGTATGCCGAGTGGCAACGCGCCCCAGTACGACACGTTGGTCCCGATGTTCCCGAGGAACAGCATGAGCAGCCACGTCGCCGGGAACGTGGCGACGAGAAGCAGGACCAAGCCGACGAACAGCGCAGCGATCATCTCCGACCTCCTACAGATGGTGCACGAGGCATAGCGGATCCAGCGCGCCAGGTGGTGGATCCACCTGGCGCCGAGCCTGTCGTCGTGGGGACCGCATCCGTGCCATGGTCTCGGTGTGGACTCCCGGGCGCGGGTCGTCGGTCGTCGGCTGTTGGTGGCGCTGGTCGTGATCGTGCAGTTGGGGCTGGTGGCGCGCGGCTACTGGTCCGCGCACAAGGAGTTCGCGTTCCAGATGTTCCCCGAGTCGAGCACCTGGCAGGCCGAGATCGTCAGGGTGACGACCGACGGAGCCCGAGTACCCGTCAACCAACCCTGGGCCGGGTACCGGTGGGACGAGTTGGTCACGGGGCGCGGGCTGGACAACCCGCAGCTCCGCCACCATGCGGACGCCGGGCTCGACAATCAGCTGGCCTTCCTGGACGCTGCCCTCGACTACGTGGCGGACAACACGCCTCGTGACGACGAGACCCGCTATTTCGAGGCGACGGTCACGACCTGGCACAACACCGACGGGCGCGAGGTGACGGTGCTCCGCAGCGACGACCGGCCGGGCGCGACGTGACCGCGACGGCCACGACCGCCCCCGACCGACCAGCGAGCCTGCTCGACGCCCTCGACGGCCTGCTCGGGCGGCGGGTCAGCATGCGGTCGCTGGCGCTGCTGCGAGCTCTGATCGGGCCGGTGGCGCTCCTGCACCTGCGCCCGTTCGTCGTCGATGCGATGAACGGCAGGATCTACCGCGACGCGTTTTACGAGCCTTACGCGTCGTGGTACCCGGAGCCTCCCCGTGCCGTATACGGCGCCATGCTGGCCGTCGGCGTCGTCGCGGCGGTGGCGATGTCGGTGGGGTTCTGCACCCGGCTGGCGACGGGCGCGACCTTCGGCATCATCGCCTACAACCTGTTCCTGTCGACCACACATGTCCACAGCAACCGGGCCTATCTGGTGATCGTGCTGGCGGTGCTGACCGTGGCGCCATGCGGACGCGAGCTCTCCGCCGATGCCTGGATCCGGGCGCGGCGGGGGCGTCCTCCGCTCGACCCGCGCGCTCCGGCGTGGCCGCTGTGGCTGCTGAGGTTCGAGGCCGCCGTGGTCTACGGGGCCTCGGGTCTGAGCAAGCTCATCGACCCCGACTGGTTCGGCGGAACTGTCACGTGGCACCGGATCGTGCAGGTGCGTGACCGCTTGGACGCCTCGCCCCTCCCCGGGTGGGCCGTCTCGCTGCTCGCCGACCGGTCGTTCCACACCGTCGCGGCCAAGCTGATCGTGATCACCGAGCTGTTCATCGCCATCGGGCTGTGGTGGCGGGCCACCCGCTACGCGGCGGTGTGGGTGGCGGTGTGCTTCCACGTCGCGATCGAGGTCTCGGTTTCGGTCCAGGTCTTCTCGTACCTGGCGATCGCAGCCCTCGTCATCTGGGCCGTGCCGTCGACCCGCGATCGGGTGGTCGTGATCGATCCGGGGAACCGAATGCACCGGCGCCTGGTACCCGTTGTCAGCGCCCTCGACTGGCTGGCCCGTTTTCGCCTGGTCGACGGCGTCACCGGCGCGCCCGTGACGCTCACCGACCGCGATGGCACCGTGTCGAGGGGCACACCCGCGGTCGCCCGGGTGCTGAGCCGACTGCCGCTGACGGCCTGGTTCGCGCTGCCGACGTTGTTGCTACCCGCCGTTCGCCGCGCCCGTCGATCCCCGATCCCGGACCTGGTCGGCGACGCAGGCGACGACAACCGCGTCGATCGGCCCAACCTCGCCGCCAGCGGGCCACACTGACCATGGCACGCAGAACGGACCGGCCGTGGGTGCGCGTCGCGCTCGCCGCCGCGGTCTTCGCGGGCACCGCCGTCGTAGTGTTCGGGGTGCTCTCGCCGCCCGAGCGCTGCCCGTCGGTCGAGGCGGCCGAGCTGCGCAGGTCGGCCACCGAGACCGTCGACTGGTTCACGCGCAACCAGCAACCCGACGGCACGTGGCTGTACCTGTACGATGCCGACAGCGACACGGCGGCCGCGGCCTACAACGTCGTCCGGCACATGGGAGCCGGCATGGGCCTCTACCAGGCGGCCTCCGAGGGCATCCCCGGTGCGCTGGCGGTCGCCGACCGCGGTACCGCATGGGCGCTCGACCGGCTCGTCGAGCGTGACGACTGGGCCGCCCCCCGTTACCAGGGCGAGGTTTCGTCGGGGGCGGCGGCGCTGCTCGTGGCCGGCCTGGCCGAGCGGCGCGCGGCCACGGGCGACGATCGCCACGACGAGCTGCTCGCCCAGCTCGGCTGGTTCCTGCTGGGCCAGACCGAGCCCTCCGGTGCGGTGCTCGCCTTCTACGACCTCGGCGCCGGGCGTCCCGTGCCCGGTGCCTACTCGAAGTACTACACCGGGGAGACCTACTGGGCGCTGGCCCGCCTGCACCGCCTGTTCCCCGGCGGGCCCTGGGGCGACGCCGCTAGCCGCATTGGCTCCTACCTCGCCACGAGGCGCGACGTCGACGAGGACCTCTGGCCACCCATCCCCGACCACTGGGCCGCCTACGGCCTGGCGGAGACCGTCGCCTTCGAGGACCGCGGGGACGGTCAGCCGCTCACCGACGCCGAGCTGGCCTACGCGCGGCGCCAGGCGGGTTTGTTCGGCTCGCAGGTGCGATGGGTGAGCCAGCGGTTCGGGCCGTGGGGCGTTGTCGTCAGGGGCCCACACGTCCCCCGCGGTGGCGGGTACGGGGTGGTGGGGGAGGGCCTCACCGGCCTCTGGCGAGTGGCGGAGGCCGATCCTCGCCTTGCCGACCTGCGCGCCCCTTTGGCCGAGCGGGCAACCTGCATCGCCGGGCTCGCGGTCCGGGAGCAATCCGACCCCGTCGAGGCCAATGACTCCGTGGCGCCCGCACGGGTGCGAGGCGCGTGGTTCCGCGACGGTGAGACGCGCATGGACGACCAGCAGCACGCCCTGTCCGCTCTGCTGCGCACCGTGGCCATCGTCGACGCCGCGGCGGCCGGTGACTCCGCCACCGGCGGCACGGGATCGGTGGTGCCGTCGCGGCCCGCGCCGTCGGCCTGGCTCTGGCTGGTCGCCCTGGTCGCGGTGGCGAATTCTTGCCGGGTGGCGCTCGGCGTGCCTCGACGCGACCGATCCCGGCGAGACATCGCGGTGGTGGCGGCGCTCGGCGGGGTGGCGGGAGGGCTCGTCGTCTACCTCGTCTCCCTGGCGAGCGGTCCTCTCCTCGACGCCTTCGACGTCAGCGCGCCTGCGTTCCGGATCGCGGCGGGCGCGGTGGGGGCGATAGCGGGGGCGGTCGCGCTCGTGCGTCCCGCGCCCCCACCCGAGCCGGCGCTGCGCGGCCGGGGTGCGGCGTTGGTGCCGGTCGCCGTGCCGCTGGTCGCAGGCCCGGCCCTCGTCGTGCTGGCCCTGAGTGCACACGCCGACCGGGGTGCTGGCGTGGTGGCGCTGGCGCTGGCGATCGCCGTCGGCTTGTTCGCCATCGTCGCCACCCGCGTGGGGGTGGACGGCGTCAGCGGCCGCACCCTCCGCTGGGCCACGCGGGCGACGGCCGCCGCGGCGGTGGTCGCCGCCGTGCTGCTCGTGGTAGACGGGATCTTCGCCGTCTAACCGGTGGACCCTGGCGCCGACCTACTGACTCGCCTGGGCGGCGTCATGAACGCGTACGCGCGTCGTCCGTATCTGGGTGGGGTCAGATTGTGCCGGGCTAGAGTACGGGTCGTTTCAGGCGTTCCTTCGGTGGGGGGTGGCGATGTCTCGCAAGATCGACTACCTGGTCTTCGACGCCGACAACCACATGTACGAGACGACGGAGGCCTTCACCAAGTACCTGCCGCAGGCATACGAGGGCGTCGTCAAGTACGTGGAGGTCGACGGGCGGACCAAGATCGCGTTGAAGAACAAGATCAGCGAGTACATCCCCAACCCCACGTTCAACGTGGTCGCGCCGCCCGGAGCCCAGGAGCTCGAGTTCAAGCTGAAGAACCCGTCGTCTAAGACCCGGGCCAGCGACGGTGACATCGAGGTGGCGCCCCCGCCGAGGTACATCCCCTCGATCCCGGCCTTCTTCAACCCCGAGGACCGCGTCGTCCTCATGGACGAGCTCAGCATCGACCGGGCCATGATGTGGCCGACGTTGGCCAGCCTGCTCGAGGAGCGTCTCGCGGACGACCCGCAGGCCACGCACGCGGTCATCCACGCCCTCAACCGGTGGATGCACGAGCACTGGACCTTCGACTTCGAGGGTCGCATCTTCCCGACGCCGATCGTCACGCTGCCCATCCTCGACGAGGCCCTGCGTGAGCTCGATTGGGTGCTCGAACACGGCGCCCGCGCCATCCTCGTACGGCCCGCCCCGGTGCCCGACTACAACGGGCGCCGGCGCTCGTTCGCGCTCGAGGAGTTCGACCCGTTCTGGGAGCGGGTCCAGGCGTCGGGCGTGCTCATCGGCATGCACGCCTCTGACAGCGGGTTCCAGCGCTACCTCAACGAGTGGGAGGGTCACGACGCCGAGTTCCTGCCGTTCGTGCGCCAGCGGTCCGCCTTCGCCGCGATCCTCGGTGCCGACCATCGCACCATCAGCGACGTCGTCGCCTCGATCATCGGGCACGGGCTCGCGACCCGCTTCCCCGACCTCCGGTTCGTCCCCGTCGAGAACGGCAGCGCCTGGGTCCGGCCCCTCGTGCACAAGCTCGAGGGGCTCTACGACCGGTCGCCCAGGCTGTTCGACGAGGATCCCATGGTGGCGTTCAAGCGGTCGATCTTCGTTCACCCGTTCCACGAGGAGGACACGGTCGGTCTCGTGAAGTTGCTCGGTGCAGACAACGTGGTGTTCGGCTCCGACTACCCGCACCCCGAGGGCCTGTTCGACCCCGTCACGTTCGTCGACGAGCTCGACGGGCTGCCCGAGGAGGACAAGCGCAAGGTCATGGGCGCGAACCTCGCGAGGCTCATAGGCGTCGATCCCGTGGCCAAGGCCGCCTGACCGGCCCGCCGATCGTCGAGAAGGGAGTCCCGGTGGATCACGTCGAGCTCATGGCCGTGGCGCGCGATGTCGAGAGCATCGCCATCGATCCGACGGACATCCTGGTCACCGACCAGGTCGCGATCGTGACCGGGGGTGGCGGGGGCATTGGGCAGGGCGTGGCCCTGGGCTTGGCCCGCTTCGGTGCCGACGTCGCCGTGCTCGACGTGTCCCCCGAGCGCTGCACCGCGACGCAGGCGGCGATCGAGCGCCTCGGGCGCCGCGCGCTGGGGATCCCATGCGACGTCATGGATGCCGACCAGATCCGCACGGCCGTCGCCGCCACGCTCGAGCAGCTCGGCCGCATCGACATCCTGGTGAACAACGCCGGCGGGGTGCGCGGCGGGCCGTTCCTCACCATGCCCGAGCGAAGCATGCGCCGGCATGTGGAGATCAACATGATCAGCTTGTTCGTGGCCACGCAGGAGGTCGCCCGGGCCATGATCGAAGCCGGCAATGGCGGCTCGATCGTCAACGTTGCCAGCATCGAAGCCTTTCGTGCGGCACCCATGTTCGCGGTGTACGCCGCCTGCAAGGCGGGCATGGCCAGCTTCACTCGGACCATGGCGTTGGAGCTGTCGGAGCACGGCATCAGGGTCAACTGCATCGCGCCCGACCACACCGTGACGCCCGGCTTGCGGGGCAATCTCACCGGCCCGGTCGACCCGAGCACATGGCCGGACTCGTCGGAGGACTGGTCCAAGGTGGTGCCGCTCGGCCGGGAGGGACTCGTCGAGGAGTGCGCCAGCACGGTGGTGTGGCTGTGCTCGAAGATGTCCGACTACGTCACGGGCGACACGATCCACGTCGACGGCGGCACGTGGGCTTCATCCGGGTGGCTGCGCGGCGACGGCGGTGGCTGGACACTCCACCCCGAAATCTAGACGCCGACCAACTATCGGTCACGGCTCGAGGAGGTTGGCCTCCAACGCGGCGAGGCTGTCCTCGCCCACACCGTTGGTCAGGAGGAATGCGGAAGCCGACCCGTGCCGGGCGCGCATCCACGCCAGCAGGGTTGGAATGGCGTCGCCGTGCATCTCGCGGACGGTGCTCGGCAGGTTCGCCAGGAAGGCGTAGTAGTCGGGCTCGTGGACCCGGAGATAGGCGTTCCGCGCCGCCCGCGACTCGCCCGTCAGCATGTAGTCGTCGACGATGTCCTCGTCCCGCACGCCGATGGCGCTCAGGAGGATCGCGGCCAGGATGCCGGTTCGATCCTTGCCGGCAGTGCAGTGGAACACCGCGGGAAGGGCGTCGGGCCCGGCCAGCAGGGCGACGGCGCTGCCGATCGCCCGCCGACCCTCGTCGGCCATGGAGATGTAGCCCTCACCCACTGACCGGGGCGACGCGTCCGGTGCGGTCTCGACCGGCCGCCTTGGCCCGCCTACCACGTCGATCATGGGCACGTGGTGCACGACGAGCCCGCTGTCGTGCCGGAAGCGCCCGTGGTCGTCCAACTCGTGTTGGGAGCGAAGGTCGATGACCGACCGCAGGCCCAGTTCGAGGAACAGGTCGAGGTCGGGACCGTCGAGCCGGTGCAGGGTGTCGGCCCGGTACAGCGTCTTCCAGCGCACCCGCCTGCCGTCGTCGGTCTCGTAGCCGCCGAGGTCGCGGAAGTTGAAGCAGCTGTCGAAGCGAATCAGGCGCTCGGCGAACGTCGTCACGCCCGTCAAGCTACCGACGCCGGGTGATCGGGGGCCGAAGGCAGCGTGAACCCCGCGTGCACTAGGCAATGGCCATGGAGACGCGCAAGATCGGCTCGCTGGACGTGTCCGTCGTTGGTCTCTGCACGAACCAACTGCTCGGCCGCGCGACACGATGAGCGACCTGCCCGACCTGCTGCAACTGACCGAGTTCGGCGAGCGGCGCTACCACGTCACCCAGCCGTCGGAGTCGCCCGAGGGTCGCGACGTGGTCTTCAGCGGGCAGCTGCTT
Source organism: Acidimicrobiales bacterium (assembly GCA_035697145.1). GTDB lineage: Bacteria > Actinomycetota > Acidimicrobiia > Acidimicrobiales > VFJN01 > DASQUK01. The sequence goes on from DASSDL010000166.1 coordinate 31,639, forward strand.
GCACAGATGATCATGGCGTCGGATCACGCGGCGGGTGGAGCCAAGGATGTGCGGTCGGTTCACGCCGTCTTCGCACGGGCCGGCACGTACACCCGGCCCATCGAGCTCGAGGTCGAGTCGCTGCTAGTCGGTCGCACGTGGGCCAGCGACACCGTGACCGCCGTGCAGGCGGGGAGGCTGCTGAGCCGCGCCACCGTCCTCCTGAACGTCGTCGACGAGGACCTCATGCGCCACGAGCCGCCGATGCCCCCCGTCCCGGGCCCCGCCGAGCTCGAGGTGGCACCCGGCCAGGCCTTCCCGGGCGCCGAGCTCAGGCCCGTGCCCGGCCAGCATGAGTTGGGCGGCGTGCCGGTGGACATGGCGTGGCACCGCTTCGAGCGACCCCTGGCGTCACAGGCGGGCAACCAGGCCGTGCTGATCTGGGCGACCTGCGGCAACATCATCGGTCTCGCCATGCGCCCCCACCGCGACCGCGCGCGCATCGAGGACGCTCACGCCGTGATCTCCACGGGAGTCATCGCGCACACGATGCACTTCGTCGACCGGTTCGACGTCTCACAGTGGCTGCTGGTCCGTCACGAGGCCACCAAGGCCGCCACCGGCCGGGTGTACGGAGACGGCCGGGTGTTCGCCGAGGACGGCACCCTTGTGGCCACGTTTCACCAGGACGCCATGGCGAGGGCGCCGGCCGGGCCGCTGGATCCGAGGAGGTCCATGTAACGGCGGGCCATAATGGGTGCGCGCTCATTGGGGCGGGGGAAAGCACGTTGAACATCGGGATGCTGCTGGAGTTGGCGGCCGAAGGCATGCCCGACCGGATCGCCGTCGGCACCGCGGCCGACGGCATCAGCTACGCACAGCTGTTGGAGCGCGCCCGCCGGGGGGCGCACGTGGTGCGGGCCAACGGCGTCGAACGGGTCGGACTCGTCGACATGAACTCCTCGGCGGTGCCGCTCCTGCTGTATGCCAGCGCCCTGGCCGGCGTCCCCTTCGCCGCAGTGAACTACCGGCTGGCCGAAGACCGGCTGCGGTCGGTGATCGAGCGCGTGGCACCGGCGCTCGTCGTGACCGACGAGGCGGCTCGGGCAAGGCTTCAGGGCGTCCGGGGTCTCGAGCTGCTCGCCCGCAGCGAGCTGGAAGCCCGCTTGGAGCAAGCCGAACATGCCGGTGATGTCGAGGTCGACCCCGACGCGGTCGCCATCTGGCTCTTCACCAGCGGTACGACCGGTGAGCCCAAGCCAGCCCTGCTGCGCCATCGGCACCTCGTCTCCTACGTGCTCTCCACGGTCGAGTTCATGTGCGCGGCCGAGGACGAAGCGACGCTGGTGAGCGTCCCGCCGTACCACGTGGCCGGCATGGCGGCGATCCTGTCGTCGACCTATGCGGGCCGGCGGATCGTGTACTTGCCCCAGTTCGACCCGGACGGGTGGGTGCGCCTCGCGGAGGAGGAGGCGGTGACCCACGCCATGGTGGTGCCCACGATGCTGGGCAGGTTGCTCGACGCCATGGAGCGGCACGGCACCACGCTCCCCTCCCTCAGCCACCTTTCCTACGGCGGTGGGCGCATGCCGGTGGCCGTGATAGAGCGGGCGATGGACCTGCTGCCGCACGTGGGACTCGTCAACGCGTATGGCCTCACCGAGGCAAGCAGCACCGTCGCCGTGCTCGGTCCCGACGATCATCGGGCCGCGTACGGCAGCGACGATCCCGCGGTCCGGGTTCGACTCGAATCCGTGGGACGGCCGCTGCCGACGCTCGAGCTCGAGATACGTGACCCGTTGGGTGGCGTCCTCCCGCCCGGCGAGACTGGGGAGATCCACGTCCGCGGTGAGCAGATCGCCGGCGAGTACCTCGGTCGCAGCGTCCTGACACCCGACGGCTGGTTCCCCACCAACGATTCCGGGCACCTCGACGAGGCCGGTTTCCTGTTCGTCGAGGGGCGGCTCGACGATGTCATCGTCCGGGGTGGCGAGAACATGTCGCCGGGCGAGATCGAGGACGTGCTGCTCCAGCACCCCGCGGTGGCCGAGGCCGGGGTGACCGGCGTCCCCGACGACGAGTGGGGCGAAGTCGCAGCGGCCGCGGTCGTGTTCGAACCGGGGGCGAGCACCACTGAGGCCGAGCTGCAGGCATGGGTGCGTGAGCGCCTGCGCTCCTCACGGACGCCCGTCGTCGTGGATGTGCGCCCGGCGTTGCCTTACAACGAGACCGGCAAGCTGCTGCGGCGGGTGCTCAAGGACGAGCTGGGCCGCCTGCGACCTCGAAGTTGACCCCAACCTGACGACAGATTGTGGGCGACAGCTGAATCCTCCGGGCCGAGTCGGCGGTATGTCATGACAGCGATGCCGCTGGCACGCATGCCCCGATCTTCATGGCAGGGAGGATCTGATGAGTCTCACATCGCGTCCCGTCGCGCTGGCAGCCGTGACGTTCGGCCTGTTCGGTCTGCTCGGACTGGCTGCCTGCGGCGACGATGACGACGACTCGACGACGGACACGTCCGCTGCCGACACGACCGAGCCCGCCGACACGACGACCTCTACCGAGGCCGCTGCCCCTGCCGAGGGTGCATCCACCGTGGCGACGGCGGACACCGACCTCGGCACGATCCTCGTCGACGCCGACGGCAGGACGCTGTACCTGTTCATGCCTGACGCCCAGGGTGCCAGCACGTGTGTCGATTCCTGCGCGGCCACGTGGCCGGCGCTGCCGGGCCCAGCGACGGCCGGCGACGGCGCCGACGAGGCTCTGCTCGGCACCGCGGACCGTCCCGACGACGGTTCGGCGCAGGTCACCTACAACGGCTGGCCGCTCTACCACTTCGCCAGCGATGCAGCCCCGGGCGACACCAACGGCCAGGGCATCGGCGACGTCTGGTTCGTCGTCGACGCCAGCGGCAACGCCGTCAGCAGCTGACGCCACCGAGGCGGACGGCAGTTCTGGCCGCCGAGCCTTCGAGTCAGGCCTGCTGCTCCTCCGCAGGTCTCGATCCCCGTCGGCTTCACGACGTTCCCCGGCGAGGTCTTCCGGGCCCGGCGCAGCTGGGTCGAGAGGGTCTACCCCAGCCTCACCTACTTCAACGAGGTCGACAGGGGCGGCCACTTCGCGGCGTGGGAGGAGCCCGAGCTGTTCTCCGACGAAGTCCGAGCGGCTTTCCGATCTCTGCGCTGATCGGCCCGCATGAGCGCGTTGCACCCGCGGTGCGCGCCGCGCAGCTCACGGCGTTGCTCGGTCTGCCATAGCCGAGACCGTCAGCTCGGGCGATCGGGCCAAACGATGTCGACGACCAGTCCTGAGTGGTCACTGGCGAGTTTGCCTGTGAGCGGTTCGTGGAAGGCGAGCTGCGCGGTGAGGATGCGTCCGGCTCCGCCCCGCCGCTGGAACGGATCCCCGACGAACACGTAGTCGATGCGCTTGCGGTGCACGTTCAGCGCCGCTGCGATCGGGTTGGTCCGCCAATCCTGGGTGTAGCCGGGACCGTCACCCGCAACCCGCCATGAGTCCTGGTAGAAGGCCGTGCGGCCGTCGAGACTCGCCAGCGAGCAGAGGAAGCGGATCTCGTCGCTGTCCGGCTCCGCGTTGAAGTCCCCGCACAGGATCGCCGGCATCGCGTCCCGAACCTGACCCGGGGTGACCGCCGCGTCCAGGTCGCCCCGCTCGGCCACGATGAGCTCATCGATGGCCAGCACCTGGAGCCGGCGATGGAGGCTGTCCCGTGGCGCGGCGGCGAGGTGGCAGGAGTAGACGTCAAGGCCCGCGGTCCGCACGTGCAACAGCTCCCACGGAACGCTGGCGACGAAGGCATCATTGTCGTCTACGAGCGGCAGCGGGTGATACGCGCTGCTGTCGATCGGCCAACGCGAGAGCACCGCCGACCCGAACTCGAGTGCAGGGTCGGGCCAAAGCTGGGCACCGAAGGGTCGACCGTCGAAGTGCCAGTGCCACCCGTGGTCTGGCATCTGGTCGACGATCCAGCCCGCAGTGTTCGGCGTGCTGCCGTCATGCCAGATCTCCTGGAGGCAGACGATGTCCGCACGGAGATGCTCGAGCCACGCGACGATCTCGTGGCGGCGCTCGTTCCAACCTGGCTCCAGCAACGAGCCGGCGTTCAATTGGACTACCCGCAGCTCTTGGGACGGCACGACCCCACGGTAGGTAGCCGGTCGCCGATCCGGCGCGGGGCAACTGGATCAGGTCGCCGGCTCGAGCCGCCAGCGATCGCCGTCACGCAGGATGGTTCCGCCGCCCGGCGCTTCGAACAATGGTGCGATCAACAGCAGGTTTTCGCGGTAGCAGCGCTCGAGCAGCGCCCGCCGTGTCGCCCGCACCGCGTCAGGGTCGTGGTCGAGCTCGGCGACCTCGGGATTGGCGATCTGTGCCGGATGTAGGAACAGGTGCCCGCTGATGATGGCCGCGGGCGGGTCGCCAACGTAGACACCGAAGTGACCCGGATTGTGCCCCGGGAGCGGGTCCAGCACGACCCCGGGCGCGGGCTGGATGCGCTCGTCGTAGCGGTCGAGGAGCCCGGCGCGCTCGACGTCGAGCAGTCTCTCGGCACCGGCGCGATGGCCGTCTGCCAATGCGGTCATCTCGATGCCCGGAACGAGGTACCGCGCATATCTGAACGTCGGCACGCCGGTCGCCGGGTCGATGTTGGCTCCCACGCCGTCGATGTGCGAGTTGATCACGATGTCGATGTCGTCGGCACTCCACCCCGCCGTCCCGAGCGCCTCCAGGCGCGGCCTGAACCGGGCGGCATCATCGAACGCGAGCCAGGGATCGACGATCACCGTGTACGTGCCGTCGGTGAGCACTGTGGCACTCGACCCGATGCGAAGCGCCCAGTCATCGGTGACGAACCTCGGACGGAGCCATTGCGATCGCCGCAGGGCCGCCCGGGTCTCATCGTCCTGGGGAAGTACCAGCTCGAAGCCCGGGTCGGCGACTCGGGTGATCGTCCAACCGCCGACCTGCCACCGATGCACGACGAGACGCTAGGAGATCACTGCGGCCGCTGTCGTCCGCGGGTGGCCAACGCCCGCGGCCAGCGAGGTGCGCCTGCCCTACTTGGTCATGGCCGGCGGGCCACCTCCCAGGCGACATGGGCGGCGTGGACCCTCTCCCACAGCGCGTCCCACGTCTGGTCGCTGAGGGGCGAGACGTCGAGGCCGAAGAGGCCGCCGAGGACGTCGGCCAGCTCGGTCCTGGTCGTGAGCGTCGACTCGGAGGCCCGGTCGCCGATCCTCTTCAGCGACAGCCCCCGCAGGATGTCGACACCGGACGCGTCGCGCCGTTGTGCGGTCATCACCCTCACGAACCCCGAGTCCGGTGACGTCGACAGCCAGGCGTGGCGCTCTGCGAAGGCGTCCATCCCGACGGGCGCCGATCGCCACGACATGCCGGCGAAGCCACCCGTGGGGTCGTGCGTGAGGTGCCAGTCACCGATGGCGCCCGGCGTCTCGTCCAGCACGAAGTCGAACGGGTCCTGGCGATACCTGCCGGCGGCCAGGGGAATGGGCTCGTGTAGCGCGTCGCCGAGGCCGGCGTCGACGTACCAGCTCCCACCGGGGTTGGCCCCGGTCGGAAGGCCGCGGACCGTCAGGACGAGGTGGTTGGTCATGCTGTCCTCGGTCGCCCCATCGGGACCGTGCACGCCGCCGACGTGACGCGACACGTCGTAGCCGAGCGACTGGAGCAGCCCACCGAACGCGCCGTTGAGGTGGTAGCAGTACCCACCTCGCCCCCGGGTTGCGATCCGCGCCACCGACTCGGCGACGCCGATCCCCCAGTGCTCGCCGACGTGGATCCATAGCGTTTCGTACGCCACCCGCTCCACATGGGCACGGTGCAGCCTGAACAAACCGTCGACCGAAGGCGGTTCCGCCTCCAGGCCCAGCCTGACCAAATAGGCACCCTGATCGGTCCCGGAAATCACGGCCACGCGAACTACCTCCGGGGCGCAATCCGATGGGCGATCTGGAACACGTTCCCAGACGGGTCACGGACCATCGCCCGCCGGTCGCCGTACGGGGTGTCGAGCGGCTCCTCCACCGTCACTGCTCCGGCTTCGAGCGCCCGATGATACGTGCCGTCCGCATCGTCGACGTAGACGTAGAGGAACGCCGGGAACGGCTCGCGGGCGCCTGCCGACGTGACCATGACGAGCGAATCGCCGATGCGGATCTCCGCCGGCCGGTCAGCCTGGACCTCGCCGGAGGCGCCGAATACAGCCCGCAGGAACTCGACCTGTGCCGCGGCATCCGGCACGACCATGCGAGGCGTTACCGAGTGAAATCCAGTGGGTGGACGGCTGGCGGCAGCCACCGGGACACTCTGTCACTCAACCGGTCTGGTACCGCAACAGGACGATGCCGGACGTGGTAGACGGAGACGTGGGCGGGAACTCATCGGTGGATCGATGACCAGGAGCCATGGACGTGGATCAGCCTGACCGAGACCGGCTTAGTCGCTTGGCACGCGCGTCGTCGCTGGCATTGGACGCGGCCGAATATGCGGACGTCCCGGTCGAGGTGGTGACCGAGCTGCGGTCGGTGTGCCTCGGGCTGCCGGGGACCGTCGAGAGGCAGGCTTGGGCCGGTACTCAGTGGCGGATCCGCAACCGGATGTTCGCCCACGTCCTCAGCATCGACTACCCGGACGGCCCGGTCACAGTGATGACGTTCCGATCTTCGGGCCCGGAGCTTGACGCACTTCGGAGCTCGGGCCATCCGTTCTTCCGGCCGGCCTGGGGAGCCAACCTGGTCGGCATGGTGCTCGACGCGGATGTCAACCGGGGCGAGGTCGCCGAGCTGCTCATCGACAGCTACTGCGTCCTCGCCCCCAGGAAGTTGATCGAGCAGATCGACCGACCCACCGAATGACCGGTGGACGCCGACGAGGGTGGTGACCGGGGAACGGAGAGTTCGCCAACCATTCGGCGGGAGCCGACTCGTCACGTGCCCCATCCGCGTGTTGCACGAGGAATGCTCCGCCATCCAGCCACGCGAAGGTGGTACGCGCCTCGCCGCCGACTGGCTGCCCACCGGCAGTTGCCTCCAGCTCCCATTCGCCCACGAATGCCTCCAAGCGGGCGAGCGCGGGGTTCGTCGTTGCCTCGGGCATTGACCTCCTCCTTTGCGATGCGGATTTGCAAATGGCCCCGTCGGCCCTGAGGTTGCGGCGCGCCCGGGCCGGCCCTGCCTCAGGCGGAGTCGCCGTCTGCTCGCGTGTAGCTGCGAGTCCGAGAAAGTCAACATTTGGGCCGAGTCCATATCCTTGGCCTACCATCCCGAGGCTGCGCCCAGTCACAAGGAGGGATCGATGGCCATCGCGATCGGCGACGCGCACCGCGAGCTCGCCGACGTCGCCCGGTCGTTCCTGCAGGGGGAGAAGGCGAGGGCGGCGGCGAGGGCGTTGCTCGATGCAGCCGACGAGGGCAGGCCGGGCTTCTGGGATTCGATGGTGGAGCTCGGGTGGACCGGACTCCACGTCCCCGAGCGCTATGGGGGCTCGGGCTACGGCTTGCCCGAGCTCGCCGTCGTCCTCGAGGCGCTGGGCCGTTCCGTGGCGCCCGGGCCCTTCCTACCGACCGTCGTGCTGTCGGCGATCATCGCCGACTGCGGCTCCGACGACCAACGTTCCCGCCTCTTGCCGGGGTTGGTCGACGGCTCGACCGTCGCCGGCCTCGGGCTCGGAGGATCATTGGCGATCGGCGCCGAGGTGGTCGACGGCGACGCGGGGATCGTGCTGGGCGCCGGCACGGCCGATGTGCTGGCGCTGGCGGTCGGTGACGACCTGGCGGTCGTACCGCGCAACGCCGAGGGTGTGACCGTGGCCGGGGGCGGCAACCTCGATCCGACACGACGCTCGGCCCAGGTCCGACTCCACCGCGTGGCGTTGGATGCCGTCAGCGTCCTCGGTGGCCGGAGGTCTCGGGCACTGGCCTTCGCCCGCACCCTCGCGGCCGCCGAGGCGTCCGGCGGTGCTCGCGAGTGCGTCGAGATGGCGACCGACTACGCCAAGGCTCGCGTGCAGTTCGGGAGGGTCATCGGCACCTATGGGCCGGTCAAGCACCACTGCGCCAACATGCTCGTCGCCGCCGAGCTGGCGACCGCCGCCGCGTGGGACGCCGCCCGAGCCGCCTCCGGCGACCCCGAGCAGTTCGCGCTGGCGAGCGCGGTCGCCGCCACCCAGGCGCTGTCCGCCTACGTCGGCAACGCCCAACTCAACATCCAGGTGCACGGCGGCATCGGTTTCACCTGGGAGCACGACGCGCACATGCTGCTGCGACGCGCCGGTGCGCTGGCCGCGCTGTTCGAGCCCGGCGTGGCCGCGGCGGACGTGGCGCGGATCATCAATGGCGGGGTGACCCGCCGGCTGGACCTCGAGCTACCTTCGGAGGCCGACGTCATCCGCGACGAGGTGCGGGCGCTGGTGGCGGAGGTCGCTGCGCTCCCTGCCGAGCAACGGCGCTCCCGGCTGATCGACGCCGGTCTGGCCATGCCGCACTGGCCGATGCCCTGGGGTCGCGCGGCCCGAGCTGTCGAGCAGATCGTCATCGACCAGGAGCTCGACCGGGCCGGTGTCGAGCGGCCGCAGTACGGCATCACCGGCTGGATCACCCTCACGCTGATCCAGCACGCCAGCGCCGACCAGGTGGAACGGTGGGTGCGGCCGAGCCTCGAAGGCGCGCTGGTGTGGTGCCAGCTGTTCAGCGAGCCCAACGCGGGGTCCGACGCCGCCGGGATCCGCACCCGCGGGACGCGGGTCGAGGGGGGATGGCGGGTGAGCGGCCAGAAGGTGTGGACCAGCGGGGCGCAGTACTGCCAGCGCGGCCTGGCGACCGTGCGCACCGACCCCGACGCCCCGAAGCACGCCGGGATCACGATGATGGTCATCGACATGCACGCCGAGGGTGTCGACGTCCGTCCTCTGCGCGAGGCGTCCGGCGGCGCGATGTTCAACGAGGTCTTCTTCGACGACGTGTTCGTGCCCGACGACGACGTCGTGGGACCGGTCAGCGGCGGCTGGACGGTCGCTCGTTCGACGCTCGGGAACGAGCGGGTCAGCATCGGTGGAAGCGAGGGCGTCGGGGGCGGTGGCTTGCTGCTGGACGTCTACCGGCAGCGCAAGGACGCCGTGCCCGACGCCGGGCGTATCGTCGGTCGGCTCCTGGCCGAAGCGCAGACGATGCGGGTCCTCAACCTGCGGCGGGCCGAGCGGGCCGTCGCCGGGGGCGAACCGGGCCCCGAGGGAAACGTGACCAAGCTCCTCAGCGCCGAGCACGCCCAGCGGGTCGCAGATGCCGGCCTGGCCATCCTCGGGCCGGAGGTGGCACTGACCGACGGTCTCGGCGGGCGGGTCGGGGCCGCGCTCATCTTCAGCCGAGCCCTGTCGATCGCCGGCGGGACGTCAGAGATCACCCGCAACCAGATCGGGGAGCGCATCCTCGGCTTGCCGCGGGATCCCCTGGTCAAGTGAGCCGCCGGTGACGGCTACATCGGAGAGCGACACGTCGGCACCCCCCGGCCGGTTCACTGGCCCACGTGCAGCCCGCCGTCCACGCGCACGATCGCGCCGCTGGTGAAGCTCGACGCCGGGCTGGCGAGGAACAGCGCCGCCGTGACGATCTCATCGGGGTGTCCCGGGCGGCCCAGGGCGTTGTCTGCCTTCTCACGCTGCTCCTCGGGCCAGGCCCTGGCGATGTCGGTGAGGAACGGCCCGGGCGACAGCGTGTTGACACGGACCTTCGGCCCGTACTCGGCCGCCAGCGAGCGGGTCATGGCGTTGAGGGCGGCCTTGGCGCTGCCGTAGGGGATGACGCCGGGCAGCGGCATGAGCGCGCCCGTCGACGACACGTTGATGATCACGCCGCCGTCGCCGTCGTACATGCGCTTGGCGACCTGGCTGGCGAGCCGGAACGGGCCCTTGAAGTTGAGCCCGACCACGCTGTCGAACAGGTCCTCGGTGACCTCGTGACTGGGCATCGGCGGGCTCATGCCGGCGTTGTTCACGAGGACGTCGACACGCCCGAACTCGGCGTAGGCGGCGTCGATCAGCCGGTCGATCGCGTCCCACTTGGCGGCGTGGACCGCGAACGGGAACGCCCGACGACCCAGTTCCCGGACCTCGGCCGCCGCCTTCTCGCAGCTCTCGAGCTTGCGGCTGGCGATGATGACATCGGCGCCGCGCTGGGCGAACGCCAGGACCATCGCGCGCCCGAGGCCGCGGCTGCCGCCCGTGACCAAGGCGACCTTGTCGCTCATGTCGAAGTACGGATCCGTCGTCTCCATCGACAACTTCGTCATCAATGACCGAGGTCGGAGGCGGCCGCTAGAGCACCGAGCGAACCCTCTGGAGCGCCTCTTGGGTTATCGGGGTGGCGTCAGCGATATCCAGAACCGGAACCACCTCGAAGTCCAGCCACGGTGACCACACGGCGAGGTCACGGAACAGGTCAGCCTGGTCGTCGGTCTCGATCACGGCGAAGCCGCCGGTCCCGTCACAGCGCTGGACCCACTGATGGATCGTCGCCGCATCGCTTGGCGTCCAGTTCGCTAGCAACTTCTGGGCGGTCTCACCAGCCGAGACTCGCTCCTCGACTGATCCGCCGGCCGCCACGGTGTAGGACAGTACGAATTTCATACGAGACCCTCCCGCTCAAGTGGTCGAATCCCGATTGTCGCCGTGAGATCGGCCAGTGTCCAGAGGGGGAGCCCAGCCCTCAGGCCCGGCGTGCGGCAGCGGTCGTGCGACGCCGACGGGGCGTGGCGACGACAAGGTTGCGGGCCCCGGCCAGCAACAATGCTGTGCGTTGACGTAGCACCGCCGCGAGGTCGACCCGCTCGTCGACGGTCCACTCCCTGATCCCGTCCATGACCAAGGCCGTGAGCATCGCCGCCAGGTCTCTGGGGGAGATGTCGTTCGGCAGCTCGCCCGAGTCCTGGGCGTGGGTGAACACGACCGAGAACGCCCGCTGGAACCCGAAGTGCTCCTGATCGTGCAGGAGCTCGGACTCCGGGGCGCGGTGGAACTCCTGGATCATGCGCCCCACCGCGGCGCGGGGGCCCTTCTCGATGCGCCGGGCGAGCTTCGTCATCAATTGGTCCAGGACCGTGTCGAGCGAGCGACCGTTGGCCAGTGCGCGGAGTGCGTCCTCGTACAGCACTCTGGCGGTCAACCAACCCATCTCGAGCAGGACCTGCTCCTTCCGCGCAAAGTGGAAGTAGAAGGTTCCCTTGGCGACGCCGGCCCGAGCGGCGATCTCTTCGGCCGTCGTGGTGTCGATCCCAGTCTCGAAACCCCGTTCGCTCCACAGGTCCAGAGCCGCCTTGACCAGCTTCCGCCGGGTTTCGCGCGAACGTTCCTGCGCCAGTGAGGACCGCTTGGGGCCGTCGTGGTGGGTGGTCAGCTGCACGACCGCAGCGGATGTGCCCCGCTTGGTGGAGGTTCGTGCCAAGGGAACAACTCCTTCGTCGACGCCGCTCCGATGTCTACGCACGGCCGTGCGACTATACCGAGCGCTGACTCGCGCGGTCAGAAGTTGGTGCACGCACAGTCGCCCAGAGTTTGGGCTCCATCCAAACGACAGGACGACGAGCCATGCCACCAAACGCTCGGTCGCCGTGCGGAACTCGGAGTCGCCGGCTCAATCCCTGAAGGCGGTTTCCTGTCGGCTCACAGGCCGTCGAGCTGGATCCAGGCGGGATCGTGATCGCTGCCGACGCCGGCCGAGCTGGCGTTCCAAGCCCGTCGCCGCTCGATCTCGGCGTGCGTCACCCGGCCGGCCAGGGCGGGGCTGAGCCATATCTGGTCGAAGAGCTCGAACGTGTCGGGGGCGTTGGCTACCGAGTGACGATGCGTCCAGCGCACGGTGGTCGGTGAGTTCTCCGGCGTGGCCGGCGGCGGTGGCCGGCTCTCGATCACGCCGGCGAGCCCGTCGACCAGGTCGAGCCCGGACAGCATGGGGGCCAGCGTGCCGGCCTCGGGAGCGTCGTTGAGGTCCCCGAGGATGACGTAGCGGGCGTCGGGACGGGTGCGGCCGGTGACGACGCGGGCGATGGTCTCGGCCTGGCGGGTGCGCCGCTCGTCATTGGCCAGCGCCGTGGCGGCGGGGTCCGGGTCGTCGAACGGAATGAGCTTGGACTTGAGGTGGGTGACGAAGAGGGTCAGCAGCCTCCGCCGCCGGGTCCCGTTGAACACCTGGAGCTCCAACAGGTCCCGTCCGAACACCGGCATCGCCGGGTCGTCGGGGTGCACCTCGAAGCGGTGGGAGGTGACGTTGGCGATCGGCAGCCGGGAGAGGACCGCGACGTCGATGAACCGCGGGTCGTTCCCCTCGATCAGGACCTCGTAGGTGTACGGCTGGGCCAGGAGGTCGCGGTTGAACCGCCGCAGCGCGTCGAGGTTCTCGACCTCCTGGAGCGCCAGCACATCGGCGTCCACGGCGGCGATGCGGGCCGCCAGCGCCTGCTGGGCGGCCGCGGGCTTGCCCAGGATGAGCTCGCCCCGTACGCCCTTCTGGATCCGGACGATCGGTGTCGACGAGGTGGGCGCATCGAGCTGGGGTGGCGGGTCGTCGGGCCCGGTGCCCTGTCCGACGAAGACCCACTGGTACGTGGTGTGCACGTTGCGGTCCTCGGCGGGCAGCGTCCCGAGGTCGGCCTCGAAGTTGAACCGATCGAACAGGTTGTTGAGGTTGAACGTTCCCAGGCGCACATCCATGGGCGACGGCTGACGTCAGCGGCGGCGGAAGGCGCCGGACAGGTCGGGTCCCACCGGGCGGGAGCTTACGCGGCCGGGTGTCGCCAGATCGCCGGGCCGGCCCTCCGCGGCGTACCGTTGTCGGCTGTGCCGGACAAGCGCCAGACCTCAAAGCAGCGCCGGGCCGCCCGCAACCGGGCATCCCGTGACGCGCTCGCGGCCCGTCGGACCAACGCCGTGCCCAGCGGGACTCCCTCGGGCTCGTCAAGCGGCTCAGGCGCGGCCTCCCCGAGTGCAGGATCTGCTACGACCGCGGGCACCACCACGGGCCGGAGCAGCTTTGGCGGCCGCTGGGGCGCCAGCGGGAACCGCCGGCCGGGCGATCTGGCGGTGATGGTTGCGCTGGGCCTCGCGATCGTGTCGGCCGTCTCGGTGCTGTTCCTCACCAAGGTTCCGGTGGACGACCGCGGCGAGCCGCTGCCGAGGGCCTTCCAGGGAGTGGCGGTGGCCGCCCGAGAAGCCATCACCGGCGAGCAGATGCCCGACAACGAAGAATCGTTGCTCGACGCCAGCGGACCGGGTGTGATCCTGTACTTGGCGCTGCCGGTGGCGGTGGCGGCCTTCGCGTTCTGGGCCAACCGCCGGCCCGACCGCAGCCGGCTCCTCACGTTCGCCCTGGTGGCGATGGCCGGGCTCGTGCTGTTCCTCGGTGGATACTTCTTCTTCCCGACGCTCGTCGCGTTGGCGGTGGCCAGCTTCCAGATCCGCAGGGCCGACATGCCGGCACGCGTGGCCGAGGGGGTGGCACCGACTCGTGGCCGGCGTGGCGTCATCGACGCCGAGTCCGAGGAGCTCGACGACGAGCCGATCGACGATGGCGTCGACGACATGAGCGACGAAGGCGCAGGTGAGGTCGACAGCCCCGGCGACGAGGGTGGCGACGAGGCAGCAAGCCACGAGGGCACCGATCCGCTGACCGAGCTCGAGGCCGAGCTGGAGGCCGAGGAGCGGACCCGCCGGAGTGGCGGCAGCCAGTCCCGCGGGTCGACACCGGAGGAGTGAGCTCCCCGGATTCGGGTCCGGGAGACGTAGTCCGCGTACGGGCGGTGGTCGCGGGTCGGGTCCAGGGCGTGTGGTTCCGCGAGAGCTGTCGGCGCGAGGCCGAGCGCCTCGGGGTCTCTGGCTGGGTGCACAACCTGCGCGACGGCCGCGTCGAGCTCGAGGCCCAGGGCGGCCGGGCAGCGGTCGATGCGCTGGTGGCGTGGGCCCACCAGGGTCCCCGGCTGGCGATCGTCGAGTCGGTCACCGTCGATGCGTTGCCGGTCGAGGGACCCGATTCGCCGGCGATGAGGCGTTTCGCGGTCCGCTGACGCGGCCGCCCGCCGAGCTGCCGGCGGCTACGGCGCCGCCGCCGTCCCGCTGAGCGCGGCCGACGCCAGCACCGCCGCCGACTCGAGCTGCTCGGCTGCCTGGGCTCCGTCCGCACCCGCGGTGATCCCGCTCGGTTGGGCAAGGGCGTAGATCCGGAAGTCGTAGTTGTGGGTGCCCGACGGCGGGCAGGGACCCGACCATCCCTGCCGCCCGAAGTCGTTCAGCTCCTCGACCGCCCGGGGGGGCGGGCTGCCGCGAGCCAACCCACCGACGTCGGGCGGCAATCCGGCGATGACCCAGTGAACGAAGCCGTCGGCATCGGGATCGCGGACCACCAGGGCCAACTCGGCGGTGCTCGCCGGGACCCCGGTCCACGCCAGCGGCGGCGAGACATCGTCGCCGACGCACGTGTACTCGGGCGGGATCGGTTGCCCGTTCCCAAAGGCAGGGCTGCTCAGCCTCAGCGTGGTGACGGTCGTCGGTGATGCCGCGCCCTCAACGGAGCCGCCGTCCTGGCCGCTGCCGGTCCCGCCGCCCGTGCCCGCAGCGACGTCGGTCGTGGAGGGCGCGGCCGCCGTGGTCGAGGTCGTGGTTGCGGAGGTCGTGGTCTGGTCGGAGCTGGGTGCGCGCAGTTCCTGGCCGTCGTCGCCACACCCGGCGAGCACGAGGACCACGGCGCACGTCGCCAATACCCACCGCATCGGTCGAGTGTTGCAGATCGTCCGCACCCCCCGAGGTACACCGCGCGCCATCGATGGTGTTGCAGACTGTCGACGCTCCGATGGATAGCCCCTCGACCGCCTCGTGAAACCACAGCACCGATGCGATGGCTCTTGCCCCCTGTGGCGCGGTTGCGCGCACTCCTGGGACCGGACGCGGCCGGCGTCCGGCAGAGCCTCGTCGCGCTCGGGCTGAACTCGAGCACCAGCTTTGTGGCGGGGGCGTTCCTCGGGTCGATCACCGGAACTCTCGAGCGCTACCCCGGCCTGTTGGTGCTGGTGCCGGCCGCCATCGGCCTGCGCGGCAACATCTTCGGCTCCTTCGGCAATCGGCTGTCGACCTCGATCCATGCGGGCACGTTTCGCTGGTCGCTGCGAAGCGAGACCGTCTTGGGCCAGAACGTCTTGGCCTCGATGCTGCTCACGATGGCGATCTCGCTGGCGTTGGCAGTTGTGGCCAAGGCCATCGCAGTCGGGTTCGGGATCGACGATTCCATCGACCTGTTGTCGATGTCGACCGTGTCCATTGTCGGCGGGGTGCTCGGATCGATCGTGGTGCTAGCGGCGGCGCTGGGACTGACCGGCGGCGCGGTCCGCAACCGCTGGGATCTCGACAACGTCACGGCCCCCCTGGTCTCGACGCTCGGCGACGTGCTGACCTTGCCCGCGCTGTACCTGGGCACGCTGCTCCTGGGAATCTCGGTGGTCACCTCCACGGTGGGCGCTGTCCTGGTCCTGGCGTCCCTCGCCTTGCTCGCGGTCGGTTGGGAATCCTCGAGCGAGGGCTTGCGGCGCATCGTCCGGGAATCGGTGCCGGTGCTGGTGGTCGCCGGGTGCATCAGCGCCCTGGCCGGCGTCACACTCGAGAAGTCCTTCGCCCGCTTCGATGCGTTGCCGGCGCTGCTGGTGCTGGTCCCCGCGCACCTGTCGAGCTCCGGGGCGCTCGGCGGCATCCTGTCGGGCCGGCTGTCGTCGAAGCTGTTCCTGGGCTTGGTCGAGCCGCAGACCAGGCCCAACCGCGAGGCCCGGCGCGACGTCTCGCTGGTCTTCCTGCTGGCCGTGCCGGTGTTCGTCTTCAACGGGCTCGGAGCGCACTGGGTCGCCCAGGCCCTGGGCGAGGCCAGCCCCGGACTGGGTCAGATGGTCGCCGTATCCCTCATCGCCGGGGGACTGGTCGTGCTGTTCGTGGTGACCGTCGCCTACTACGGCACGGTGGCCGCCTACCGCACCGGCGTCGATCCCGACACCTACGGCATCCCGGTGGTCAGCTCGTCGGTCGACTTCGTGGGGGCCTTCACGCTGATCATCGCCATCGCCCTGCTGGGGCTCGCCTGATCCGCCTATCGTCTGAGGTCGATACTCGCAATGGACGACAGACCCCGAAATCTCCGGGCCATGCTCGCCGAGGTCAAGGACCTCTCCGAGCTCATGGTCGATCTTGCCTACGCCGCCCTCTACTTCGGCGATCCCGACATGGCCGAAGAGGTCGGCGCCCTCGAGGAGCGCATGGATGCGCTGGTGCACGACATGCGCTCCGTCTGCGTCATGGCCGCCCGCAACCCTCGCGAGGCCGATGCCATGGCATCCGTGTTGCAGGTGATCTCCGCGATCGAGCGCATCGCCAACGCCGCCGTGGACATCGCCCGGATCGTCACCCACCGGCTCGGAATCCCTCGTGAGCTGGTAGCCGACCTGTCCAACGCCGAGGAGGTGTCGCACCGGGTGCGGGTGCGCGACGGCTCACACCTCGCCCGCCGACCCCTGGTCGACCTCGAGCTGCCGGTCCAGACGGGCATGCGCATCGTCGCCATCCGGCGTGATCGCGAGTGGATCACCGATGTGGAGGGCGAGGAGATCCTGCTCCCGGGCGACGTGCTGTTCCTGCGGGGGTCCCCGGCGGGGATCGCCCGCCTCCGCGAGCTGGCCGCCGCCCCGCTCTGGGAGCCGCCGACGCCCCCGGAGGACGGCACGCTGACCGACCTCGACCGGGCCATAGACGTGCTCGTCGAGATGAAGAACGTGTCCGAGACCGCGGTGGGCCTGGCCTACTCGGCGCTGGTGCTCCGCGACCTGGGGCTGGCGGCCGAGGTGCGCCACCTGGAGGATCGCCTCGACGAGATGAAGGACCGCCTGGAGCTGTGGGTCCTGCGCGCCAGCTCGGGCGACATCGACCCATCACCGCTGCGGGGGCTGCTGCACCTGTCCCAGGCCGCCGAGGACCTGGGCGATTCGGCGCAGCAGATGGTCTGGCTGATCGAGAAGCACGAGGAGGTCCACCCGATCATCAAGCTCGCGCTGGGGGAGAGCGACGAGGTCGTCGTGCGGGTCCCCGTGGGCCCCGGGTCGCCGGCCGACGGCGCCACCCTCCACGACCTCCAGCTCGACGTGGATCCCGGGTTCCACGTGCTCGCCGTGCGGCGCGGTGGCCGCTACATCTACTCCCCCCGGGGTCACGTCGAGCTGCACGCGGGTGACGAGCTCCTCGCCAGCGGGCCCGACGAGGGCCACCCCCTGCTCGCCGCCCGGCTGGGCTGGCGCCTCGAGGAGGACGAGGACACGGGCCAGGAGCGACTCGAGCCCCTGGCCGGCGTCGGCTAGGGCTACACGTAGCCGCGCAGGCGGGTGGCGTCGGCGACGCGCCGGATCCCGATGGCGAACGCGGCCTGGCGCAGGGTCACGCCGTGTGCCTCGGCGAAGGCCAGCGTCTCGTGGGACGCCTTCGCCAGCCGCTCTGCCAGCTCGGCCAGGAAGTGGTCTTCCTTCCAGGTGAACTGCTGGATGTTCTGCGTCCATTCGAAGTACGAGCCGGTGACACCGCCGGCGTTGGCCAGGATGTCCGGCACCACCAGCACGTCGCGGTCGCGCAGGATCTTGTCGGCGCCCGGGGTGGTCGGGTGGTTGGCGGCCTCGACGACGATGCGCGCCCGCACCCGGTCGGCGTTGTCCTCGGTGATGACCTCCTCGACTGCGGCGGGGATCAGCACGTCGACGTCGAGCTCGAGCAGCTCCTCGTTGGTCAGGCGCTCGATGCCGTCGGTCCCGGCCCTGTCGACGACCGAACCACCTGCCCGCACCGTGGCGATGGCCTTCGCCACGTCCAGACCCGCGGGGTGGACGATGCCGCCCTTCACGTCCGACACCGCCACCACCTTGGCTCCCCGCTCGGCCAGCTCGTGGGCCGCCCAGCTGCCGACCTGGCCGAACCCCTGCACCGCCACCCGCAGGGTCGCCAGTTCGACGCCCCGGTGCGGGCAGCAGGCGTCGAGCACGTAGACGACCCCTCGCCCGGTGGCGGAGTCCCGTCCCGGGGCCCCGCCGAAGTCGAGCGGCTTGCCGGTCACGATCGCCGGGCTGTAGCCGTGCACCGACGAGTAGGCGTCCATCATCCACGCCATCACCTGGGCGTTGGTGTTGAGGTCGGGGGCGGGTATGTCGCGGTAGACCCCCAGCACGTGGTGGATCGACTGGGTGAACCGCCGGGTCATGCGCTGCAGCTCGTCGGTGCTCATGCCGGTCGGATCGACCTCGATGCCGCCCTTCGCTCCGCCGAACGGCAGCTCCATGAGGGCGGTCTTCCAGGTCATGAGCGACGCGAGGGCGCGGACCTCGTCGAGGTCGCAGCTCGGGTGATAGCGCACGCCACCCTTGTAGGGACCCCGGGCGCCGTTGTGCTGCACCCGGTAGCCCTTCGCCACCATCAGCTCGCCGTCGTCGAGCCGCACCGGCACCTGCACCGCCACCTCGCGGTAGCTGGTGGTGAGGACGCCGTACAGGTCGTCGTCGAGGTCGATGACCCGAGCGGCTTCGGTGAAGTACTGGTTGACCGCGTCGGTCGCGGACTGCTCGGACACGGCGACCTCCTCGGGGCGCCGGAGTTGGGACGGGACGGGGCTCAGTCGGGCGGCGGCGAGACCGGCGGCTCCGATGACGCCGGACGAGCGGCGCGAGTGGCGGCGCTGGTCCCGGCGTCGGGCACCGGCGGCGGCGCGGCGCCACCGTCGCCCGTCCCGTTGCTGTTGTTGCCACCCAGCAGGTCGGCCACGGCGGTGAGCGACCCGGCGATGCCAGCAAGCTCGGTGGGCACCACGATCTTGGTGGCCCGGCCGTCGGCCATGGCGCGGAGGGCCTCGAGGTACTTGATGGTGAGCAGCGGGGTGTCGGGTGCGCCCTCGTGGATTGCGCCGTAGACCGACAGGATGGCCCCGGCCTCGCCCTCGGCGACGGTCTCCTGGCGGAACTTCTCGGCCTCCGCCACCCGCTGGATGGCCTCGGACTCGCCCTCGGCCCGCAGGATGCGCTGCTGCTTGTCGCCCTCGGCCCGCAGCACCGCGGACTGCCGGTCGCCCTCGGCACGGGTGATGGCGGCCTGCCGTTCGCCCTCGGCCGTCGTCACCACGGCCCGCCGGGTGCGCTCGGCCTTCATCTGCTCGTGCATCGCGTGCATGACGTCGGTCGGCGGCTCGATCCGTTGGATCTCGACGCGGGCCACGCGCACGCCCCACTTGTCGGTGGCGTCGTCGAGGATCTCCCGCAGCTCGGTGTTGATCTTCTCGCGGGATGTCAGCGCCTCGTCGAGCTGCATGTCGCCGATCAGGTTGCGGAGGTTGGTCTGCGCCAGCTTGGTCACGGCCAGCATGAAGTTGGCGACGTTGTAGACGAGGCGCTGCGGCTCGGTCGGCTCGTAGTAGATGACGGCGTCCACCGAGACCACCACGTTGTCCTCGGTGATCACCTCTTGGGGCGGCACGTCGACGACCTGCTCGCGCATGTCCACCGGCCGCAGCGTCTGGTAGAAGGGCGCGATGAGGTGGAGGCCCGGGTCGACCGTCTCCTTGTACTTGCCGAGCTGCTCGACCAGGCCCTTCTGGAAGGGACGGACGATCCGGACTCCAGCCGCCACGTAGACGATGACGATGACGGCGAAGACGATCAGCAGGACGGTCAATGCGGTCACGGCGACGCCTCCTTGGTCGTGAACCTCATTGCTCGAGCTCCCCGGTGGGGGACGAAAGCTGGTCGACCGCCGCGACGATCACCCGAGTCCCCTGCACATCGGCGACCCGGACGGCGGTGCCGGTGGGGATCCCCGCTCCGTCGGTCGACTGGGCCCGCCACTCCTCCCGGTCGACGCGCACGAGCCCGACGTCGCCTGCGGGGATCTCACGGAGCACGACCCCCGACTGCCCGAGCAGTCGTCGTGAGCCCACGCCGGTGTCGTCGACGGACCGGTTGAGCCGATGCGCCACGGGGCGCAGCGCCGCGAAGACCGCCAGGGACACGCCCACGAACGCCAGCCACTCGACGACGACGTTGACGTCGAGGAACGCCAGCACGGTGGCGACGAGGGCACCGATGGCGAAGGGCAGCATGAAGAACGAGCCGGGGGTCGTCAGCTCGCCGATGGCGAACACCGCCGTGGCGATGATCCAGACCCAGCGCCAGTCCTCGGGGCTGTCCATTTCGTTTGCCTCGTGCGCTCCGCGTAGCCGGAACGGGGAACGGATGTCCCCTATACCAGGGAATCTATCCCGCCCCTGGACTCGAGGTGTGCTTCAGCGGGGTCGGTTTGGGCGCGGTCCAGCGACGCTAGCGTGACCGGCGATGAACGAGCGTCCCGCAAGGGCGAGAGCGAGGCCCGAGCGGGCCGCTGCGAAGCAGCCAGAGCGGGAAGCATGGCCCGATTCCGGCCTCTGCCTGCTCACGGTTCACGCCCATCCCGACGACGAGGCGTCGAAGGGGCCCGGCACCGTCGCCCGCTATCACGCCGAGGGTGTGCGCACGGTGCTGGTGACCTGCACCGGGGGCGAGGCCGGCGACATCCTCAACCCGGCCATGGACCGGCCCGAGGTGGTAGCCGACCTGCCGGCGGTCCGGCAACGCGAGCTGGCGCGCGCCGCCGAGATCATCGGCTACGACGAGGTGGTCATGCTCGGTTATCGCGACTCGGGCATGCCCGACACCGATCCCAATCACCATCCCGACGCGTTCGCCAACGTCCCGCTCGACGAGGCCGTCGGGCGGCTGGTCGCCGTCATCCGCCGGGAGCGGCCGCAGGTCATCGTCACGTACCCCGACGATCAGAGCGGCTACCCGCATCCCGACCACCTGCGGGTCCACGACATCTCCGTGCCGGCATTCGAGCGCGCCGGTGACCCCGACGCGTATCCCGACGCGGGCGACCCCTGGCAGCCGCTCAAGCTCTACTACTCGGTCTGGTCGCGCCGGCGCATCGAGGCCATGCACCGGCGCTTCGTCGAGCTCGGGCTCGAGTCGCCGTTCAGCGCCGAATGGTTCGACCGCATGTCCCACGACGACCGCATCACCACGACGATCGACCTCGCCGGCTTCAACGACGTGCGCCTCGATGCGCTGCTGGCGCACGAAACCCAGGTCGACCCCACGTCGCCGTTCTGGTTCGGACTGCCGCGGGACGAGCAGGCGGCGATCCACCCGTTCGACGACTACATCCTCGCCCGCAGCCTGGTCGACACCGAGAAGCCCGAATCCGACCTGTTCGCCGGCATTCGCAGCCGGGTGGGCCGTCGGGCGTAAGCGAGCACCGGAGCCACTGGGTAGGTCGTGGGAGGGGTCAGCTTTCTGGGGACCGAATGGTTGGCGCTGGCGCGCGAGGCGTTCGGCAACGTGCCGCCTCGCCCGGGGGCGACCGCACGGATCCAGCGCGTGGTCACGGGCGCACCGGACGGGGACGTCGTGTTCACGCTGACGCTCGAGGACGGGCGGTTGCAGGACGCCGCCCTTGCGGGGGGGCACGAACCGGATCCCGACGCCGAGCTCACGATCACAACGACCTACGCCGACACGTTGCTGTTGGCGTCCGGAGATCTCGATCTCGACGTCGCGGTCATGCAGGGCCGGGCCAAGGTGGCGGGGTCGATGAGCGCGCTGCTCGCCATCCTGCCCGTCACGCGAAGCCGGGAGTTCCGCGCCGCCCGGGCCGCCCTGCACGAGCGCGTGTCAGCCCCCGGCTGACGCCCGGCGGCTACCCGCTGCGCTGGAGGTTGCGCAGCTCCCGGTAGCCGATGAGGCCGGCACCGGCGCGTTCGAGCATGGTGCGGAGACTCCGGTCGGTGACCACGAGGTCGTGGTCGTCGACCCGAGCTGCCCAATCCTTGGTCAGTGCCCGCAGCTCGGGAGAATCGACGGCCGGGTGGACGTAGACCTCGGTCACCCCCGGCTGGAGGTCGTGGACCGTCCGCTCGATGTCGCGGCGGCTTCCCACCCCCCGGACGTAGACGAAGTGATCGGGGAATACCGCGCCCTCCTCCTCGGCCAGCTTCCGGAAGGGAAAGCCGATGGTGCGCTCGGTGGAGGCGCCCGACAGGCGGATGGGCAGGCCGAACTCCAGCGCCAGGTCGAGGTAGATGTCGAAGAACTCGGCCTTGAGCTGAAGGGTCCCCATGTGGCTGTCCAGGTGGCTCACGTCGAAGCCCCAGAGGATTGCTCGTTCGATCTGCGCCCGCAGCTCTCGGCGGGCCTCGTCGAGGTCGGCGTGGTCCCAGAGGTCCCGCTGAGTGCGGGGGAAGCCTCCATCGCCGTCCAGCAGCGAGGGGGCGTGGGTGATGGGGCCCCAGCGGTAGAGGTCGTGCTCGGCGTTGAGCGTGAGATGCACGCCCACGTCCTCGCCGCGGTAGCGCGCCGCGGCCTCGCGCGCCCACGGGCAGGGGACCATCAGCGAGGCGCTGGTGGCGACGCCGTCGCGCAGCGCTTCGTAGATGCCCACGTTGGCGGCGTGGCAGGAACCCAGGTCGTCGCAGTTGATGATCAGCACCCGGTCGTCGGGGCCGTAGCCGAGGCGTTCGGCGAGCGTGGCCATCGGACCGAGGCTATCGCTGGTCACGGCACTAGCCGAGGGGCACGTCGGCGCTGCCGCACGCCGTCCAGAGGCCCGCCCCGGCGGTACGCGCCTCGCGCTCGGCCTGCTCGAAGTCGGCCTGGTGGGCGGTGTTGGGGGGATAGGCGAGCGGCTCGGCGAAGCCGCCGGTCACCTGGGCGAGGTTCAGGAACAGGTCGTCTCGGGCGCGGTAGGCGTAGGCGAGCAGCCGGTCGTACTGGTCACGGGCCTCGACGTCGCGCTCCAGCCGGATGGCCGTGCCGGGCGGCGCCAGGTCGGCGAGGTGGTGCGACGCCTCGGCACCGAAGCACTCGTCGGGGCGGTCGGGGGCGACGGTCTCGGGCGTGTCGATGCCGATGAGGCGCACGTGCTCGTCACCGCCGGCGAGGTCGACCACCAGCGTGTCGCCGTCGATGACCTCGACGACGGTGGCGGTGCCAGGGGGGCCCTGCGTGCCGGTGCGGCCCGGGGACAGCTGGAACGTGACCACCCCCGCCACGGTGGCGGCGCCGACGATCACCACCAGCAGCGCGGGTGGACCGGAGCGAGGGGTCGCACTCGTGGACAACATGACTCCCGGGTCGACGGCATCGGGTCGTGGCGGCCGTCGGCCGCGATCCGGGAGCGACCCGTGGGGAGGCGGGCGGGGGTGAGGCCGGAGCCGTGACCGCCTACGGCCGCTCGATGATCGTGCCCGTGCCCAGGCCGCCGCCGCAGCACATCGTGATGAGGGCGGCGGAGCCGTCGATGCGCTCGAGCTCGTGGACCGCCTTGGTCATGAGGAAGGCTCCGGTTGCCCCCAGCGGGTGGCCGAGGGCGATGGCGCCGCCGTTGGGATTGGTGCGGTCGAGGTCGGCACCCAGCTCGCGCTGCCACGCCAGCACCACCGAGGCGAAGGCCTCGTTGATCTCCACCAGGTCGATGTCGGAGAGCGCCATGCCGGTGCGGGCCAGCAGGCGCTGGGTGGCGTCGATCGGCCCGGTGAGCATGAGGATCGGATCCACCCCGACGAGGCAGGTGTCGACGACACGGGCTCGTGCCTGCAGCCCCAGCTCGGCGGCCTTGTCGGCGGTCATCATGAGGAGCGCCGCGGCACCGTCGCTGATCTGGGACGAGCTACCCGCCGTGTGGACCCCGTCGGGTCGAGCCACCGGCTTGAGCCCGGCCAGCGCCTCGATGCTGGTGTCGCGCGGGCCCTCGTCGCGGGCGACGTGGTGGGTGGTGCCCGTCGGCTTGCCCTCGTCGTCGACGTCGGGGGCGTCGACCGGCACCACCTGGGTGTCGAACCGCCCTTCGGCCCAGGCCCGGGCGGCCCGTTGCTGGGACAGCAACCCGAACTCGTCGGTGTCGGTCCGCGTGATGCCCCACTTGTCGGCGATGCGTTCGGCGCCTTCGAACTGCGACGTGAACTCGTAGCGCGGGAAGTAGGTCTTGGGGATCGGCACGCCCAAGCCGAGCTTCTTGGACGAGTTGGACCCGATGGGCACCCGGGACATCAGCTCGACCCCGCAAGCGATGGCCGCGTCGACGATGCCGGACGCCACCAGGCTGGTGGCCACGTTGGTGGCCTGCTGTGAGGAGCCACACTGGGTGTCGACGGTGGTGGCGGCGGTGCCGAGCGGGAGGCCGGCGCTCAGCCAAGCGGTGCGCGTGATGTTGAACGACTGCTCGCCGACCTGACTCACACACCCACCCACGACCTGCTCGACCTCGGCGGGATCGATGCCGGAGCGACCGACGACCTCGCTCAGGGCGGAGCCGAGGAGGTCGGCGGGGTGAACGGTGGACAGTCCGCCGTTGCGGCGCCCGACGGGCGTGCGCACGGCCTCGACGATGACGACGTCAGCCATGGGACCTCACGCTAGCTGTGCTTTGGACCCTCCCGACCGCCCCGGGAGCCCGCCCGGTCGATCACCAGTGACGACCGCGACTGATCGCCTCGAGGACCAGCAACAAGAGCGCCGCTCCGACAAAGGCCACGAAGATCGAGCCGATGTCGAAGTCGTCGATGACGTCGCTGTCGCTGTCGGTCGCCACCCGGAACAGCGCCCCGCCGATGAAGCCGCCGAGGATGCCGACGATGATCGTGACCAGACAGCCGCGCCGACGGGCGCCGGTGACCCAGCGGGCCAACGTGCCGGCGATGAACCCCACGACGATCCAACCGAGGATGGTCATCGGCGCCGCACGCTACCGCCCGGCCGCTCACGCCGCTGGGCGATCTCGGGCTCCGGGTGGCGCGCCCACTCGGGTCGCAGGCCGCTCCGGCGGCGCCGCCGGGCCCCGCCGGCGTGCGTGCGTGAGGGCGGCTCGGGCGTCGACAAGGCCCTTGCGGCCGACCTCGCGAGTCTGCTCGTCGAGCCGCCAGGCATGTGGCCGACTCCGGTGCGAGCCGGTGATGAGGGAGAGTTGCTTGGTCATGGGCCCAGTATCCCGAGCGGGTGTGACAATTTGGGCCCCGTCGGCCACGGAGGCGCCCCTTGACCATCTCGAACATCACCATCCGCCCGCTCACGGCGACCGACCTCGACCGCTTCCTGGCGCTGGAGGGGCCGTCCTACGGTCCACCCGGTCGCGACTTCCTCGCTACGGCCGCCGAGAACCACTACCGACCGCACTGGACATGGGTCGCCGAGCGGGACGGGCGGGTCGTGGCCCGCGCCGCGTGGTGGGGCGCGCCCGATGACGACCACCCGATAGCGCTCGACTGGTTCGATCTCGCCGATGCGTCCGATCGGGTCGCGA
Source organism: Acidimicrobiales bacterium (assembly GCA_035697145.1). Taxonomy (GTDB): domain Bacteria; phylum Actinomycetota; class Acidimicrobiia; order Acidimicrobiales; family VFJN01; genus DASQUK01. The sequence continues at coordinate 57,028 of DASSDL010000166.1, forward strand.
TCGGGGCGGAGCTGTTGCGGGCCGCCAGCGAACGGGTACGCACCGACAGCGGCGGCTTCCCCGAGTACCACCTGTTCCTGCCGGCCGACTGGCACGATCGCGCGGACGTCCGCCAAGCCGTCGACGAGCGCACCGATGCCGCCGGCCAGGCGGGCCTCCATCCGTTCGTCGAGCGGCTGCGGATCGAGTGGGTGGCGGCGTCGGGTGCCCCGCCCACGGACAACCGGCTGACGTTCGCTCCGGCGGGCGACGAGGCCGAGCTGCTCGACGTCCTCGAGCGCATCAACGTCGGGACTCTCGACGCCTACGCCCGCCGCGACATCGAGCGCCACGGGGCCGCGGCCGCGGCGCGCATACAGCTCGACGACATGGAGTGGATGCCCGCACCCCGGGAGTGGTGGCGGCTGGCCTTCACCGCCGCCGGCGCGCTCGTGGGCGTGGTCATGCCGTCACGCAACTACGAGTCGTTCGTCATCGCCTACATCGGTATCGTCCCCGAGCAGCGGGGCCACGGCCACGTCGATGGGCTGCTGGCGGAAGCCACCACGTTCCTCGTCGGCCAGGGAGCCGCACGGATCGTGGCCGACACCGATACCGGCAACCGCCCGATGGCGGCTGCCTTCGAGCGCGGGGGCTACCGGGTGACGGCGCGCCGGATCGTGATGACCTGAGCGCAGACGCGGCGCAGACGAGGCGCGGACTTCAGACGCGGCGCGGACTTCAGACGGGTGCCCCCGGCGCCACCAGGGGCCACGGCCGCTCGCGCTCGACCACCTGCGCGAGATCGAGCAGCAGGGCGTCGTCGTGGTGGCGGCCGATCAGCTGCATCCCGACGGGCAAGCCGTCCACCGTCCCCGCCGGCACGGAGATGGCGGGGTTGCCCACGATGTTGGCCGGGATCGTCAAGAGGCCGTTGTTCTCGGGGCCTACCGACACGTTGCCCACCCGCGTGTTGATGCCGATGTCGGCGGGGAAGGCCACGTCGGGGTTGGTGGAGCAGACGACGACATCCACAGCGTCGAACAGGTCGGCCATCCGTTCGTTGGCCTCGGTGCGCTGCGCTTCCACCTTGGCGGCGATGTCCAGGTTGAACATCTGATCGGCCAGGTCGAGCCCGAAGGCCATCTCCAGCGTCATGTCGTCTTTGCAGGCCGGCCAGAGACCGGTGAGTGCCCGGCGCAGTTGGGACAGGTTGGCCATGGCCCACTCGAACCCGAGCCCGGGCAGGCGCACCGGCACGTCCACCAGCCGCAGCCCCGCGTCGCGGGCCAGCGCCTCGCCCGCCTCCCGGACCACGGCCTCGACCTCGGGGCGGACCACCGCGTTCCCGAGGTCGGGCACGATCGCGACGCGTAGGCCCCCGAGGGTGCGGGTACCCAGGTCGCGCTCCCAGCCGTCGATGCGCGGCAGGCTGTAGGGGTCGCGAGCGTCGTAGCCCGCGCAGACGTCGAACCAGCGGGCGACGTCGCGGACCGAACGGGCGACGCACCCGAACACCACCGTGAGGGGTGCGATCTCGGTGAGGGGACCCCGCGGGATGCGGCCGGCGGTTCCTTTCATCCCCACGAGGCCGCAGAAGCCCGCGGGGATGCGGATGGAGCCTCCCCCGTCGCTGCCCGTGGCGATGGGCAGCAGCCCGCCGGCAACCGCGGCGGCGGATCCGCCCGAGGAGCCGCCGGCAGTGCGCCCCGTCTGCCACGGATTGTGGGTGACGCCGTGGAGCTTGGTGACGCTCACGTTGAGGCCGCCGAACTCGCTGGCGGTCGTCTGCCCGACCTTGACGACCCCGGCACGTTCCAGCCGCCGCACCATCGTCGTGGTGCGGTCGGCCACGCGATCGGCGAAGACAAGGCTGGCGTCGGCCTGGGGCCAGCCCTCGACCGGCTCCAGTTCCTTGACGCCGAGGGGCACGCCGCCGAGGGGCAGCGACACGTCGGCTTCGGCGGCGGCCGTTCGCGCGTCATCTGTGTCGAGGTAGCACAGGGCGTCGAGCGCGCTCCGCCCGACCGCGGCGAGGGCCAAGTCGACCTCTTCCTCGGGGTTGCGCTCGCCGGACCGGAAGGCGTCGACCAGTGAGCAGGCATCTCCCTGCCAGGGGGTGTCTGTCATGGCTGGGCAGTTTGGCACCTACAGTCGCTCCGATGGATGCCCGCAAGTGGCTCGGACTCGAACCGACGCACAACCCCATGCGCTGGGTCCTGCCGGTCACCCCCGGCATCTCCACCGCGGCCCCGTTCCTGTTCGGCGGGTGCGCGCTCGGCGCCGCCATAGCCGCCATGGAGCACACCGGCCAGCGCCCGGTCATCTGGGCCACCGCCCAGTACCTGTCCTATGCCCGGCCGCCGTCGATGCTCGACATCGACGTAACCCTGGCGGCGACCGGGAAGCACGTCACGCAGGCGCGTGTGGTGGGCCACGTGGCGGACACCGAGATCCTCACGGTCAACGCCGCGCTGGGCACGCGCGCCTACCAGGCCGAGGGCATCTGGGTGACCAGGCCCGACGTACCCCACCCCGACGATTGCCCGGCTCGTCCGCCCCGCCTCTCGACCGGCGAATCGATCCATGATCGCATCGACGTCCGGCTGGCCCGCGCCCGCCCCTGGGAAGACGTCGAGGGCCATCCCGCGGCCGAGGGTCGGTCGTCGGTGTGGGCGCGCATGCCCGACCTGCTGGACCTGTCGTCCGGCGCCAGCCTCGCCATCCTCGGCGACTACGTGCCCTTCGGGATCAGCCAGGCGCTCGGGCTCGCCGGAGGCGGCAACAGCAGCCTCGACAACACCCTGCGGGTCTACCGGCTGGTGCCGACGGAATGGGTGTTGCTCGACATCCGCATCGACGCCGTCGCCCACGGGTTCGGGCATGGCGTCGTCCACATCTGGGCCGAGGACGGGACCCTGCTGGCCACGGCCAGCCAGTCGACCATCGTCCGGGTCGGCAGCGAAGGACGCGTGTGACAGCATCCGGTCATGCAGCGCTACGGCATGACCATTCCCTTCGACAACGTCCCGTTGCACGAGCAACGCGACTGGATCGTGGAGCTGGCCGACCTCGGCTACACCGACGTCTGGTCGTCGGAGGCCAACGGGGCCGACGCCTTCACGCCGCTGGCACTTGCCTCCGCATGGGCACCGTCCTTGCGCCTGGGCACCGCCATCGTCCCGGCGTTCACCCGGGGACCGGGTTGCCTGGCGCAGAGCGTGGGATCGCTGGCGCAAGCGGCGCCGGGACGGGTCGCCCTGGGCGTGGGCACGTCGTCCAACGTCATCGTCGAGGGATGGAACGGCATCCCGTTCGAGCAGCCCTACCAGCGCACTCGCGACATCGTGCGCTTCCTGCGCCAGGCACTGACCGGCGAGAAGGTGACGGCCGAGTACGAGACGTTCTCGGTGCGCGGCTTCAAGCTGGGCGTGGTGCCGCCGGAGCCGGTGCCGATCCTGGTGGCCGCACTACGGGAGGGCATGCTGCGGCTGGCCGGCCGCGAGGGTGACGGCGCGATCGTCAACTGGCTGTCGGCCGACGACGTGGCCACGGTGGCCCCCATCGTGCGCCGGGCGGCGGAGGGGAAGGCCGGCGCACCCGATGGTGCGCCCCCCGAGATCGCGGCCCGGATCTTCGTTGCCCCGAGCGACGACGCCGACACGGTGCGGGGCATGGGACGGTTCGCGATCGCCGCCTATCTCAACGTGCCCGTGTACGCGGCGTTCCACGAGTGGTTGGGACGTACCGAGCAGCTCGGAGACATGTGGCGGTTGTGGAAGGAGGGCGACCGCAAGGGGGCGCTGGCCGCCATCCCCGACGAGGTCGTGGACGAGCTGATCGTGTGGGGCAAGCCCGAGCAGTGCCGCGAGCACGTCCAGCGCTACGTCGACAACGGCGTGTCCACGCCGGCGCTGGCCCTGCTGCCGTTCGGTTACGACCAGCGCCAGGCCATCCGCGACCTCGCTCCTCGCTGACCCCGAACGCGCTTCGGGGGAATCCCCGATGCCCCGGCCGGCGTTGGGGTCCTACGGTGGCAACCATGCATGCGTTTCGGCGGAATTCCGCATGCCGCGAGCGGCGACGACCACGATGATCGACCTCAACGCCCTCGCGGATCTGGGCGTCCTGGCGTACCTGCTGATCTTCGGGTTCGCGGCGCTCGACGTCGTCTTTCCGGTGCTGCCCAGCGAGGCGACCGTGATCCTGGCCGGGGTGCTGGCGTGGCAGGGACGGCTCAGCATCGTGGCGGTGGGGCTCGCGGCGGCGGCTGGGGCCATCGCCGGCGACCACCTCTCCTACGGGCTCGGGCGCTGGACGAGCCAGGGTGGGTTCCGGCGCTCCGGAAGCAAGGTCGCTCGGTTGCAGGCCTGGGCGGCGCAGCAACTCCAGATCCGGGGACCGACGATCCTCCTCATGGCCCGTTTCGTGCCCGGCGGGCGCACCGCCAGTACGTTCATGAGTGGGCGGCTCCGGTTCCCGCTGGCGCGCTTCAGCGCCGTCGCCTGCCTCGCCGGCCCCCTGTGGGCGACCTTCGGCGCTTCTCTGGGCTACCTCGGCGGCACCACGTTCCACGACCACACGTTGCTGGCCACCGGCCTCGGGATTGTCGTCGGTGTGACGCTGGCAGCGTTGGCCGAGCTCGCACTTCGCCGGATCGGCATCTACGGGAAGCCGGCGCCGGAGGTCCTTGCCACGGAGGACGACCTGGCTGCCTGAGCCTGCTATGCCCCGGCCATCGACCGGACCAGCGCATGCTCGACGAGCGTGACGAGCACGGGCACGACCGAGCGGCGCTCGCGGGCGTCGCAGGCCACCAGCGGAACGTCCGCGGCCAGGGCCAACGCGTCGCGGACCGACGCCAGCGGGTGGCGGGGGGCGTCGTCGAACAGGTTGACGGCGACGACGAACGGCACCTGCCGGTCCTCGAAGAAGTCGATCGCCGCGAACCCGTCGGCGATGCGGCGGGTGTCGACCAGCACCACGGCCCCGGCCGCTCCCCGGGCGATGTCGTCCCACATGAACCAGAACCGATCCTGGCCCGGCGTCCCGAACACGTAGAGGACCATGCCTTCGTCTATGGTCCGGCGCCCGAAGTCGAGGGCGACGGTGGTGGTGGACTTGCCCCGCACGGCCGACAGGTCGTCGATGCCCACCGACAGGTCCGTCATCGCCGCCTCGGTACTGAGCGCCGCGATCTCGGAGGCGGCCCCGACGAACGTGGTCTTGCCGGCGCCGAAGCCGCCTGCGATCACGATCTTCACCGGGATCGGTGCGTCCACGGCGGGGCCCGGTTGTGCGCTCATGCCTGGGCCTTCAGGCCGTGGAGGAGGCGCTCCAAGACCTCACGGTGTGGTCGGCCGCTGTCGGTGACGCTGGGCCGGTGAACGGCGAGGTAGCCGCCCGTGTGCAGGTCGGACACCAGCACCGCCGCCACCCCGAGGGGCACGCTGAGGTGCGCCGCGATCTCGGCCACCGACACCGGGCGGCCACACAGGTCCACGATCTGCCCCTGCTCGAAGCGCAGTTGTGGCCGCGCCGCCCGGCCGTCGCTGGTGGCTACGACCATCGTCTCCCAGGGCAGGTCGCGCCCGTCCGGTTGGGTGCGACCCTGGGTCAGGGCGTAGAAGGGCACCAGCCGGGGGTCGTCGGGAAACGGGTTCATCGCGGGGGCATGGCCTGGCCGTCGCTCCGCAGCGCGGGCGTCAGCACCTGCCCGATGCGGGTGACCAACAGGCTCATCTCGTAGCCGATGAGGCCGATGTCACACTCGGTGCCGCACATCAGCGCCAGGGAGGATCCGTCGCCGATGGTGGTGACGAACAGATAGCCGCGCGTCAGCTCGACGATCACCTGCTGGACCGAGCCGGCGTCCAGGCAACGAGCTGCGCCGGCCGTAAGGCTGGCGAGCCCCGACGTGACCGCGGCCAGCTGGTCGGCAGTGTCGCGGGCGATCCGGTGAGAGTGGGCGAGGACCAGACCGTCGGTGGTCACGACCAGGGCGCTGCTAACGCCCGCGATGCGGTCGACGAAGCTGTTGATCAGCCAGTCGAGCTCCCCACCGTCGTGGGCGTTGGTCACGGACCGTCGTCTCCGGGGTCGGTCTCGAGGTCGATTGGAGGCGCGGCTGCGGCTGCGGCCCGCCCCGCCCGCTGATTCGCCTGGAAGCGCGACAGCATCGAACCGGCCTGCTCGCCGGGCCGCCAGTCGGCGGGGGTGGTGCCGCCGGCTGCGATCGGGGCCGCCCCGTCGGCGCCGGATGTCTTTCGGAGGGATGGGGCCAAGCTGGCGCCGGGCACCCGACGAACGAGGCCATCCGCGGTGACCGGCGACGGGGCGGCAGTGACCGGTGCCGCATCGGGGGTGGCGAACGGCGAGGCGGGCCGCGAGAACGGCGGGGCAGGTTGCGAGGCCGGCGCGGTGAACGGCGGGGCAGGTTGCGAGGCCGGTGCGGTGAACGGCGGGGGAGGTTGCGAGGCCGGTGCAACGTATGGAGGGACTGGTTGCGAGGCCGGCGCAACGTATCGGGGGACTGGTTGCGCGACAGGCCCGGCGATGGCGGGCGCAACCGGTGCGGCGACCGCGGCCGCCGTCTGGGGCGCGAGCGCCGCCCGGGCCAGGTCGTGGTGCTGGACGACCCAGGGGCCGTCGGATCCCACTGCTCCGGCGAACGGGGCACCGGCGTAGGCCGGCGACGTCACTTCCGGCGGCGGCAGGCGGCGTTCGCTGACGACGTCCTGCGGCAGCGTCACCAGGGCCGTGACCCCGCCGCCCGGCGTATGGGCCAGGCTGACGCGGAGGCCGAGGCGAAGGGCCAGGCGACCCACGACATGGAAGCCCAACGTCGAGCGTCGGGGATCGACATCCGGTGGGTCTGCTAGCAGCTCGTTGGCCGCGTGCATGTGCTCGTCGGATAGGCCGATGCCGACGTCCTCAATGCTGAGCAGGAACGTCCGCCCCTCGCCCGGCACCAGGTGGGTGCGCACCCGGACGCCCGACGTCGGTGGAGAGAACATGGTGGCGTTCTCGATCAGCTCGGCGAGCAGGTGGGAGAGGTCAGCCACCACTCGCCCCGACACCTCGAGGTAGTCGCTCACCAGCACCTCGACCCGCGGATAGTCCTCGACCTCGGCAGCGGCCGCGCGGACCACCTCGGACAGCGGCACCGCCCGTCCCCACAGGCGCGGCGGCTCGTCGCCCGACAGCACCAGCAGTGACTCGGCATTGCGCCGGATACGGGTGGCGAGGTGGTCGAGCTGGAACAGGTCGGACAGGGCGTCGGGCGTGTTCTCCTGTTGCTCGAGCTCGGAGATGAGCGCCAGCTGCCGGTCGAGCAGCGACTGGTTGCGCCGGGCGAGGTTGACGAACAGCTCGGAGATCGACTGCCGCTGGGCCGCCTGGGCCTGGACCGCCGCCAGTTCCGACTCCGCCAGGTCGGAGGCCAGACGGTTGCTGCGGTGCTGCTCGAGCTCGGTGTTCTTCCAGAAGATGATGACGCCGATGCAGGCGGCGAGCACGGCGACGCCGTGCACGACCGACCAGCTCCACGGGCGGTTCTGGGCGGCGCTGTGGTTGAACATGAGGTCGGCCGCGATGGTGCTGCCGAGCCCGTGGGACAGGACCGTGAACACCACGTTCCACAGGAACGGCACCCAGTCCTGGTAGAGGGCGATGAGTCCGATGAGGATGAAGAAGTGGAAGTGCGCCTCGATCGTGCCGCCGGACAGGTGGACCAGCACGGACGAGCAGAAGACCAGCCCCGCCGTGACGAAGAACGCCGCCAGCCGCCGGTTGCGTGCCAGCCGGGCGAGGACCAGGCAGGCGGCGGGCGGTGCGATCTCGAGGGCCGAATGGGACACGCCGTAGCCCCGCCACACCCCGAAGGCGAACAACGCCGGCAGGTGCAACCCGAGGATCCAGCACATCAGCAGGTGACGTCGACGGAACGTCTCGTCGTCGAGCGTGTTCCCCCGCGGCAGGTAATCCATCATGGTGCGGAAGGCCCGCCGGATCGGGCCCCGCCGGCGGCCCTTCTCCGTCAGCGACGACCTGAGATGCATGGGCGTGCCCCGGGCGTCGCGGCCGTCATCGCGAGCGTCGGAGAGGGTGGTACCAGAACCACGCGAACCATTGGTGTGACCGCTGTGCCGTACTGGACCAGCCGGATCGCCCCAGACCCGATCCCTCATAGGGTCCCAATTCTTAACACAACAGGTGGGCGGAGCCTCCATCTCCAAGCACGTTCAGCGTTCCTCCCGAGGTTCTAGCTGGGCATTCGCACACTCGTTCCCATTGATGCGCTGGGTTCGCTACGAATCGTGGTGATGGCAGTACGATGTCGCTTAGATTGCGGACGCGGGGTCGGCCATGGGCGGCGTCGTAGTGTCGGCGGCATGGGCCACGGCGCACTCGACGTTGCGGACAAGCTCTGGGCCGGCGATATCTCGGTGGAACAGGTGCATCCCGTGGCGGTCAACAGCGACCTCGACGAGGTCGCGCCCGGCGTCGCCTTCATCACGGCGTTCGGCAACGTGACGGGCGTCGTCGCCGACGGGGCATTGGTGCTCGTGGATACCGGGAGCCAGTTCCTGGCCCGGGCCAACTTCGACAAGATGCGCGCCTGGACGAGCCTGCCGCTGGCGGCGGCGCTTTACACCCACGGGCACATCGATCACGTCTTCGGGCTCGGGCCCTACGAAGACGAGGCCCAAGCCGCCGGTCGTGCCCGGCCTCGCGTCGTGGCCCACGAGCTGGTGTCGGCCCGATTCGACCGGTATCGGCTCACCGCCGGTTACAACGCGGTGATCAACGCCCGGCAGTTCAAGATCCCGGGCCTGCAGTGGCCCACGGAGTACCGCTACCCCGACGAAACCTACGTCCAGCGGCACGACGTGGAGGCGGGCGGCGAGCGCTTCGAGTTGCACCATGGCCGGGGCGAGACCGATGACCACACGTGGATCTGGATGGCCGAGCGCCGCGCGGTCTGCACCGGCGATCTGTTCATCTGGGCATCGCCCAACTGTGGGAATCCCCAGAAGGTGCAGCGCTACCCGCGGGACTGGGCGGTCGCGCTGCGGGAGATGGTGGCGCTCGAGCCGGAGCTGCTGCTCCCGGGCCACGGCTGGCCCATCGCGGGTGCCGAGCGCGTCCGCCGGGCGCTCACCGACACCGCCGATCTGTTGGACAGCCTGGTGGATCAGACGCTCGACCTCATGAACGCGGGCGCCCGGCTCGACGACATCGTGCACACGGTGCGGGCGCCGGCCGATCTCCTGGACCGCCCCTACCTGCGGCCCGTGTACGACGAGCCGGAGTTCGTGGTGCGGACGGTGTGGCGCCTCTACGGCGGCTGGTACGACGGCAACCCGGCCCACCTGAAGCCGGCCCCGGAGGGCGAGCTGGCCCGGGAACTGGCAGCCCTGGTGGGCGGCGCGGCGCGGTTGGCCGACCGCGCGGGGGAGCTGGCGGCGGCCGGTGAACTACGCCTGGCGGGGCACCTGGCCGAGCTGGCCGCCCAGGCGGCGCCCGACGACGCGGGCGTCCACCGGGTGCGGGCCGAAGTGTTCAGCGCCCGGTCGGCGGAGGAGCTGTCGACGATGTCGAAGGGCGTGTTCTCGTGGGCCGCCGACGAGTCCCAGGCCCGCCTCGCCGAGATGGGCGACTGACCTCCGCTCGGGCGCTGATTTCTTACGGCTCCGCATGAAGACGGCGCTGGTTCAGTCAGAGGCGAGCGCCGCCGCCTCCCGCAGGTGGGCCGTCAACTCATCCAGCGACGTGCGGGCGTTGAGCCCGCTGGTCGACGGCATGACGTATACGGGAACGTCGCCGAGGCCCCGGGATTGCGGGCCTGGTCGCGCCTGCTTGTCGACGGCAGCGCGCCATCCCGCCAACCCGACGAAGCAGACGGCGCCCGGTCGGAGCCAGCGCACCAACCGCTCGACGCGGGTCAGGCCCCCGCGGTACTCGGCGGTCGTCAGCTCGTCGGCGGCCACCGTGGCCCGCTTGACGAGGTCGGTCATCCCGATGCCGCGATGCCGGAGCGCGTGGTCGGGATCGCGGTCGACCGCCACGAGCCCCGCCGCCAGCGCCGCCGGCCAGAACCGGTTGCCGGGGCGGGCGAAGCCCGCGCCGGCGTCGGCCGCGTAGAGGCTCGGGTTGAGCCCGCAGATGAGCAGGCGCATGCCGGGGCCGACGGTGTCGGGGAGCGTCCGGGCCCGGCGCGCGCGGATCACCAAAGCATCGGGCCCGGCGCCGGCGCCTGCGGCCAGGGGGCTCCGTTCGTCGACCTCGAAGCCGGCGCCGACCAGCAGGTCGTCGCGCCGCTCCGGCTGCCACGAGGCCCTGAGATCGAGCACGCCGCCCACCGGCAGCGCCCGGTGGAGCCCGGCGAGCGCCTGCGGCAGCCGCTCGGGGGTCAATTCCGGGGCTTGCCGGCGTCGGGCTTGGTGTAGTCGCAGACGCCGTCGGGGAAGATCTGCTCGAGCCTGGCCTTCTCGGCGGCGCTCGGCCGCCAATCGCCGTACAGGCCCTTGCGGATCGCCCGGTCAACCGACTGCACCTGGCACTTCCACACGCCGCCCTCGAACGGCCCACCGGCCTGCCGGCGCGACGACGAGTAGATCGGGAAGTGCTGGGAACAGGCGCCGTCCGGGCGACCGTCGAGCACGCCGTCCCAGACGCGCCGGCCCGACGCGATGAGGTTGCCGTTGGTGTCGAAGCAGGAGTCCACCGCTCGCTCCGGCTTGTTGCGGGCAACGCTGCGCTCGGGGTGAGCGGCGATGTTGGCCATCCACTCGTCGATCACCTCGAACGCCATCGGCGTCTGGTCGAACGCCCGGGCGGGCCGGGCATCGGTGAACCAGATGACCTGGTTGGACGCATCGCCGTCGGCGTTCAGCATGCGCTGGCGGGAGGCAAAGGACTGGTGCGAGTGGTGCATGTCCAGCTCGTCCTCCAGGTAGTGACGCCAGTCGATGATCGGGATGTCGATGTCGCCCTGGAACTCCATGCCCGACGTGTAGGCGGCCCGCATCGCGTCCGGGTTGCCCTCGCGCCGGGGTGCCGGCGTCGTACCGCCGTCGGCGCTGAGGTTCATGTTGCGGGAGCTCCACGGGTCGAAGTTCTGGGGGCTGAACGCCCCCTGGAACGGGAAGCCCTCGGGCACCATCTCCGCAGTGTTCCTCCAGCTCCCAACCTGCGCGTTCAGGTCGAGGAAGTCGGCGGGCGCGATCACACCGTCGACCAACGCCCCCAGGCCGTACTGCACGCCCACGTTGTCCCACGGCACCCGGGCGAACCCGTCGGCGCCCCGTCCGTAGATGTTCACCGTGTCGCCCCAGTGGGTCCACTCGACCCCGGCGGTGCCCTGGGCCAGCTTGTCGATGTCGTGGACGTTGGTGAACGTCGGGTTGAGCGTCAACGGGGTGAGCCCGAACCAGCTCGCCCGGCATTCGGTGAGTGCGGGGGCCGGCGAGGCGGGATCCCGGTCCATGACCTGGTAGCCGAGGAGGCCGTACAGGCCGTACAGGCCGTTCCACTGGTCGATCTCGCCCTGGGACATGTTCTTGGGGGAGTTGGTGGCGTTGAGCCCCATGACCGCCTGGCGCACCTCCGGGTCCTTCCAGCGCGGGTTGGCGCGCCCGCTGACGTCGAAGTAGTGCTCCAGAAGCTCGCAGTCGCCGACGTGGATCGTCTGGGTGACCATGTCGGAGTACGAGTACTGGGGGATGGCGGCGTCGATCAGCCCCGGATGGTTCTGGGCATAGACGTACTGCTGGATGGCGCCACCCGATCCGCCCACCGCCACCGTGTAGTCGGGCACGCCGTGCGCCTCGACGGTGTGCTCCTTCAGCATGAGCGCGGCCTCGCCCCCGACCTGGAGGTTGTAGTGGGTGCTGGTGCGGGTGCCGCTCGACCACATCACGCCGTAGCCCTTGCCGAGCAGGTCGGTGGGCAGCATCGAGCCGGTGCTGGTGGTGCCCTGGAAGTGGCCGATGCCGACGCCCCCGTCGAAGCTGAAGACCAACCGGCGGTTCCAAAGCGAGTCGTCGGGCGCGGCGGGATCCGCCTCGCCGGCGGGGGCCAGCATGGCGACGCTGTAGATGAAGCGGTTTATGGTGCCCCGCTCCCAGCGGACGATGAACGGCGCCGTCTGCCCGTCGAGCGTCGTGACGGTGGCGATGTCGGCGGGCAGCGCTCCTGCCGGATCGTCGAGCCAGCGGAACTGCCCGCCAGTGGTGCCGTACACGTAGCCGATGCGCGTATCGGCGGCACAGTCCTTGCTCCAGCCGACGATCTGCGCCTCGGCGGTCGGGTAGCCGCGGCCGTCCTGCGGGTACCCGCCCTGCGCGTCCTCGGCGGCGACGGGAATGCCGATCCGATCCTGGTTGTCGACCAGCGGCTGGTCCAGCAAAGGCCGGCCGTCGAAGCGGGCGCGGGCGGTGGTGCAGACGAACGGCTGCTGCTGCGGGCCAGAGAAGATCGGGCCGCCGACGGGATGGTTGGTCAGCGTGAGGCGGGCGTCGGGGACGCGGCCCTTGCCCCGTCCGGCGCTGACCGTCAGGGTGTTGTCGCCGTCCTGGAGCCCTTCGACCAGCCCGACCAGTGTGTGGTCGTCGTCGCCGGCGCCGAAGGCGTCGGTGATCTCGGTACCGCCGAGCCTGATGATCACGTCGTCGGGCGCCACCTCGCGCGGCACCGCGACCTGCACCAGGGCATCCCCACCGGACACCTGATCGGCGCGTCCCGACAGCACCGTGATCTCGAAACGATTCGGGTTGTCGCGCTCGGCTGCCGTCGCCGACTCGGTCGTCGCACCGGCCGGCACCACCGTGTTGGCGGCGACGGCGATCACCAAGGCTGCGAGCGCGGGTGCGCTTGCCCTGAGTCCCCGCATCTGCTCTCCCCCTACTGACGGATGCGTCAGAAAGCGACGGTATCAGTCCCCGCGCGGCGGAGCTTCGGTGCCGGCCCGGCGGGCGCCTGACACCAGGTCCGCGCTCAGCCGGCGCATGCCGGCCAGCCAGCGGTCGCGGTCCGCCGCGCGGCGCTGCTCGAATGTCCCCACGTCAGGGTGGGGGAGGATCAGGAAGCGCTCGTCACGGATGCCGGCGACCACGGTGTCCGCCACTCGGTCGGGCGACAGGATGCCCGCCACGGCGGCGGCCTGGGTTTCGGCACGCGGTGCGTCCGGCAGCTCGGTGTCCTCGACCCCGGTCCCGGTGCCGCCCCGCAGCATGGCGGTGTCGACCGCCATCGGGCACACGCACGACACCTTGATGCCGAGGTCGCCGTAGGTGATGGCCAGCCACTCGGCGAACGCCACCGCAGCATGCTTGGTCACGGAATAGGGGGCGTCACCGGGTTGGCTCAGTAGGCCGGCCGCCGATGCCGTGGAAAGCAGGTAGCCGCCGCCCCGTTCGAGCATGAGGGGAACCATCACCCGGGCCGCGTACAGGTGGGCGAGCACGTTGACCGCCCAGACCGACTCCCACACGGTGTCGGGCGCCTCGATGCCGCCGAAGCCGAGGATGCCAGCGTTGGAGGCGAACAGGTCGATGGGGCCGATCTCCGCCTCGGTGCGTTCTACGACCGCCTCGATGTCGGCCTCCACGGTGACATCGGCCGTGAGGGCGGTACCCCGGCTTCCCAGCGCGTCTGCGGTGGCCAGCGCGCCGTCGGCGTCCTTGTCGACGACCACCACTGTTCTGGCGCCCTCGGCGGCGAAGCGCTGACACAGGGCCTGACCGATCCCGCTGGCACCGCCGGTCACGACGCAGATGCGGTCACGCAGCTCCATGGATGGGTCAACCCTTCCCGATGGCCGCCCGGACGGTGGCATCGGCCGAGGCTCGGCGATCGCGCCCCCAGGGTAGGGGCATGAGGACGGGCACCTCGACGCCGGCATCGACGTAGGACTGCATCGTGGCATGCACGACGCCGGCGTCGCCCATGACGTCGATCGCGTCGACCATGCGATCGCTCACCGCGCGCACCGCGCCCTCCCGGTCCCCGGCGCCGAATCGTTCCCGGATCTCGGCCACCTCGTCGGCGAACCCCGCGCGTTCGAAGTTGCGGGCATAGCTGTCCACCACGGAGTACGAGAAGAGGTCGCGCCGGGCGAGCTCGATGCCCTCGTCGCGCTCGCACAGGCCTGCGTGCACGTAGGCGTAGACGGCGGCGTCACCGCCCTTGCGCACCTGCTCGACCGACCAGGGGACGTGCGACGCCGGCAGGTAGTTGAGCAGGACCCCGTCGGCCAGCTCACCGGCCAGGCGCAACATGGCCGGGTTCAGCGCCCCGACCACGATCTTGGGGACACGCTTGCCGAGGCGTACCCCGAGCCGGAAGCCCTTGGCCTGGTAGAAGTCGCCGGCGAAGTCGACCTTCTCGCCGGACAGGCAGGCGCGTAGCAGGGTCACGTACTCGCGGACGTGCGCCAAGGGCCGGTCGCCGTAGGGGACCCCGTGCCAACGCTGCGTCACCACCGGCGACGAGATGCCGATGCCGAGTAGGACTTCCCGCTCGGGTCCCAGCGCCTGAAGCGTGGCTCCCGCCATCGCCACCACCATGGGCGTGCGCAGCTGGAGGGCCAGAACGCCGGTCCCGAGATCGAGGCCGGGGGCGGCGGCGCCGACGGCGCCGAGCAGGGAGAACGCTTCGGGCCCGGTGGTCTCGGCGGTCCAGAAGCTCCGGTAGCCGAGTTCGGAGGCCGTCCGGGCGGTCGAGACCGCCAGGTCGGGCCCCAAGCTCATGAGCGATGCGAAGGTGACACCGGCCCGGTCCATTCCCATAGCCGGCCCAACCTAGTAGCCGCCGCGCGCCGGCGGTGTTGGCACATACGATCGATCCCCTATGGATCTGACGGAGGCCGAGGGGCGTGTGCTCGGGTGCCTCATCGAGCGGGAGGCGGTTGCCCCCGAGGCGTATCCGGTCACGCTCAACGACCTGCGCCTTGCCTGCAACCAGACGAGCGGGCGGGATCCAGTGGTCGCCTACGACGACCGCACGGTGGAGGACACACTGCTGTCGCTCAAGTCCAAGGGTCTGGCGCGCTTCGTTTCGGCGCGCGTCCCGGGGGATCGCACCACCCGCTACCGCCATCGGGCCGACGAGCGCTGGCGCATGGGACGGGGCGATCTGGCGGTGCTTGCGATCCTGTTGCTGGGCGGAGCCCTGACCGTGTCCGAGGTGCAGGAGCGCGCCCGGCGGTTGGCGTCATTCGCAGACCCGGCCGACGTCGACGCGGTGCTCGACATGCTGGCGGCCCGCACCCCTACGCCGTTCGCAGCCCGCCTGGAGGGCGACGGCGCGGGCGGCGAGACCCGGTGGGTCCAGGTGCTCACCGGGCCCTTCCCGAGGGTGCCCAGCGGCGAGTCGGCCGGCGCCGCACCGCTCGAGGCCCTGCCTGCGTCCTACGCCGACCTGTCCTCCCGCGTCGCCGAGCTGGAGCAGCGCTTGGCGGGGGCCCTGGAGCGACAGGGCCCGGCCACGCCCCGGGACCGCGATCAAGCCCCGGGTCCCAACCTCCGTCCGGGCTACCGTTCGAGCGACTGGCGGGACGATCCGCCGCTGCCCCCGCCGCCCCCACCACCGGACGTGGGCGGCAACCACCTCGCCACCCTTCCCCAGCTCACCGTGGCCGAGGACATGTCCGACCTGGCCGAGCGGGTACGCGACATCGAGCGCCGTCTGACGCGCATCGAGGCCGAGCTGGCGGCCCTGCGCTAGTGGATCGGGCGACCGCGGACTGCGGGAGCCCGTCCCGGTGTGACCGATTCGCCGCTAGCTGTCGTCGCCGACTGCCGAGCGACCGGTATGGTGGGCGGCAATGACCGAGACCCATACGCTCGACGAGGCGATCAGCGAGGCCTTGGCCGTCATAGACAAGGGCCTGGGTGATCTGCTCCATCGTGAGCTGGTGTCCTCGAACGAGGTGGCCGACCTGCTGCTCGACGTGCGGACGCTGCTCGCCAACCCGGGTTCGGCCGACAGCGACGACCGGGACGACTTCGACGTCCCGGTGCCGGGCTGACCGGCCCGGGCCTTCCCGTCGCCAGGTGATGGCGACGGTCCGACGACAGGCGTTCAGCGCTTCAGCGAGGTGTGCTTGAACTCGTTGAGCTCGGGGAAGTCGGTCAACAAGGCCACCACGCGTTCGATGGTCTGGGTCGCCAGTTCGGCGTCGCCGCGAGGGCGCTCCATGAGCCGCACGAAGACGGCCCCCTCACCCTGGACGAAGGTCGGAACGCCCCATACCTCGTGATCCTCGGCGGCGGCGGTGTGCTCGACCCGGACTCGCTCCAGTGCCTGCCCGCCGTCGATATGCGCGAACACTTGGTTGGCGTCGACGCCGGAGTCGGTAAGGACCCGGCGAACCTCGTCGGGATCCTCCAGGTGCCTGCCCTCGTCGTGACGTAGGGCGAACAGCGCCTCGTGGACGTCGAGGAATCGGTCGGGGAACTCGTCTCGCACCACCACACCCGCCTGCATGGCAAGCAGCCCGGAGTCGTCCTGCGGACGGGTCCATATGTCGGGCTCGCCCTCGGCGACGTGGACCTGTGCCAATGAGAACGGCACGAATCGGACGGTCCACGGGGCGCCGGCGCGGAGCGCCTCGATGATGTGCTCGTGCGCATTGCGGGCGAACGGGCACCGGTAATCCCAAGTCACGGCGAAGTCGGTCATCGGGTGGGTCAACGGGCTGGCGCGCCAACTCATTCCGGCCCGTCGGAAGGAAAGGGCCATGCCCGCCGGGCGACGCGCGCCAGCACCACGCCGAGAATCGCGCCCGCCACCACGTCCGAGGGGTGATGGATCCTCACGTACACCCGGCTGCTCGCCACCACGGCACCAATCGCGTAGTAGAGCGGCCACAGCGGGTCGCGCTGGCTCAGCACACCGGCCGCGGTCATAGCCGCGGACGCGTGGCCCGAGGGGAAGCTCGACGTACGCGGGCGGCGCAGCCGCAGCGGCCTCGCTTGCTCCCAAGCGGGTCGGTGGCGCCGGAACAGGCTCTTCACCGGGCCGTTCACCAGTGCCGATTCCACGCCGAGGATGGCTGCGACCCTGACGGCGTGGACCAGTCGGCGATCGGGGGCCAGACCTCGCCCGGCGTTCACGAGGTGCCACACGAGGCTGAAGTCGCCGAGCTCGGAGGCGGCGTACATCAGCCGGTCGACGTGTGGGTGCCCCCGGAAGCGGTCGACGCGTTCGTCGATGGCGCCGTCGAAGCGGCCGATCGCCCGGATGATGTCGTCGAGGGGGCCCGGCATCGGGACGGCGTGCCGCGTCAGGCGAGCTCGAGCGCCAGTTGCGGCTCCGCCTCGGCCTCCGTGCGCTCGACCAGGGCCCGGGCGGCGGCCGGGTCGCCGCCGAAGGCGGGGCAGTAGGCCCGGAACGAGCACCACTCACACAGCCGGGAGGGCTGGGGCCGGAAGTCCTCGCGATGGCAGGCGCGCTCGACCGCCTGCCATACGGCCCCGAGCGTGCGCCGGGTGCCGCGAGTCGAGCGATCGCTCGGCTCGGTGATGATGGCCAGCGGGTCGCGCAGGAACAGCAGCTGCACCCGAGCCGGTCGCCGGCCCAGCAGCTCCTCGCACAGCAGGGAGTAGATGTGGACGCCGGAGAGGCGCTTGCGCTCGTACTGCGTCGACGGCGCGGAACCGGTCTTGTAGTCGGTGACGACGAGGCCGCCGTCGCCGTCGAGCTCGAGGCGGTCGATGATCCCCCGGAGGGGCAGGCCGTCGACCTCGGCGGTGAGCATCAGCTCGAGGCCGATTGCCCGCACCGTGCGAGGATCCTCCAGCCGAAAATAGTTGCGCACCAGCTGCGCGGCCTCGGCGTGGAACGCGACCTCGTCGTCGGCGTTGAGATCGAGGCCGACGTATTCGGGGTCGTCGCGCAGGTCAATGGCGGCATCCGCAAGGCAGGCCAGCGCGGCGTCGACCGTGCGCTCGGCGGGCGGCAAGAGGTGGAGGCGCTCGAGGGCGGCGTGGACCAGCGTGCCCCTCGTGGCAGCCGGCGACGGGGGCTCCGGCAGCCGGTCGATCACCGAGAACCGGAAGGCGAGCGCGCAGTCGGTGAACGACGACACTTTGGACGGGCTCAGCGATCGTGGCACCGGAAACGCCATGCCGCCGACAGTAGGCGCGGGGTGTGACACCAACGGCGGACCCTCCGGTGCGGGGTCGTGTCAGCCGAGGTCGAGGTCGGCCCGGATGGCGGTGGCGATGCCGGCCGGGTCCTCCATCGGTCCGAAGTGGGTGAGGTGGGGGAACCGTTCGAGGCGTCCCTGGGGCAGCGCGTCCGCGACCAACGGCGCGATCAGCGCGGGACCGCCCCGGTCGGTGCCGGCCGCGACCGTGACCGGGATCCGCACCTCGGCCAGGCGATCGAATGCGCTGGCCGAGGCCCCGTTCTCGAACACCAGGGCCTCCACCTCGGGCGTGCACTTGAGCTCGACGCCATGGTCACCATCGGCGGTGCGGCAAGCGCGCAGCCCGTGGTCCACGTACGCCCGCAACGCGGCGGGATCGAGGGTGTCGAGCGGCGGCTTGGCGGCGAAGTTGGTGTAGGCCGCCTGGCGGTCGGGGAACCGGGGACGTCGGCGCCGGGCCGCGGCGGCCATCGGGTTGGAGACGGACGCGCCCTCGAATCTGGGGAACACGATGGGCTCGTAGAGCCAGAGCCCGGCAAAGGTGCCAGGCCGGCGCATCTCGGCCACCAAAAGGGCGGCACCGCCCATGGAATGGCCGACGGCCTTCAAGTCGGTCGTTCCCAAGTGGTCGATGACCGCGAGGACGTCGTCGACCATGCGGTCCCAGGCGAAGTCCATGGACTCCGGCGCCGTGCTGTCGCCGTGGCCGCGGAAGTCGACCGCCCAGCTGTGGGCGACGTCCGCCAGGTGTGCGGCCAACGGTGCCCAGATCATCCCGTGGAACCCGGTGGGGTGGCAGAACAGGAGCGGCGGACCGTGGCCGCCGAGGTCCATCAGCGCGAGCGTGACACCGTCGGTCGAGGGCACGTGCTGGATGGGGCGCACGCCGCCATGCTGGCAGTAGCCCGTCCGGCGGCCCAACCGGCGGTCCCGGCTCGCGGCGATAGGGTCGGGGCGCCATGCCGGAAACGGTCGACGTCGAGGCGGTCCTGGCCGCCAACCGGGACTTCTACGAGGCGTTCGAGGCGCGCGATCTCGACGCCATGTCCGACGTGTGGGTGCACGACGACGAGGTGGTGTGCACGCATCCGGGCTGGAAGACCTTGCACGGCTGGGGCGCCGTGGCCGGGTCGTGGTTCGCCCTCTTTGGCGGGCCGCAGCACCTGCAGTTCATCCTCACCGACGAGCGTGTGCATCTGGCCGGCGAGCTGGCGTGGGTGACCGTCGACGAGAACCTGATCGGGGAGCAGGTGGGCGGCACGGTGGCGGCGGTCAACATGTTTCGTCGCATCGACGGCCGCTGGCGCATGGTGCTGCACCACGGCTCGCCGGTGGCACCGACCACTCCCGGATAACCTGCAGGGCGAGTGCAAGAAACCGATGCACCTGCCGTGCCCGCCGACGGGCGTGCCGCTCGGGCCCTGCGCACCCGCGAGGCCATCGTCGACGCCTGCATCGCGCTGGTCGAGGAGGGGGACCTGCGGCCGACCGCCCCCCGGATCGCGGAGCGCGCCGGCGTGTCCGTGCGATCGGTGTTCCAGCACTTCGACGACCTCCCGTCGCTGCACATCGCCGTCACCGAGCGCATCGCCGGGCGCATGGCGGCGCTGGTCATCCCCATCGATGCGACGCTGCCGCTCGACGACCGGATCGCACGTTTCGTCGAGCAGCGGGCCAACCTGCTCGAGGCGATGACCCCGTTCCGAGTGGCGGCGGGCGTCCACGGTCCGTTCGCCCCGGAGATCCGGCGGGCCATGCAGGCGGGGTCGGCGTTCCTGCGCGCCGAGGTGGAGCAGGTGTTCGCGCCGGAGTTGGCCCGCGTCCCGGCGTCCGTCCGTGCCGAGGTGGCCGACGCGCTGGCGGCGGCATCGTCGTGGGCGACTTGGGACACCCTCCGCACCGAGTGGGACGACGATCCCGAACGTGCCCGAGCCGTGCTCGCCCGCCTGGTCCGGGCGGTCCTGATCGGCGCCGCCGTGTCAACCTGATCGTCCCGACCGGAGAGTGTGGGGGCATGCGTGGGGTGGAGGAGTCGGCGGCACCGGTGGCGGATTCGTCCGGTGCCTTCGATGCGTTCGCCCAGCGTGAACGGTCGGCTCTGCTGGCCTTCGCTTGGTCGTTGACCGGATCGTTGCCAGCCGCCGAGGAGCTTGTGCAAGAGGCACTGGCGGCGGCCTGGGCGGCGTGGGATCGCGTCAGCGGCTTCGACAAGCCCGGCGCCTGGGCTCGCAAGGTCGTGGCCAACCGGGCCGCAACACGGCGGCGGAGCGCCGGCCGCGAGGCTCGAGCCCTCGGCCGGCTCGGCTTCCGCCGGGTCGCGGACAAGGTCGACCTGCCCCACGGTGACGCCGAGCTCTGGGAGCTCGTCCGCGCCCTGCCGGCGCGGCAGGCGCAGGTGATCGCCCTGCACTGCGTCGATGACCGCTCGGTGGCGGAGATCGCCGGGCTTCTTGATTGCACGGTGGGCACCGTCAAGACCCACCTCCACCGAGCGCGTGTGGCACTGGCACAGGCACTGGACCTTATGGGCGAGGAGGATGAGCGATGACCGACCGCACCCGCGCGGCGCTGGCCGACGTCGACGCCCGCCTGCGTCGCGCGGCGTCCACCCTGCGCTCGGCGGTCGATGAGGCCAGCGTGGCGTCTCCGTCCCTGCCGGCTGTGCCACCGCACCGATCGCGGCGGCGGATCTGGCTGGTGGCGGCCGCCGTCGTCTTCCTGGTGGCGGGGAGCGCCGTGGCGCTGGTCGCGCGCCAGTCGCCGCAGGACTCGGTGCGTGCGGTGGCCGGCACCGACGACTACCTGGTGGCCGGGTGGCTTCCCGACGGGTTCGAGCTGGTGATCGCTCAGCGGCCACCCGATCACCCCTCGACTCTCGGCCTCACCTTCGGGCGGTCCTCGTCAGCAGATGGGCAGATCTCGGTCATCCAGGCGCCGTCGGGCGACGAGGCGGGGACTCTTCCCAGCTTGGCCTCGGCCGACCCTGAACACACCGAGGTGCGTGGTCATCGCGCCATCCGGGTACAAGACGGCCCGAACACGATGCTGCAGTGGGCGGAGCGCCCGGGGCTGGTTGTCACCGTGGGTGCCGAAGGTGTCACCGACGACGAGCTCGGCCGGTTCGTCGATGAACTTCGTCCGGGGCGCCCGGGCGAGATCGAGGACGCGCTCAGGCAATACGACGGATCGGCCCGGCTCGGTGACCTGGCCCAAGGCGAGATCCTGGTGGCCGAGGGCCAAAACCAGGCGAGCCGCTGGGAGCTCGTTGCCAGCGACGACGTCGGGCGGTACGGCATCACGCTGCGCGACGAGGCCGGTGCGTCGACTGCGGGCACGTCCAAGGCCGATCTCGATGGTGATGGCTACATCTCCACCACCACGGGCCATGCGGGCGGTACGCCGGCCGTCTTCGGGATGGTCGGGCCCGGTGTTGCCGAGGTCCTGGCCGAACAACCCGGCACTCCGACGGCCCGTCTCGAGCTGCTGCCAATCCCGGGTTGGTCGCCCCGAGCCTTCGTGATGTGGCCGGCCGGCGATCCGAGTGATGTCGTGCTCGTGTTCCGCGACGGGTCAGGTGCAGAGATCGGCCGTAGTCAGTGATGCAACAGC
>DASSDL010000167.1:0-40087 GCA_035697145.1 Acidimicrobiales bacterium
CAGGTCGGCCTCCAGCCGGCGGATGGTGATGCCCGCAGCGATGGACAGCACCGGAGCCCGAGAGCCGGTGTCGGCCAGGGCCCGGCACGCCGTCTCCACGTCGCCGGGCTTCACCGCCAGGACGTGACCGTGCGCCACGTCAGGATCGCGGGCGACCGTGACGCCGGGAAAGGCGGCGCGGAGCTGCGCGGCCCGGTCCGGCAGCTTCTCGACCGCCCGCAGCTCGGCGGCCGTGGCCCAACCGCCGGTCAGCAGGCCCGCCAGCAGCGCCTCGCCCATCTTCCCGCCGCCGATCACCTGGAGCTTCGGCATCCCCATGATCAGCGACGTTACGGCTCGATGGTGCCCGGGCGCGAGGCGACCCAACCCGACTTCCCCGATCGGTGAATCGCCCCACGCCCAGGCCTGACCAAGCTAGATCGAGATATCATGGAAGGCAACGAGAGCGGCGAAACTCAACCCTCGAATCGGGACGCGTAGCCGATCCGCATGGCGGGCCGGAAGAACCGCTCGGTCCAGTCGTAGAGCGACCCCAGGATGCGGTCGAGCTCGTCGTCGTCGACGGCGTCGTTGGCGATCTGGCCGACCAGGAAGATGGCATCCTCCTCGCCGATGGCGAACGAGCCGCCGTACAGCTTGAGGTTGCGCCGCAGCAGGTGCTCGTAGAGGGCGGCGTGGTTCTCTTCAGGCGACGGCATCACGTAGGTCTCGTAGTGCAGGGTGCGCTGACGCAGGTGGAACCAGATCGTGAACACGCCCTTCTCATCGCCCTGCACCCGCACGAACCAGCGCCGCTCCCCCGACTCGGTGTCCCGTTCGACGGCGGCTACCACTGGGTTCCCGCTGAGCTGGCGTTCCAGCCACGCCTCGATGCGGGCACCGATGGCGTCGAGCTCCGCCTCGGCGAAGGGCCGCTGGGTCACTCGTTCGACGCTACTTGGGCCGCACCTATGCGTCGGCGCCGCATGCGATCGGCGACCGGGCGGTGAGGTCCGCGTAGATGCGGCGCAGGCGGGCGGCGGCGGTCGACCAGGTGAAGTTGCGGGCTCGGCTGGCGGCGGCGGCGGCCAGCTCCCGGCCCAGAGCCGCATTGTCGAGGATCTGCCCGGTGTAGGCCGCGAACACCTCGGGGTCGCGGCCCTCGACCAGGAAGCCCGTGCGCCCGTGCTCCACCAGCGTGCGCAGCCCGCCGACGGCGGCCGCTACCACGGGCGTACCACAGGCGGCGGCCTCCAACGCCACCAGGCCGAAGGACTCGCTGCGGCTGGGCACGAGCACCACGTCCGCGGCCCGGTAGTAGGTCGACAGCATGTGGTGGGGCTGAGGGTCGGTGAACCGGATGCGGTCGGCCAACCCCAGCGACGCCGCCAGCTTGTCGATGCGCTCAACCTCCCTGCGTCCATCGCGTCCGCTCGCACCACCGACCACCACCAGGACGGCCCGGGGGTCCTCCAGCGCGCGCAAGGCTCGCACGGCCACGTCCAGCCCCTTGAGGGGCTGGATCCGTCCCACGAACAGCACCATCGGCCCATCACCCAGGTCGAGGTGCGCCAGGGCGGCTCGGGCGCCGTTGCCGTCGACACTTTGGCCGCTCCCCCGGCCGCTCGGGCCGGGCGAGAAGAAGGCGTGGATCACGCCGGGCGGAACGATCTCGATCCGGTCGGGATCGGCGCCGTAGAGCCGCTCGAGCTGCGCGGCCTCGGCGGTGGAGTTGGCGAGGATGGCGTCCGAGCACCCGATGACCTCGGCCTCGGCGTCGACACGGCGCTGGGGCTCGAGGTCGCCGGTCTCGGCCTTGACCCGGGCCAGGGTGTGAAACGTCGATACCAGCGGCAGGTCCAACTCGTGCTTGAGGCGATGCCCGGCTACGCCCGAGAGCCAATAGTTGGCGTGAAGGGCGTCGGCGGCGTTGGCGCCACCGTCAGCCGTCAGCCGCGCCAGCACTCCGTCGGCGAATTGGTCGACCACCTCGGGGAGGGCTTCCTTGGGCAGGTCCACGGGGCCCGCCGGCACGTGAACCACCCGGAACCCCGGCTCGACGTCCACGACGTCCGGCAGTCCGTCGGCCCAACGCCGGACGTACACGTCGCTCGTCACGCCGGCCTGTGCCAGCGCCGATACCAGCTCACGCACGTAGACGTTCATGCCGCCACTGTCGCCGGCACCCGGCGGGGCCAGCGGCGACGTGTGCAGGGAAAGGACCGCGAGTCTTCGCACCAAGAGCCACAACGCCGGGTGTCCCCGAGAGATTCCTGACCGCCTGGGTCGTCGTTCGAGGTCGTAGGGCGACTGACGGAGTCCCGAATACGCCGACGGTCCGGTGTGTGTTCGGGCTCACGGTGGGTAGGTTCGAAGAAGTCTGCCCCCCACGAGACACAAGGAGTGCCGATGCCTTTCGAGCTGCCCCCCCTGCCGTACGCCAAGGACGCACTCGGCCCCCACATGAGCGAGCAGACGCTCGACTTCCACTACGGCAAGCATCATCAGGCCTACGTGAACACCCTCAACCAGCTCATCGAGGGAACGGAGAACGAGCGGCGCTCGCTCGAGGAGATCATCCTCGCCGCCGAGCCAGGCACGCCGTTGTTCAACAACGCCGGCCAGAACTGGAACCACACCTTCTTCTGGCATTGCATGACACCCGGTGGTGGCGGCGAGCCCGAGGGTGAGCTGAAGAGGGCCATCGAGCAGTCGTTCGGCTCGGTAGACGAGTTCCTGCAGACGTTCACCGACAAGGCCACGAAGTTGTTCGGCTCGGGCTGGACATGGCTCGCCAGGGGCGACAGCGGCCTCGAGGTCGTGCAGACCAGCAATGCCGACCTGCCGCTCAAGCACGGCACGACGGCGCTGCTCACCATCGATGTGTGGGAGCACGCGTACTACCTCGACTACAAGAACGCCCGGCCGGCCTACGTCGGGACCTGGCTGCAGCACCTCGTCAACTGGGAGTTCGCCGCCGCCAACCTCGCGAAGAGCTAGCACCGAGCTAGCACCGACGGCGCCTGCTCCCGGCGAGGGCGAGAAGCGCAGCCGAGGCAACAGGTTCCTCGCCCCGCGGCACCGATGGCGGGGCGCTGGACGCCGGGCGGGTGATCTCGGGTGCGGGAAACGAAGCGTCAGAACGCCGCAGACGCGGCGGCCCAGAGCGGCCCGAGCACCAGGAGCGTGTCGATGCGCCGCAGCGCCGGCGCGGAGGCGCCGGCGTCCGGGAGCAGCCCGGAGGCGGCGATCTGCCCGAACGGGCAGGCCGCGGCCGCGAACCCGAGAAGCGGAGCGCCGGCATCGTCGAACGGATTGACCAGCAGCACCGCCAGCGGGACGCCGACGAGCAGCGTGGTGGTGATCCCGGCGAGCGGGCCCTCGATCGGGTTGGACGCACCCGAGCCCACGATGAAGTCGCCCATCTCGTATGCGCTGACCAGCAGGAACAGCACCACCGCCGAGGCTCGCGAGTCGCCCCGTACGAGGACCATCGATGCCGCGCCCACCGCCGGCACGATGGCCAGGAGCAGGATGCCGAGCGCAGCGGCGCGTCCGCCCCGCCCCGTCAGGCGCTCTCCCCCGGGGGCGCACGCCGCCCCGATCGCACCCAGGACCCCCACACACAACGCGGCGACGAGGAGGCGCGTTCCGCCGAGCGCCGCCAGCACCGGGACGGCGCCGAGACCGGTGGCGACGTCGGCCTGCCACGCGACCGATCCCCACGCCCGCACCACCTGGCGGGCGGCCCAGCCGGCGGCGACGCCGTAGACCAGCGCCGCGCTGATGGGACTGGCGACCACGGCGGCGAGCGCCAGGACGAACCAGCCGACGCCCAGGCGTACGCGCGGCCCGTCGATGTCGTAGACGACCGCCAGTCGACCGCGGCGCCGCGTCGGGGCATTCCGCTCCAGACCGGCACGACGCGCCGTCGCCTTTCCTGGCCGGCCCGTCCGCGTCGTCGGGCCCCCCCTGGTCCTGGCCGCGGGATCGGGCCGGCGGCGTCGCCCCGGGGGCACGCCGGCCGCGCCACCCCGCGGTCCCGGCGCGGCACCACGCGGCGGTGTGCGGCCAGGCGGCGGACCGGCGCGGCGTGCGCCGGCGGGCGGGCGGCTCGCGGCCGACCCCGGGTTGGGCGCGGGGCGCCGCGCCGGCGGCGAAGGGACCGGGGCCGTTCGCGGAGCGGGCGACGTCGGCGGGCCCGCGGGAGCCGGCGGCGGGCCGGGCGCCGAGTGATCGGGCGACGGCCAGACCGGTCCTGTCGCGCCCCACACCGGTGCAGGAGAATCCTGGGCGCGCGGCGTCCGGCCAGACGTGGTGGGGCTCATCGCCATCCCCCCGATGTGCCGGCTCGCACGGTGTGCGCCGTCACGAGCCACCACCCGACACGGGCGGCAACACGGCCACCTCATCGTCGGCCGTCACCGGGTCGTCGCCCTGCGCAGGTTCGCCGTTCACCCAGATGCGGCAGGTGGGTAGCAGTGCCGCGAACCCCTCGCCGTAGCGGGCCCGAGCGCCCGCCAGCACCTCGTCGACCGTCGCGCCGTCCACCGTGTCACGCGCGCTGCCGGCGGCCTCACGGGCCTGGGCAAACAGGCGGAGCACGGCCATGGGCGATCCCCTCACACGACCTCGGCCAGGCCGTTCTTCACGACCACGGCACCCTGGCTGATGGCGGTGGATAGGTCGTTCCCAGCTTCTCGAGCGGCAAGGCCACGGGGCGTCCTTTCCTCTAGGCCTGGGCAGCGGCGCACGTTCGCTCCCCAGCAAACGCCGAACGAGCCTAGCTGCGCACCGTGCGGATAGCGTCGCCAGGCGATGATCGCCGAGACGCGCGTCCTGCTGACCCGCCATGGCCAGTCCGAATGGAACGCCCTCGGCCGGTGGCAGGGCCAGGCCGATCCCCCGCTCAGCGACCTGGGGCGGCGCCAGGCGCACGAGGCGGCTCGGGCGCTGGGCGCGATCGACCGGATCTGGGCGTCGGACCTGAGGCGGGCAGCCGAGACGGCGGTCGTCATCGGCGAGGACATGGGCGTGGGACCGGTGGTGCTCGATCCCGACCTGCGCGAGCGCGACGCCGGCGAGTGGACCGGCCTCACCCGGGCCGAGATCGAACAGCGCTACCCGGGGTTCCTGCCGGACGGTCGACGTCCTCCGGGCTGGGAATCGGACGAGCTGCTGCTGGACCGGGCGCAACGCACGATGCGGCGGATCGCAGACGCCGCGCCGGGGGGCGAGGTCCTCGTGGTCACCCACGCCGGCGTGGTGTTCGCCGTCGAACGCCATCTCGGGCTGGACCACACTCGGCTGGCCAACGTCGAAGGCCGCTGGGTGACGGTGGCACACGGGGGGCTGCGGCTGGGGGATCGCATGCTGTTGGCCGAGCCCCAGGACGTGACCGTCCCCCGCCAGATGTGAGGGATCTGTCCGGTCAGACCTCGGCGTCGCCCTGGTGGCCAATGCAGAACCGCGCCGCCGGCATCACCGCGAGACGCTCGTCGGTGATGGTGTGGCCGCACACGTCACAGGTGCCGTAGGTGCCCTCGTCGAGCCGGTGCAGTGCCCGGTCGACCGCCGCCAACTCCGCCTGCACCTGCTCGAGGATCGAGAACTCCTTCTCGCGTTCGAACGCGTCGCTCGCGGAGTCGGCCGGATGCTGGTAGACGCGCGATCGGATGCCGGTGTCGTCCTCCGCCTCGTCGTCGAGGTGGTCGTTCTCGAGCGAGGTACGCAGGTGCTCGAGCCGCTCGTGCTCGGCGCTCAGGCGCTGCCGGGCGAGGTCGTGGTCGCCCTCTCGACCTGAGGGACGATCGCTCATGGGTCAAGAGCGTACGTCCCGCGCGCCGGGGCATGGGACGGGGATGGCCGTGGGGGTGGAGGGTCTCGAACCCTCGCGCATCCGCTTAAAAGGCGGCCGCTCTGCCAACTGAGCTACACCCCCGCGCGCGGTCAAGTGACCAGCGGCGAGACGATTCCATGCTACGGGACGACCAGCCAGTGGTCGTCGTCCGCGGCCAGGAACGTGCGCGGATAGGCACGTCATCCTGGCTCTCGGTGGTCAGCGCTGCTGGGAGGCCCAGCTGTTGAGCTGCGACCCGGCAACAAATTCCCACGCGGGTGCCTGCGGAACGCCCTATTCGCTGGGCCTCTAAGCCGTGGTCGGTCGCGGGCGAGTTGCCTAGCGCTGCGCCTGGATGGGCTGACGGAGGAAGGGACCGGCGGCCAACCCCACATAGCCGAGCAGGCCCAGGATGGCCCCGAACGTGGGCGAGACGTCCACGCCTTCCTCGCCGCTCGCCAGCATGGCGAGCACGTGCCAGAGCGCGAATCCCCCACAGGCGACGGCCACGATGGCCGGCAGCGCCGAGATGTCGCGGAGCTGCGGGACCACCCTCGCCACTGCCAGGATCGCAAGCGCGATCACGAGGACGGCGAGGAATCGCCCGAAGTCGGCGTACGTGCCGAGCGCTGCCGGGGCACCCTCGCCGAAGTCGCCCGCGATGTCGCCCAGCGAGATCGACCGGCTCAGACCAGGGAAGCTGAGCTCGAGGAAGTCCAGCCCGAACAGCGAGAGCAGCAGCAGGACGGCGCCGACGGCGGCCATGATCAGACCAATCGTCGGCGTGAAGCCGCGGGACGAGGCAGGCGGCGCATAGGCGTAGTCGGGCCGCCCGTACCCCGTCGGCTGCCCGTACGGCCGCCCAGCGTCATGACGCGCCGCTTCGGGACCGGCGTCGTACCGCGCCACGTCGTGCCCTTGACCGGCCGCCCGCCAGTCCCCGGACGCCTGGCCCCGGCTCCGGGCGTCCGCCCAGCTGTCGTCCCCCTGCTGACCCTCGCCCTCGGCATGGGGCCACTCGGGGCGGCTCGCCTGACCCCTGGCCTGGGCCTGCGACCCCGCGCCGGCGCCTTGGTCCCAGCTCGTCTCACCAGGCCGCTGGCCATGTCCCCGGCCCGGTCCGCGGCCCGAGCCGGCCGACTCCTGGTCCCGCGCCGCCTGTTGGCCATACGGGTCCGACGATCGCTGACCACCCTGACCGTAGGGTTGCGCCGAGCCCGCGTACGAGGCGGGACCGGCCTGGCCCGCGGGGACGTCGGTGGCCCGATTGCCCTGGGCGTCGGCCACGTGCTCCGTCCAGCGAGTGCCATCGTGATAGCGCTGGGCGAAGCGTCCGGAAGGGTCCGGATACCAGCCGGGACTGACCTGGGACATGGGACCTCTCCTCGAGATCGTGTGAACCGTCCGCGCAGGGCGGGCCGAAGCTAGCGCCCCAGCCGTCGGCGAGCCCGGCGCAGTGCGCCTAGATCCAGCTGATAGCCAAGTCTCTAAATCCAGCTGACGTCGGCGGAGGCTACGTCGTCGACCACGTCGCCGCAGGTGCGGCAGTACCACCGCGCCTCGAGCGCCGTGCCGCACACGCCATGGGTCGGCAGTCCCGCGTCGCCGTCACCGTGGCGCACGGCCCGGTGCGACGCCGCCCACTGGGCCAGCATCCTGAGGGCGCCGGCCAGGTCGGCCCCGGCCGCAGTCAGCCGGTACGCGTGACGCACTGGGCGGCGGGAGTAGGGCTCCCCCACGACCAGGCCCTCCGCCTCGAGGCGGGCTAGGCGACTGGACAGGATGTTGGGGGCGATCCCGTCCAGGTCGGCGAGCAGGTCGCCGAACCGGCGGGGCCCGGACAGCAGCGCCGCGACGACCAGCAGCGACCACCGGTCGCCTATGCGCTCGGCGGCCTCGGCCAAGGCATCGGCGGCGGGGAGCTCGGGGGCCGAGGTACCGGCCGGCGACGAGGTTTCTCGTGACTCGCGTGTCGTCATCCGGACCGCCACGGTACAGTGCCGGCTAGTAACTTGCAGATTGCTAGTCACTAGCCGAAATCTTGACCGGAGGATGCCATGACCGCCATCGACGACCTGCAATCCGCCATCGGCCGCGTGGGCGAGCGCGTCGCCCCCTCAGTTGTCCGCATCGGCAGGCATGGCGGGCGCGGTTGCGGCGTCGTGGTCGGTGACGGACTGGTCCTCACCAACGCCCACAACCTCCGCGGTGTCACGACTCTGGTCACCTTTGCCGACGGTCGCTCCCTGCAGAGTCGAGCGCAGGGTGTCGACGTCGACTCCGACCTGGTGGTTCTGTCCGTGGACACCGGCACGGCGCCGGTCCTGGAGTGGGGCGACGGCGCGGTCGAGCTCGGCGCTCCGGTGTTCGCCGTGGCCAGCATCCCTGACGGCCATCGGGTGACGGTCGGGACGGTGTCGGCCACCGGCCGGTCCTTCCGGGGCCCCCGCGGCCGCCTGATCCGGGGCGGCATCGAGCACACCGCCCCTCTGGCCCGGGGCAGCTCGGGGGGTCCCATCGTCGACGTCGACGGCCGGCTGATCGGTATCACCACCCTGCGGCTCGGTGACGGCTTCTCGATCGCCCAGCCCGCGGGACCGACGCTGCGGGAGCGGGTCGACGCGCTGACCGCCGGCCGCGAGCCGCAACGGCGCCTGCTCGGCATCGGCGCCGCCCCCGGTCACGTCGCTCGGCGGATGCGCCAGGCGGTGGGGCTGCCCGAGCGGGACGGCGTGCTGGTCCGTGCGGTCGAGTCCGACAGCCCGGCCGAACGTGCCGGGCTCCGCCAGGGCGACCTCATCACTACGGCGGGGGGCACCGCTATCGCGGACGTCGACGCGTTGGCCGCAGTACTCGACGGCCTCGGCGACGGCGAAACGCTCGCCTTGCACGTCGTGCGGGGGACGGAGGAGCTCGACGTCGTCGCCCGCTTCGACGTCGCCGAGGACACGGCGAGCGACGTGGGCGATGCCTGACATCGACGATCGTCCGAGGTTCGAACCGCCGGAGCCCGGCGCCACGGACGAGGCTGAGGCGCTGGACGCCTATTCGCGCACGGTGATCGCCGTCGCCCAACGGCTGCTGCCGTCCGTGGCCAGCCTCCGCCACGGGCGGGGCAACGGCTCGGCCGTGATCTTGTCGGGCGACGGGCTGCTGCTCACGTCGGCCCACGTCGTCGCTCACGGGAGGATCGGCTCGGCGGTGTTCCACGACGGCGCCGAGCTGCCCTACGAGGTGGTGGGCGCCGACCGCCTGTCCGACCTCGCCGTCGTGCGGGTGGCGGGCGGCTCCGGGCTGCCGCAGGCGGACCTCGGCGACGCCGGGCACCTGCGCGTCGGTCAGCTGGTCGTCGCCGTCGGCAGCCCCCTCGGCTTCGCCGGGTCGGTGTCGGCCGGCGTGGTCTCTGCCCTGGGCCGATCGCTGCCCGCTGTCGATGGGCGGCGTGCCCGCATCGTCGAGGGAGTAATCCAGACCGACGCCGCGCTGCACCCGGGAAACAGCGGCGGCGCCCTCGCCACCAGCGACGCCCGGGTCGTGGGCATCAACACCGCGGTCGTGGGACCGGGCATCGGGCAGGGCCTGGGCATGGCCATCCCGCTCGACGCCACCACCAATGCCATCATCGGCGCCCTGATCGCCCACGGGCGGGTCCACCGGGCCGAGCTGGGGCTCACCGGCGGAGGCCGGGCCCTGCCGCCGCGGATGGCCGACCGCCTCGGTCGGCGCCGGGGCGTCGAGGTGACCGGCGTGGTGGAGGGTGGCCCGGCGGCGCGGGCGGGCATCCGGCCCGAGGACATCGTGGTCGCCCTCGGTGGCAATCCGGTCCAGGCCATCAGCGACATGCAGCGCGTGCTCACCGGTGAGGTCGCCGGTCACACGCTCGACGCCGAGGTCGTGCGCGGCGGCGATCTGCTGAAGCTCCCGGTCGTGCCCCGCGCTCTGTGAGTGGGCGCGCCGGGAGTCCCTAGGCTCCGGCGATGGCGGTGCTTCCCATGAAGGCCACGACCGGTCTCCTGCCGCCCGGTCCGGGCTGGATCTACGAGGTCAAGTGGGATGGCATGCGGGTCATCTCCGAGGTGGCGCCCTCGGGTGTGCACGGATGGAGCGCCAACGGCCGTGAGTGCACCCCGGCCTTCCCCGAGCTGGGGGCGCTGGCCGACGCCCTGGCCCCGGTCGAGGCGACCCTCGACGGCGAGATGGTGGCGCTCGACGCCGAGGGGCGCCCAAGCTTCGAGCGGCTCCAGCATCGGATGCACGTGACCTCGGTGGCGGACGCCCGCCGCCGAGCCGAGGACGTCCCGGTGGCGTACGTGCTGTTCGACCTGCTGCGGCTCAACGGCCACGGCTTGACGGATCGGCCCTGGAGCGACCGCCGGCGCCTGCTCGACCAGCTGGCCGACGACCTGCCGCTCGGCACCGACGTGGCCGACGTCTACGACGACGGCCCGGCGCTACTGAAGGTGTGCGAGGAACGGGGCCTCGAGGGCGTGGTTGCCAAGCGGCTCGACAGCCGCTACACGCCCGGGCGGCGGACCCGCACGTGGATCAAGGTGAAGCTGCGCCGCCACGACGAGTTGGTGGTCGGCGGCTGGGCGCCGGGCGAGGGCAGCCGTGCCGGACGGCTCGGCGCCCTGCTGATCGGCTATCACCCCCAGCCAGGCGATGCGACGCTGCGATACGCGGGCCGGGTCGGGTCGGGCTTCACGTCGGCCGAGCTCGACCGCATGGCCCGGCAATTGGCACCGCTCGCCGACGAGCAGTGCCCATTCGTCCCCCGCCCGCCCGCCACCCAGGCGCGGGAGGCCCATTGGGTACGTCCCGAGGTGGTGGTGGAGGTCGCCTACAGCGACTGGACATCCGACGGCCGCCTGCGCCACCCCGTCTACATGGGCCAACGAACCGACGTCGACCCCGACGCCGTGGTGCGCCCGTAGGCTCGCAACAAGAGGGCGCATGGAAGGCGCCCGTGGCCCGATCGGTCGGGCCACGGAGTGGCCTAGAGCGGGAGGCATGTTTGGAGCGCGAAAGCATCCGTCTCACCGTGCCTGCAACCTCCGCCGCCGTTCGCATCGCCCGGGCAGGGGCGGCGGCCATGGCGACGCGCGCCGGATTCACCTACCGCGAAGCGGAGGAGCTGCGCTTGGCGGTCGGCGAGGCGGCAGCGCTGCTCGCGCCCGATCCCGACGGTGACGGCACCTTGGTGATCGCCTATGACGTGGAGGATGAGACGTTGAGCGTCGACCTCCACTTGACCGAACATGGTGGCGCGACGGTCGATGTCCCGGATGTGGCGGCCGCCGTTCTCGACGCCAGCGTCGACAACTGGCGGCTCGACGAGGGCGGGCGCGGCATGGTTCTCCACAAGCGAGGCCACCCAGACGCCGACGACGACTGACGCCTGCGTCTCCCGTGGGGCTGCGCCCCACATTCAGCGACCGGTGTGACCGAAGCCGCCGGTCCCCCGGGCCGAGCCGTCGAGGGCCTCCACCGGCGTGAAGCGGGCGTGCTCGACCGGCTGCACCACGAGCTGGGCGATGCGATCGCCGCGCCGGACCTCGTAGTCGGCGTCGGGATCGGTGTTGACCAGCAGCACCCGCAGCTCGTCGCGGTAGCCGCTGTCGATCAGGCCGGGAGTGTTGAGGCAGGTGACGCCGTGCCGCAGCGCCAACCCGCTCCGGGGTTGGACAAATCCCGCATACCCGTCGGGGATCGCCAGAGCGATGCCGGTGCCGACGAGCCCCCGACCACCCCCGCGCCGCAGCGTCACCGACTCGCGGGCGACGAGGTCGGCGCCGGCGTCGCCCGACCGGGCGTAGTCGGGCAGGGGTAGGTCGGCATCGAGGCGAACGACGGGGATGCGCAGCACGTCGTCATTGTCGCCGCGGTCGCGGGCGCATGGGTGCAGGCACGTGGGGGTCTAGCCTCCGGGCGTGCTCGTCTGGATGGATCTGGAGATGACCGGACTCGACCCGGCGCGCAACGTGATCGTCGAGATCGCCACCCTCATCACCGACGATCAGCTCCAGATCGTGGCCGAGGGGCTCGACCTGGTGGTCCACCAACCCGCCGAGGCACTGGCAGCGATGGAGGACGTGGTCCGCGAGATGCACACGCGCAGCGGCCTGCTGGCCGCCATCCAGGCTTCGACCGTGTCGCTGGCCGACGCGGGCGCCGCCACGCTCGACTTCATCAAGGCCCATGTGCCGGCGCCGCGGTCGGTGCCCCTGTGCGGCAACTCCATCGGCACCGATCGCCGGTTCCTGGCCGTGCACCTGCCCGAGATCGAGAGCTACCTGCATTACCGGTCCATCGATGTCTCCACGCTCAAGGAGCTGGCACTGCGCTGGGCACCCGCAGTGCTGGAGGGCGCGCCCAAGAAGGAGTCGACGCATCGGGCGCTCGACGACATCCGTGAGAGCGTGAACGAGCTGCGCTGGTATCGGGCGCACCTGTTCCGCGACTTCGATGACCGGTCCGCCGCGCCGCCGGAGGCACCGCCGCCTCCTGCGATCACGCCTCGGGCGCCCCCTGCCTAGGAACGTGCGCGAATAGGCACGTGATCCTGGCTCTCGGTGGTCAGCACTGCTGGGAGGCCCAGCTGTTGAGCTGCGACCCGGCAACAAATTGCCACGCGGGGTGCCTGCGGAACACCCTATCCGCCGGGCCTCTAAGTTGACCGCGCGGTCAAGTAGGGTTAGGGCGTGCCTCGGCCCCCCTCCTCCGCCTCGCCAGCGCCACCCCCGGCGTCCGACCACCCCCGGCCGTTGCGCCAGGAGGCGCAGCCAGCCAGCGCCGAGGTGACCGACGTGGCACCGGGCGTCCTGCGGATGCAGTTGCCTGTCTCGATGCCTGGCCTGGGTCACGTCAACTGCTACGCCCTCGAGGACGAGCGGGGCCTGGCGGTCGTCGATCCCGGCATGCCCGGCCCGGGCACCTGGCGGGCGCTGACCGACCGCCTGCGCCAGGTCGGCGCTGCGCCCCGCCACGTCCACACGGTGATCGTGACCCACAGCCACCCGGACCACTTCGGCGGAGCCGGCAAGCTGCGATCGGCAACCGGTGCCGAAGTGCTGACCCATCGCAGCTTCCGCACCTGGCTCGACCCCGACGAGGAAGGCGATCCGGACGCGCTCGATCCGGACGACGCTGCGCCGCCCCCCACCAGCCCGCTGCGTACGAAGCTCCCCTGGCGTGACGCCGAGTTCTCGCCCGGCGGCCGCAGGCTCCGGAACCCGGTGGGGCGCCGGCTCGCCAGCCGGTGGATGCGCTCGCCCACGCCAACCCGCCGGCTCGACGACGCCGAGGTGATCCGCCTGGCCGGGCGGGACTGGATCGCCGTCCACACGCCCGGGCACACGCTCGATCACCTGTGCCTGCTCGATCCGGCCGAGGGTTTGCTGCTCGCCGGTGACCACGTGCTCCCCACGATCACCCCCCACGTGTCGGGGCTGGCCGCAGGGGCGGATCCGCTGGCCAACTTCCTGGCCAGCCTCGGCAAGGTCCGCGAGCTGGAGGGCGTGCGGTTGGTGCTACCCGCCCACGGAGACCCGTTCGCGGACCTCGCCGGCCGCGTCGACGCCATCCGCGGGCACCACCGCGAGCGGCTCGACGCCATCCATCGGGCCACGGCCGCGGCCGGGCGCGCCACCGTGGAGGCGGTGACCCAGCAGGTGTTCCACCCCCGCGCCTGGGGGCACATGGCCGAGAGCGAGACCTATGCCCACCTCGAACACCTGCGGCTGCAGGGGCGGGTGGCGGTCGACGACCGGGGGCCCGACCTCGTCTACGAGGCGGCGAGCTGAAGAGCGACCGTCACGAACGGCGGTATTTCTGCCGCCTGAGGCCGAGCGCACGCGAGGCCGGGGGCCCCGAGCGGCCCGGTGCGAAGCACCAAGAGCGGGAAGCACGCCTCGAACGGCGCTATTTCTGCCGTTCGACACATGATTTGCGCCAGATCGCAATATTCCATTGACGAGTGGTGGGCCCACGTGGTGCCCTTTAACCCCATGGCGCTCACCCGCCACTGACTCGACCCACCACGACACGAAGGGACAGGCCAGGACCGATGTACGCCGGCACCACCCAAGAGAGCGGCCAGATGGCCGGTGCCGCGCGCCCGGTGGCCTGCGCCGTTCACCTCATCCCGAGCGGCATCGCCGCGCCCATGCATGGGCACACGTGGCTCCAGGTGTCGACCGAGAAGCCGGTGTCCGCCAACTTCCCGGTGTTCACCAACGATCGACCCACCCGACGACTCTCGGAGCGCTTCCCCTGACCAGCGAGAAGCGCAAAGACCTCCGAAGGCCGTCGGGATATCCCGGCGGCCTTCTTCTTTGTCCCAACAGCTTCCATCCACCCCCCAAACCACCGACCGCCGACCACCCCAAGCGAACGACCAGCACAGACACCCAGCACACCGACACAAGACAAAAAGGGAATGGGCCGATGATCGCCCCTCTGGCACCCGACGAGATAATCGACCTGACCGAGCGAAGTACCGACGAGGCCGAGCCCGACGTCCTCGCCAGCGAGGACACCTGGTGGGCCCACGCCCGCTGCAACGACGGCAGCGGTCGGCTCGCAGGCATGTTCTTCAGCGAGGAGCTGCAGGACATCGCCCGGGCCAAGCACATCTGCGCCACGTGCCCGGCCCTGATCCCCTGCCTCGAGGGCGCACTCGAGCGCCGGGAGCCCTGGGGCGTGTGGGGTGGTCAGCTGTTCGTCAACGGGAAGATCCTCGCCACAAAGCGGCGTCGGGGCCGGCCGCCCAAGCTGCCGCGGCCCGAGGACCAGCTTCCCGAGATCCCCATCCCCGAACACCTACAGGACGTGGCGATCGTTCGGATCGCCTAGGCCCGGCCCGAATGGTGGGGGGCACCGCGCGGCGGCGGTGCCCCCCAGGCGGTGCGATTCCCGCCGGCGCAAGCCCCGGCGGTACGGTCGTAGTTCGTGGCTTCCCGCCGCATCCCCCCGGTCCCGTTGGTCGCCGCCACCGCATTGGCCCTGGTCGCGGCCGTTGGTGCTGCCATGTGGCTCGGCGCCGACGACGAGTCGTCGGCCAATGGCGACTCCTCGGAGTCGTACCAGCTCACCCATGCGGGTGAGCTGCCGGCGTCGGCGGCCGACGTGACGCTGGCGGCGCTCGACGGCGGTCCCGACCGCAAGCTGGGCGGACTGCTGGGCTCCAAGCCGGTGGTGATCAACTTCTATGCCAGCTGGTGCGGACCGTGCGTCACCGAGATGCCTGCATTCGAGCGGGTGCACCAAGCCGCTGGCGACCGGGTCACGATCATCGGCATCGCCTATCAGGACAGCGACGAGGACGCCCGCGCCACCGTCGAGCGGACCGGCGTGACCTACCTGGCCTTCGGCGACAGCGGGCAGGACGCCGTGACCTACTTCGGCGGCATCAACATGCCGACCTCCGTGTTCATCGACGCCGACGGCAACGTCGTCGACGTCCGCAGCCGTGCGCTCGACGCGAACGAGCTGCGGTCGGCGTTCGAGGGGCACTTCGGGATCGCGGTGTGATCGGCGCTACCCGAGGCATCGGGCCCGAGGGACCACTGGCCCTGTACCTGACCCTCGGCATGGTCGCCACCGTCAATCCCTGCGGTTTCGCCATGCTCCCCGCCTACCTCGCCTACTTCCTGGGGATCGACGATCGGGAGGCGGCCGTGCCCCGGGCAACCGTCGCCACGGCGCTGCGAGTCGCGTTGGCGGTCTCGGCCGGCTTCCTGGCCGTCTTCGCCGTCGCCGGCCTAGCGGTCGAGCTGACCTCGCTGCCCGTCTACGAGAACGTGCCCTGGATCTCGATCGTCATCGGTTCGGCGCTGCTCGCCCTCGGACTGGCCATGCTCGGTGGCTTCCAGCTCAACGTGCGCCTGCCCCGCCTGGACCGGGGTGGGCGCGAGCGCACGGTCGGGTCGATGTTCGTGTTCGGCGTGTCGTATGCCATCGCGTCGATAGGTTGCACGCTGCCGCTGTTCCTGAGCGCGGTGTCGGGCACGATCAACCGGGAGTCGGTGGCCGACGGCCTGATGGTCTTCGGCATCTACGCGCTCGGCATGACGCTGGTGCTGGTCGGGCTCACCGTGGCCATGGCGCTGGCGCGCACGTCGATCGTGCGGCTCCTGCGCCGCGCGCAGCCCTACATCGGGCGGGTGGCCGGCGGGTTGGTGGCGCTGGCCGGGGCCTATGTGGCCTACTACGGCTGGCTCGAGCTGCGGGTGGCCCGGGCGTCGGGCGGCGCGATCCCCTCGTCCGGAGTCATCGACGTGGTCACGGGATGGTCGTACGACGTCAGCGACTGGATCGAACGTACCGGCTCCGTGAGGATCGCCATCGGCTCGGGCATCGCCATCGCGGCGGTCGTCCTCGCCGTCTACGGGACTCGGCGTCAGGGAGCGAGACGCTCGATGCGCCAGCCGGAGGACCCGGTGATGTCGGGCCGGTAGACGAGCCGGTCGTGCAGGCGGTTCTCCCGGTGCTGCCAGAACTCGAGCCGGTCGGGCGACACGCAGAGGCCGCCCCAGTGCCCCGGCCGGGGGACCGGCTCGCCCTCGTGGCGCCGGGCCACCTCGTCGAACAGGCGCTCGAGGGCGCGGCGATCGGGTACCACCTGGCTCTGTGGGGAGGCTGAGGCCGCCATCTGGCTGCCGCGGGCCCGGGTCACCCAATAGGCGTCGGACGCCTCGTCATCGCTCGGGGTCACCGCGCCCTCGACGATGACCTGGCGTCCGACTGGATGCCACGGGAACAGCAGCGCCACCCGGGGGTTGTCGGCCAGCTCCCGGCCCTTGCGGCTGTCGCGGTTGGTGAAGAACACGAACCCCTCGGGACCGAAGCGTCGCAGCAGCACCATGCGCACGGACGGTCGCCCGCCGGGCGTGGCCGAGCTGACGACCATGGCGTCGGGCTCGCCGACCGCCACGTCACGCCAGGCCGCGAACCAGGCGCCGAACTGCTCCATCGGGTCGGCGGCCAGGTCCCCCTCCGACAGGCCGGCGTCGGCATACTCCTGGCGCAGCTGAACGAGGTCCACGGCCACAGGAACATAGGTCGGTCGCAGACCGACGCCACCACGGGGCGGCGGGCGGGGGTCGGGCAGGACTGTCAGCGCTCAGGTCCGGTGCGGTACCTGAGCGCTGACAGGACGAGCCCTCAACCCCTCAACCCCCGAGGTCGTGATCCGAGAGCCAGGACTCGGCGATGGCGTCGGCGTCCTCCCGGTCGACGTCGAAGCGCCGGTTCAGCTCTGTGAGGTCCTCGGTGGTGAGCTCGGCGGAGATCGTGTCGAGGATCGCCGTGAAGTCTTCGCCGTAGGCGTCGACCAGCTCCTGGGACGCCACCGGAAACACGTTGTCGGCGGCCAGCATGTTCTGGTCGTCGTCGAGCAGCACCAGGCCCTCGGAGGCGATGCGGCCATCGGTCGAGAACAGCAGCCCGACGTCGATGGCCCCCTCCTGGAGCGAGGTGAGAACGACGCCGGCGTCGAGCGGCGTGAAGTTGCTGGACATGTCCAGCCCGTAGACGTCCAGGAGCCCGGGGATGCAGAAGGGGTTGGTCTCGCAGTCCTGTGGCGCGCCCAGCGTGAGGTCCGCCCCGTTCTCGGCCAGGTCCGACAGGCTCTCGAGCCCGAGCTCGTCGGCCGTCTCCTGGGTGACCACGAAGGCGTTGGTGTCGACTGCGTCGGACGGCTCGAGCCCCACCAGCCCCTGCTCCTCGAGCAGGGGTTGCAGCAGGTCGAACGTCTCGTCGACGTCGCCGGTGGCCTCGCCGGCGTTGTCGTTCAGGAACTCCAGCTCGGATGCCACGTAGTCGGGGGCCAGGTTGACGTCGCCCGAGTCGAACGCACCGAACAGCAGGTCGCGGAACCCACCCACGGTCTGGATGCCGGCATCGAAACCCTGGGCGTCGAGCGCCTGCTCGTAGATCTCGGCCAGGATCGCCGATTCGCCGAAGTCCTGGGCTCCGATGCTGATGGCCGGGCCCTCGGGCGGCGCTCCGCCGCCGTCCTCGGCCTGGCCGGAGTCACCCGATCCGCTGTCGTCGTCATCGTCGCCGCAGGCGGCCGCCAGCAACGAGAGGGCGGCCAACAGCGCCATCAGCACCCGTATGGCGTGTCGGCCGGAGGCCGACGCCGCCACGGGGTGGCGGGTGGGGGTCGGGCTGGATCGTCTCATGGTCGTGTCCTTTGCTGCCGTTGTGTCGAACAGGTCATGCGGCCGTAGGAGGAGTGACGGCGACAGGAGGAGTGACGGCGACGTCGGCCTGGCGTCCCCCGGGCCGGCGCCAGGGCACCAGCCGGCGCTCGGCCCAGGCGAAGAGCCCGTCCGTGAGCAGCGCCAGCAGGATGACGACGATGGCGGCGGCGAGCAGTGGTCCTCGTTGCGACCGCTGGACGAACCCGGTGAGGATGGGGGTGCCGAGGTCTATGTAGCCAACAAGTGGCCCGAGCGTGGCAGTCGCCACGACTTGCACCGCCGACACCCGCAAGCCGGTGATGATCAGTGGCCACGCAACCGGCACCTCGACGGTGCGCACGAGCTCACCGGCCCGCATGCCCATGCCGCGCGCCGCCTCGACCGCCTCGGGCGGGACGTCCCGGACGCCGGTATAGGTGTTTGTGAAGATCGGCGGGATTGCCAGCAGCACCAGTGCGACCGCGGTAGGCCAGAACCCGAGCCCGAACCCCCACCGCAGCGAGAACGGCAGGATCAGCACCATGATGGCGAACGTCGGGATGGCTCGGCCGATGTTGACGACCGACACGGCCAGAAGTCCGCCCCGGCGTACGTGCCCGAGCACGACGGCCGGTGGGACCGCTATGAGGGCGGCGATGACCACCGCCGTGGCTGAGAGCTTGACTTGGGCCCAGGTGAGCGCCGGCAGTCCCCGCTCGCCCGACCAGGCGGCGTCGCTCGACAGGTAATCCCAGAGCTGATCGAGGATGTCAGGCATCGACCGTCCTCCCGTGCCGTGACCATCGGGCAAAGGTCAACCGCCCGGGCTTACCCACCTCGATCGGCACCTTGGCCCGGGCCCAGGGCACGAGGAGTCGCTCCGCCAGAACGAACAGCACGTCACAGGCGATGGCGAGGGCCACCGACAGCACCGACCCCAGCACGATCTCCGTCGGGAACTGGCGCGACAGCCCCTCGTTGATGAACCGGCCGAAGCCACCCTCCCCCACCAGGGCGGTGACGGTCACCAAACCGATCGTGGTGACCGTGGCGATGCGCAGGCCGGCCACGATCGAGGGCGTCGCCAGCGGCAGGTCGACGCGCAGGACCCGCCGCCAGCGCTCGTAGCCCATGCCGTCGGCCGCTTCGCGCACCTCCGGCGGCACCCCGTCGAGCCCGGCCACGATGTTCCGCAGCAGGATCAACAGCGTGTAGGTGACCAACGCGATCAGGGCGTTCTCCATGCTGAGGCCCACGAACGGCAGCAGCAGCGCGAACAGGGCCACGCTCGGGACGGCGTAGAGCGCGGCGCAGAACGCCGCCAGGGGGCCGTACGCGGCGCGCCATCGCACTGCGACCAGCGCCATCGCCAAGGCGATCACGAAGCCAATACCCACGGCGAGCACCGTGAGCTGTACGTGTTCCCAGAAGTTGGAGCGGATGTCGTCGGTGTGGTCGCGCACCCAGTCCCAGCGGATGAAGGGTTCGGCTGCGAGCACTCCACCGAGGTCACTCACGTCGTGATCCCCTCGGCCAGGTCGTTGACCGTGAGCATTCCGAGGTACCGCCCGTCGTCGTCCACCGCCACGGCTACCCGGGTGCGGGACGTGACGACGCCGTCGAGCGCGGCCTTGAGCGTCGTGTCCGGGGTGACCACGGACAGGAACGGCCTGGGCGTGAGCTCGGCGATGGTGGCGGCGCCATCGAGGTCGGCGGCCCCGACCCAGCCCTGCAGGCTGTCGTCGCCGTCGCAGACGGCCACCCAGTCGTAGCCCAGCTCGGCCATCGTCGCCCGGGCCTCGTCGACGCTGGCGGACTCGTCGACCACCGGTCCCTTGCTCAGCGAGGCCTCGCCCACGGTCATGAGCGACAGCCGCTTGATGCCGCGGTCGTCGCCCAGGAAGTCGGCCACGAAGTCGTTGCGCGGTGCCCGCAGCATCGCGGCCGGTGAATCGACCTGCTCGAGGATGCCGCCCACGTTGAGGATGGCGATGCGATTGGCGAGCTTGATGGCCTCGTCGATGTCGTGGGTGACGAACACGATCGTCTTGTGGACCTCGCGCTGCAGCCTGAGCAGCTCGTCCTGCAGCTGCGCCCGCACTATGGGGTCCACCGCCGAATAGGGTTCGTCCATGAGCAGCACCGGCGGGTCGGCGGCCAGCGCCCGGGCCACGCCCACGCGCTGCTGCTGTCCGCCCGACAGCGCCGAGGGGTAGCGGCCGAGCAGCCCCCGGTCGAGCCGCAGCAGATCGGCCAGCTCGTCTACCCGGGCACTGACGCGGTGGCCGTCCCAGCCCAGGAGCTTGGGGACCGTGGCGATGTTGTCGCCCACCGTCCGGTGGGGGAACAGCCCCGCCTGCTGGATGACGTAGCCGATCCCGCGGCGCAGCTCGTGGGTCGGGCGGGTGCGAATGTCGACACCCTCGACCCACACCGTGCCGCCCGTGGGTTCGACCAGGCGGTTGATCATCTTGAGCGTGGTGGTCTTGCCGCAGCCGGACGGGCCCACCAGCGCCACCAGCTCGCCCCGGGGGATCGCGAGCTCGAGCCCGTCCACCGCCGGTCGGGTCGCGCCGGGGT
This sequence comes from Acidimicrobiales bacterium, assembly GCA_035697145.1. Taxonomy (GTDB): domain Bacteria; phylum Actinomycetota; class Acidimicrobiia; order Acidimicrobiales; family VFJN01; genus DASQUK01. The sequence goes on from DASSDL010000167.1 coordinate 20,584, forward strand.
AGGTCTTGGTCAGGTGCTCTAGCCGGATGGCGACATCGCCGGCCGCCGTGTCGACCGGCGCCGCTGCAGTGGTCACGTCACCGGGCGACGGTCGGTGTTCGCTGTGGCTGTCGTGGGGATCACGGTTCCCTCCCCGCTCATCTCGCGGCCCCGGGAGAACGCCGTTGGATCCGATTTCTGGCCGGACCCTGGGTCTTTCTGGCCGTCACCCTACCGCCGGCGCCCGCCGAGGAAAGCGCTTTACCGGTCAGCTCCCGCCAACTGGTTGGCGGGGCACCTCGGCACCGAGAGTCGGTGCGGCCGGCTGCTTCGGCATCATGCCCCGCGTGACCCAGCCCCGGTTCTCGGCCCACACCAGCATCGGCGGCAGGAACACGAGCGCCGACAGCAGCGCCACCGCCACGTTCATAGCCACGATCAGGCCGAAGTCGCGCAGCAACGGCAGTGACGAGAAGGCGATGACCGCCACCCCCGCGATGGCGGTGAGCGCCGAGACGATGAATGCCCGGCCGGTGCGGCGAGCGGTGACGTTCATCGCCTCCCGGGGGCTGTAGCCGCGCTGTCGCTCCTCGATGAACCGCAGCAGGATCAGCGACGTGAACTCCGTGCAGACGGCGACGACCAGCGGTCCTCCCACCGCCGTCATCGGGCTGAGCTGGAGGTCGAAGATCCACGCCACCAGCGACGCTGCGCCCACGGCCGTGAGCACCGGCACCATCGACAGCAGCGCCCGTACGAAACTGCGCAACCGCAGCACCAGATAGGTGAACACGAACAAGATGGCCAGGTAGGTGAGCAGGATCCGGTTGGACTCGATGTTCTCGAGCAGGCCGACGCCCACCACCGCCAGGCCCGACGGCGTGGCCCCGATGGCCTCCGGGATGGGGTCGCCGTTGTCGAGCGTGCCCGACTCAAGCTCGTCCCTGATGTCGTCCACGTAGACCGCCCGATGGTCCAGGGAGCCGGGACCGGTACGGAACACCAGGTTGAGCGCGCCCGCCTCGGGGTTGACCGTTGCCTCCTGAATGTCGGGTGGCGCCACCTGGTAGGCCCGCTCCACGTCCTCGCCGGTGGGCGGCAGGACCGTCGTGTCGGGCATTTCCAGCAGGAAGCTCACCGTGGTGACGATCGACGAGGCGGTGAGCAGGTCGTCGGGCCGGGCCGCCAGCTGCTCGTTGGCGAAATCGGTGACGAAGGCCGCGGTCTCGTCACTGAAGATGTCGTCGGACTCGACGAAGATGCCGAGCTCGGCCGACGATCCGGTCTCGGCCTTGACCGTGTCGATGTCGCGGATGACCTGGGTGTCCTGGTTTACCCACTCCTCGGGATCGCTCTGGATCGTCAGGTCGTCCTCGACGATGATTCCGCCGGCGAACACGGCGGCGCTGGCCAGCGCGATCGGAACCGCCAGGCGCGTCGGGAGGCTGCCGAGCCACACGACCAGCTGGGCCAGGACGCCGTGGCTGAAGTCCTTGCCCTTGGTGGGTGAGCGGTACTCGCGGATGCCGAGCGCCGCCAGCGGCACGACGATGCTGGCGATGCAGATGACGGCGATGCCCACGGCCAGCAGCAGGCCGAAGTCTCGGATCATCGGCACCCGTGCGAACCGCAGCGCCAGGAACGCGAACACGGCGTCGAAGGTGACGACCAGCAGCGCTGGGCCCAGGTTGACCGATGCCTCCTGGATCGGGTGGGCCGCCCGGTCGATCACCACCTCTTCCTCGATGCGGGAGTGCATCTGGATCGCGTAGTCGATGCCCACTCCGAGCATGACCGGCAGCCCGGCGATGGTGACCACCGATAACGGGATGCCGAGATAGCCGGCGAGGCCGAACGCCCAGACCAGCCCGACGAGGATCACGCCCAAGGGCAGCAGCCGCCAGCGCACGCCGAACAACAGCAACAGGATCACGACCATGATCCCCACCGCGATCGCGCCCAGCGTGAGCATCCCGCCGCGCAGGTAGTCGTTGAGGTCCTTGAGCAGCACCGGGGCACCGGTGGAGGTGACATCGGCGCCGTCGAACGGCTCGGCCAGAGTGATGTCCTGGACCTCCTCACTGGCGGTGCCCTCGTCCTCGAGCGAGGCGTTGCCCACCAGGCGGGTGACCATCTGGGCATGGGATTCGTCGGGGAAGAACGGCCGCAGCGACTTGCGGATCTCGCCCCGGTTGTCGTACAGCAGCAAGCGGATCCACTCGGGGTTCTCGAACGTGCGCTGGTCCTCGGGCACCTCGTTGAGGCGCTGCAGCGTCGTGGCGGCGTCGGCGAGGCGGACCTCCTGAGCGGCGGGGTCGGGCTCGCGCTCCCGGGCACTCAGGAGGGCCTGGCCGGCAACGCTCTGGATGGGATCGCCGGTGTCGCTCACCGCCAGGTTCTGCGTGAACTGCAGGGCGGTGAGCGGAGTGACCACTGCCGCGACCCCATCGACCGTATGGAGCTGTTCGTCGACCTCCTGGAGGTGCTCGATGTTCGCCGGGGTGAAGAGGTCGACGACGTCGCTGCCGTCCTCCATGGTGAACAGGGTGAGCATGGCCTGGCCGCCGAACAGGTCCTGGTACGCGACATTGTCCTTGTAGACCTGCTCGTCCTTGTTGAGGTACGAGTCCTGGCCGGTGGCGAAGTCGAGCTTCGTGGCGCCGATGCCTAGCACCAGGGTGATCGCCAAGCCGACGACACCGACGATGCCGGCGTGCTTGCCGAAGTTGAGGCCCATCCAGGCCCACGCGCGTCGCATTCTCGAGCTGGTCTCCCTGGGGAAACGGCGGCGGGGGACCTCGGGAGACTAGTGGTTACACGGGTCTGAACGGCAGTCGTGATGTGACCCGCGCCACCTATTGCCCCGCGGGCCTCACGATGCGGTCGGCGGCGGCCAGGTAGGGGCGCAGCGCCTCCACGATCGTCACCGAGCCGTCGGGCTGGCGGTGGGTCTCGAGGTAGGCGGCGATGGTCCGGGGCCAGCCCATGGCCGAGCCGTTGACCGTGTGGGCGACCTCGGTCCCTCTCCCCGACCCCTGGACCGGGCGGTAGCGGACATTGGCCCGACGGGCCTGGTAGTCGCCGAACCACGACACCGACGACACCTCCAGCCACTGGTCGACGCCGGGCGCGTAGGCCTCGATGTCCCAGGTGCGAGCCGCCGAGTTGCTGAGGTCAGCGGTGCACAGGTCGACCACGCGGTAGGCGAGGCCCAGGTCGCGCAGCAGGGCCTCGCCGCGGGCCAGCACGTCCTGCTGGCAGGCGATGGCCTGCTCACGGTCGGCGGCCACCGCCAGGAGCTCGACCTTGTCGAACTCGTGGGCCCGCAGCAGCCCCCGCGTGTCCTTGCCGGCCGACCCCGCCTCCCGGCGGAAGCACGACGTGTACGCCATGTAGCGCAGCGGCAGGTCGGCGCCGTCGAGGATCTCGTCGCCGTGCAGTGATGTGAGCGGCACCTCCGCCGTGGGGATGGCCCACAGGTCGTCGCGCTCGATGTGGTAGGCCTCGTCGGCGAACTTGGGTAGGTGCCCGGTGGAGGTCATCGTCTCGGTGCGGACCAGCGTGGGCGGGCGGATCTCCTCGTACGCGTCGGCGTTGCAGTCGAGGCTGAGCTGCACCAGGGCCCGCAGCAGCCGGGCGCCCCAGCCCCGGTACATGGTGAACATCGAGCCCGAGATCTTGGTGGCCCGCTCGTTGTCGAGGATCGCGAGCTCGGCGCCGATCTCCCAGTGCGGGACCCGCTGATGCTCGCCGTAGGCGCCGGGGTCGTAGCCCTCGGTGCGCAGGACGACGTTGTCCTGCTCGCCCGTCCCGCGGGGCGCATCCTCGCTCGGCAGGTTGGGGAGGGCGAGCAGGGCGGCCCGGATCTCGTCGCCCAGCACGCCGGCGGCCTTGGCCAGCACCTCCTCCTCGTCGCCGAGCGAGCGGCTCTCGGCCATGAGCACCTCCGCCTCGTCCGCCTTCCCCTGCCCCCGCAGGCGGCCGACCTGCTTCGACAGGGACTTGATCCGGTTGCGGATCTCGTCGCGCTGGGCGACGATCCGGCGCTGCTCGGCGTCCAGCGCGAGGACCTCGTCGACGGCGTCGGACGTGCCGGGGCCACGGAGATCGAGCGCGGCCTTGACCGCATCGGGCTCGCTGCGGATCCGGCGGATGTCGAGCATGGACGCCGAGGCTACCGACCGTTGCCAAGCGGGATAGCGGGTCGCCTGACGAACTGGTCGTAGCCGTACGGCATATAACCGCATGGCTACGACCAGAACGAGGCCCATAGGCTCGCCCGGTGGTCGATCCGCACGCACTCGCCTCGTTCAGCGTGGCCGCCTTCGTGTTGATCGTGGTGCCCGGACCGAGCGTGCTGTTCGTGGTGAGCCGCGGCGTGGCCCTGGGGCGGCGGGCCGCCGTCGTCACGGCGATCGGCAACGCGGTCGGCATCTACATGCAGGTGGTGGCGGTGGCGCTGGGCGTGGGAGCCATCATCGAGCGGTCGGTCGTGCTGCTGGGCGCGATCCGCCTGCTGGGCGCCGCCTACCTCGTGTACCTCGGCGTGCGAGCGGTGCGGCACCGGCGAGCGCTGTCGTCGGTCCTCGACGTGGGCGGCCGTGCGCCCGAACGGCGCAACCTCGCCCTCGAGGGCTTCCTGGTGGGCGTCAGCAACCCGAAGTGGATCGTGTTCTACACGGCGATCCTGCCCCAGTTCGTCGACCCGGCCGGGGCTCCGGTCGCCCTGCAGATGCTGGCGCTCGGTGCCATCGCCGTGGGTATCGCCGTCGTGTCCGACAGCGCGTGGGGGATGGTGGCCGGCACCGCCCGCAGCTGGCTGGCGCGCTCGCCCCGTCGCCTGGAGGCGTTGGGCGGCGTGGGCGGGCTGACGATGATCGGCCTCGGCGTCCGCCTGGCCGCCACCGGCCGCAAGGACTGAGGACGGCAGTAGCGTCCCTGCCGGCATGTCCGCCATCGAGGTCGAGGGACTGACGGTCACCTACCGCGAGGTCGTCGCCGTCGACGACCTGTCCTTCCGGGCCGAGGCCGGCGAGGTCACTTGCGTGCTCGGGCCCAACGGTGCCGGCAAGACCTCCACCATCGAGTCGCTGGAGGGAATCCGGCGGCCCGCCCTCGGGCGCTTGTCGGTCATCGGGCTCGACCCCCGCCGCGACCACCGCTCGTTGGTCGAGCGCATCGGCGTCATGCTGCAGGAGGGCGGGGTGCACCCTGGCGTGCGCACTCTCGAGGCCCTGCGGCACGCGGCGGCGCTCTACGCCGAGGCGCTCGATCCCGGGGAGCTGCTGGAGCGGCTCGGGCTGGGCGGCCTCGAGCGCCGCACCCACCGGCAGCTCTCCGGAGGCGAGCAGCGGCGGCTGTCGCTGGCGCTGGCCCTGGTGGGGCGGCCCCAGGTGGCATTCCTCGACGAGCCCACCACGGGCGTCGATCCCGCCGGCCGCCAGGTCGTCCGCCAGGTGATCGCCGACCTGCGTTCTGAGGGCGTCACCGTACTGCTGACGACCCACGACCTCGACGAGGCCGAGCGGGTGGCCGACCGCGTCGTCATCATCGACCACGCTCGGCTCGTGGCCGAGGGCCCGCTGGAGGAGATCATGCGGGGCCCGGGCGCCGGCGACACCGTGCGGTTCGCGGCGCCGCCCGGCATCGACACCGAGGCCCTGTCCGAACGGCTCGACCGGGCCGCCGTGGCCGAGACGGGACCGGGCGAGTACGAGGTGGCGGCGGCACCGACCCCGGCGACCGTGGCCGCCCTCACCGCCTGGCTGGCCGAGCGCGACCTGCCGCTGGGCGACCTCCGGGCCGGCCGCCAGCGGCTGGAGGACGTGTTCCTGCGGCTGACGTCAGGCGGGCCGGACACCGTGCCGGCCGGGGAGCCGGAGTCGGGTCCTTGAGGGGACTCTGGGCGCAGCTGCGGCTGGACCTGGCGCTGACGTTCCGCAACGCCGAGTCGTTGCTGCTCACCCTCGGCATCCCCGTGGTAGTCCTGGTCTTCTTCTCGGTGGTCGACGTGCTGCCCATCGACGGCGACGACGTCGACTTCCTGGCCCCCGGCACGCTGGCGCTGGCGGTCCTGGCCACTGCCTTTGCCAACCTGGCCATCGCCACCGGGTTCGACCGGTCCTACGGGGTGCTCAAGCGGCTCGGCACCACGCCGCTGGGTCGGCCGCGGCTGGTCGCCGCCAAGGCGCTGGCGGTGCTGGTCGTCGTCGTCGTGCAGATGGCCGTGTTGACGGCGGCGGCACTGGCCCTCGGCTGGCGACCCGATGTCGATGTGCTGCCCCTCGTCGCGGCCCTGGTGCTGGCGGTCGTCGCGTTCACCGGCATGGCGCTGGTGCTCGCCGGGCGGCTGCGGGCACTGGCGGCACTGGCCGCCGCCAACGCCATCTTCGTGGTGCTGCTGCTGTTGTCGGGGATGGTGTTCCCGCTGGACGAGCTGCCGTCGACGCTGCGCAGGTTTGCCAGGGCGCTGCCGTCCACTGCCCTCACCGAGGCGGCTCGTGGAGCTCTGACCGACGGCGTGGGGATCCCCGGACGGGTGTGGCCGGTCCTCATCCTTTGGGCGGCCGGGGCCGTCGCAGTGGCGGTGACCCTGTTCCGCTGGGAGCCGTCCGAATGACGGTTCGGCCCGGTGGTGCCGATAGGCCCGTGCTGACACGCTGTCGACCATGAGCCGCTGGACCGCCGCCGACATGCCCGACCAGAGCGGGCGCACGGTCCTCGTGACCGGGGCCAACAGCGGGCTCGGCCTGCGCACCGCCGAGGCGCTTGCCGACAAGGGCGCGCACGTGCTCATGGGCTGTCGCGACGCGGCAAGGGGGGAGGCGGCACAGGCGCTCGTGGGAGCGATCGCGACCGGGCCGGCGCCCGGGCTGGTCCCGCTCGACCTCGCCGACCTCGGTTCGGTGCGCGAGGCCGCGCAGGTGGTCGCGGGCGCGGTCGACCGGCTCGATGTGCTCGTCAACAACGCCGGCGTGATGGCCATGCCGCTGCGCCGAACCGTCGACGGGTTCGAGCTGCACTTCGCCACCAACCACCTGGGCCACTTCGCGCTGACGGGCCTGCTGTTGCCGGTCCTGCTGCGGACGACGGCCCCGCGTGTGGTCACCGTGTCGTCGAACATGCATCGGGTCGCCCGCAACGACTGGTCCGACCCCAACTGGGAGAACCGCCGCTACCTCAAGTGGCAGGCCTATGGGCAGACCAAGCTGGCCAACCTGTTGTTCACCCGCGAGCTCGCCCGCCGCGCCGCCGCCGCGGACTCAGCCCTCGTCGCCGTCGCCGCCCATCCCGGCCACGCCGCCACCCACCTGGTGCCCACGAGCACCGAAGCGTCGCCCCAACGACTGGTGGGCCGGGTGATCGACAGCGGCAATCGGCTGGTCGCCCAACCCGACTCTGCCGGCGCGCTCCCTCAGCTCTACGCCGCCACCATGCCGGACGTGATCCCGGGCGAGTACTTCGGCCCCGACGGCTTCTTCGAACTGCGGGGGCACCCGACGCGCGTCGGCTCGTCGACGGCCGCACGGGACGATCGGGCCGCCCGCCGCCTGTGGGAGCTCTCGGAGGACCTGACCGGCGTCACCTACGCGTGGGGTACTCCCGTCTAGCGGACCACTAGCCGGGAACGCGGGGCTCGGGCGGTGGGGGGTGCTCCTCGAACTCGCGCTCGACGTCGGCCCACGTGAGGTCGTGGGCCGGCCCGGCTTGGTCGATCGCCTTGTCGGTGTCGGAGAACTTCGACGCCCATTGGAAGAACCGGACCGTGATGATCAGCCAGAGGAAGCCGCCACCCACCAGCTTCATCATCAGCCCGGCCGCCTGCTGGTCGGTCGTCACCGAGATGTCCCCGAGTCGTTGGGGGATGTCGTAAGCCGAATAGACCGACCCCTCGGCGAACGTGAGCCAGGCCGCCGGCACCGTGGGGACGATCGAGGTCACGAACAGGTACAGCATCTGCGCCGGATAGGAGATGCGCAGCTCCGGTAGCGGCCCGCACACGGGGATCCACAGCAGGAACGCGGTCGACACCAGCGCCGCGTGCACGACGTAGTGGACCAGCGCGTTCTCCACCGAGGTGTTGACGACCCCGGGCCAGTGGGTCAGTAGCTGCAGGGCGTTGAACGCCACCGCCGCCGGCACCGGGCGGGCGACCAGGAAGAACGCCCGCTTGACCCGTCCCTGACCGAGCACCAGCCGCGCCAGCCACTCCGGGGTGGCCAGGAGGAACACCGGCGGCACCGCGAACGTCAGCAGCATGTGCTGGGTCATGTGCACCGAGAACAGGTACTCCTCGGCGATGTCGTGCATCGGCCAGTCCGAGGCGAACCACAGCAGCGCCACGCCCAACCCCAGCCAGGCCAGTTGGCTCCGGGTGGCCACGGGCTCGCCCGCGGGCACCACCTTGGGCCCCACCACCCGCAGCGCGTAGATCGCCAGCGCGACGACGCCGCCGACCAACAGCCACACCTCCGGGTGTGGCTGCCACCGCCAGAAGTCGGTCCCCCGGGCGGCGGCAAGGAGGGTCATGTCACCGCGCCGATGAGGGAGTGGTCGTCGGACCAGAACTGCAGGCTGGTCAGGGCGATGAGGTAGACGACGACCGCCAGCACCAGGCCGAACACGAAGACCCGCCGGAACAGCGGGTTGTCGTAGCGCAGGTGCATGAAGTAGGCGACGACGACGCCGAACTTGATGATCATCAGCGGGAACAGGACCGCTACCAACGCGCCCGTGCTGGCTGTCTCCCAGTAGTACGTCGAGACCTCGAGTGCGGTGAGGGCGCCGAGGAAGAGCGCGACCTTGATGTAGGTCCAGTCGCTGGGGTGCGTCTTCTGGTGGGCCTCGTGATGCGCTTCGAGCGGTGTTCCCTTGTGCTCGGTCTCGGACACGGTCATGGGGTCGCCTCCGTCACGCATCACGGGATGAGGTAGACGATCGTGAAGATCAGGATCCACACGATGTCGACGAAGTGCCAGTAGAGGCCGAAGATCTCGACCGTTTCGGACCGATCTGGGCCCAACCTGCCCCGCAACGACATGACGAACATCGCCATCAGGAACATGATCCCGACGCTGACGTGCACGCCGTGGAAGCCGGTGAGGGTGTAGAAGGCGGAACCCAGGATGTTGGTGGTGTAGCCCAGCCCCTCGTTCACGAAGGTGGTGAACTCGTAGACCTGGCCGCCGATGAACACCGAGCCCAGCAGGGCAGTGGTGAGCAGGAACGTCCGGCAGCGGCGCACGTCTCCCCGATGGATCGCTCCCACGGCCATCGCCATGGTCAGCGAGCTGAACAGCAGCACGAAGCTCGACACCGACGTGAACGGGATGTCGAAGATGTTCGCCGGGTCCCGCAGCTCCACGGGACCGCTGATGCTGCGGTGCCGCAGCAGCAGGTAGGTCGAGATCAGGGCCCCGAACAGCAGGCAGTCCGACCCCAGGAACACCCACATCGCCAGCTTCTCGTTGGAGATGCCGGTGCTGGTGGCGTGGCTGGGCACGCCGTGCTCGGTCTCGGCGGCGATCGACCCGTGGACGGCGGTGTCAGCCATCGGTGCCGCTCTCCACCTCGGTCGCGGGCTCGTCGGTCGCCGATGCGGTGCTCGTGACGCCGACGGGTTCCGCCTCGCCGACGGCCACCCCGGAACCGGGCTCCGATTCGGCCTCCGCCTCGGGCTGGTCCTCGTGGCCGTCGCCCGGCTCGGCATGCGCGTGGTCGTGGCCGTCGCCGTGGGGACCGTGACGCGCCTCGGGGTCGTCGGACGGCTCGTAGCCGAGGCCGAAGCCGGCCAGGATCACCAGCACCCCACCGGCGGCGGCGATCCCCCGGTTGAAGATCAGGCCGTAGGCGATCATCGGCAGCGCTGCCGCCAGCACCAGGGGCCAGTACGACGGCGACGGCAGGTGCACGCCGGTGGGGTCGCCCGGCTGGGCCACCTCGGCGCCGGTGGCGACCCGCACCACCTTGCCGTCGGCGTTCTCCTGGTACTTGCGGTGCCAGAACTCGTCGAGGTGCGACACGGTGGGCACGGTGTCGAAGTTGTGGGCGGGCACGGGCGACTGCACCATCCACTCGAGGCTGCGGGCATCCCAAGGGTCGGGCCCGGGGTCGACCCGGTTGGTGCGGTGCGCCCGCCAGCTCACGAGGATGTTCCCGACGAACACCAGCATCGCCACGGCGATGAGGAACGCGCCGATGGTCGCCACCATGTTCCAGAGCTCGAAGCCGTAGTCGGCGATGTAGGTGTGCATGCGCCTCGGCATGCCCTGCAGGCCAAGGATGTGCATGGGGCCGAACGTCAGGTTGAACCCGATGAGGATCAGCCAGAAGTGCCACTTCCCCAGCGTGTCGCTGAGCTTGAAGCCGAACACCTTGGGCCACCAGAAGTACATGCCGCCGAGGAAGCCCATCAGGGCGCCGCCGAAGAGCACGTAGTGGAAGTGGGCGACGATGTAATAGGTGTCGGTCTGCTGCGTGTCGGCGGGTGCGACCGCGTGGGTGACGCCCGACAGGCCGCCGATGGTGAACATCGTGACCAAGCCGATGGCGAACAGCATCGGCGTCGTGAACCGCAGCTTGCCGCCCCACATGGTGGCCATCCAGTTGAGGATCTTCACGCCGGTGGGCACGGCGATGAACATCGTGGACAGCGAGAACGCCGCCACCGAGATCGGTCCCATGCCCGAGGCGAACATGTGGTGCGCCCACACGCCCCAGCCCATGAACCCGATCGCGATGCCCGAGAACACCATGAACGGGTAGCCGAAGATCGGCTTGCGCGAGAACACGGGGATGATCTCGGACACGATCCCGAACGCGGGGAGGATCAGGATGTAGACCTCGGGGTGGCCGAAGATCCAGAACAGGTGCTCCCACAGCAGCGGGTCGGCGCCGGCCGACACGTTGAAGAAGTTGGCGTCGAACAGCCGGTCGAACGTGAGCAGGAACAGCGCCACGGAGAGGACCGGCAGCGCGAACACCAGCAGCAGCTGGGTGACGAGACCCATCCATGTGAACACCGGCATCTTCATCAGCGTCATGCCCGGCGCCCGCATGTTGAGCACAGTCACCACCAGGTTGATGGCGCCCGCCAACGAGGCGATGCCGGTCATCTGCAGGCCGAGGGCGTAGAAGTCCATGCCGTGGCCGGGCGAGAACACGACGCCGGTGTTGGGCGCGTACGCGAACCACCCGCCGTCGGCGCCACCGCCCAGGAACCACGACGTGTTCAGGAACAGCCCGCCGCCGAGGAAGAGCCAGAAGCTGAATGCGTTGAGCCGCGGGAATGCCACGTCACGGGCGCCGATCTGCAGCGGCATGAGGTAGTTCATGAACGCCGCGCCCAGCGGGATGACGACGAGGAAGATCATCGTCACGCCGTGCATGGTGAAGAGCTGGTTGTAGAGGTCGGCCGAGTAGAGCGCCTGCCCGGGCGCGGCCAGCTGGGCCCGGATGAACAGCGCCTCGATGCCCCCCAGCAGGAAGAAGAACATCGCCGCGCCGCCGTACAGGATGCCGATGCGCTTGTGGTCGATGGTGGTGAGCCAGCTGCGCCACCCCGTCGTCGCCTGGGGCCGGGTGAAGACCCCGAGCGGGCGAGCGGTCACCGCGGCGCCGGGCGGGAGCTCGGGGAGCGCTGTCGGTCGTTCGACGATCGCCATGTGTCTCTACACCTACACCTATTCGAGCGTCTCGAGGAAGGCCACGAGCTGGTCGATCTGCTCCTCGGACAGGTTCAGGTTGGGCATGCCGCGACCCTGCTCACCGGCTTCGACCTGCTCCGGGGTGACCGGATCCATCGGCTTCTTCCCCGGCGGGTCGCGCAGCCAGGCCTCGAGGTCCCCGGTGTTGAGCTCGCCGCCGTTCTCGGTGCCGATCTCGTCGGCCTCGACGATGTGGTCGCCGTCCAGGTCGTCCCAGAGGTCGAACGTGGCGCCGGCGAAGGCCCCCCGAGTGGCGAAGTGCGTGAGGTCGGGCGCGTTCTCGGACACCAGCTCCGTCGTGCCGTCGCCCCCGTCCTCGAACTCCTCGTCGTTGATGCCCCGGGCCAGGTGACAGACCGAGCACTGGCCGGCGAACAGCTCCGCGCCGCTGGCCGCCTGCTCGTCGGTGGGCTCGTCGGCCTCGGCCTGCTGGTCCTCGAGCCAGGCCTCGAACTCGTCGGGCGGCAGCGCCACGACCCGCTGGCGCATGTACGCGTGCGACAGCCCGCAGTACTCGGTGCACTGGCCGACGTATGTGCCCGGTTCGTCGGCGTTGATGGTGAGCGGATGGGTGCGTCCGGGCACCGCGTCCTTCTTGCCGTTGAGCTTGGGGATCCAGAACGAGTGGATCACGTCCCGAGACGTGATCTCCAGGCCCACGTTCTGGCCGGCAGGGACGACGAGATCATTGGCGGTAACCAGGTCCTGATCGGTGAACTCGCCGTCGCCGTCGGTGTCGTAGGTGAACTCCCACCACCACTGCTGCCCGGTGACCTGCACCGTGAGGTCATCCTCGGTGTCGTTGATGTCGAACAGCGTCGCCAGCGTGGCGAAGGCCACGAAGCCGAGCAGCAGGGCGGGCAGGACCGTCCAGCCGATCTCGAGCTTGGTGTTGCCGTGGGTCTGGCCCGGCAGCTCGTCCGGGTCGTCGTCCTTGCGCTGCCGGAACTTCAGCGCCAGGTACAGCGCGCCGAACTCCACCAGCACGAAGACGACGGCGGCGACGATGAAGACCGGGTTCACCAGGTTGTCGATCTTGCGGGCGATCGGGCCCTCGGGCTCGAGCGTGTCCTGGGGCGCATCGGATGCGCACGCGCTCAGGAACAGGAGCAGCGGCACCAGCACGGCCAGCGCCTTACGGCCGGGCCTCATCCGCCCTCCTCGGTCGTTGCGCCCTCCGCGCCGGGCTCGTGGAACTCTCGCTCGCCGGAGACCGCCCCGGCGATCCCCAGGCCGATCACCACGACGGCGGCCAGCAGCAGCACCCCGACGACCACATTGCGACTGATGCGGGGCCGGGAGGCGAAGAAGAAGCCCGCCGCGATGATGAGCCCGGCGATGCTGATCCCGACCCAGACCGCATCGTCGGCCGACAGCGACAGGAACAGCCGCGAGAACGCCGCCACCACCACGCCGATGGCCAGCAGCCCGGCGGCCGGGAACTCGATCGGGTTCATCAACCGGTTGCGGATCTGGCGGTTGGTCGCGGGATCGCCGGTGGCGCGGTCGGCCCAGGCCTGCACCGCCCACTCGACGAGCACGACACCCAGGGCCACCAGGCCGATGACGAAGAGAACCGGTGACGCCACCAACCCGACGACCACCAGCGACACGCCGAAGGCCGTGACGGCCGGCCAGTAGCTGGGTGTCGCGGGGATGGCGGCCGGCACGGTCTCGGTGCCCGCCACCTGCGCCTCCGCCATGGCCTCGGCGTCACGCACGGCCAGCGACACCGCCCCAAGGAACAGGCTGACGAAGCCGGCGGCGATCAGCAGGCCGTAGCCGAAGTGGTCGCCGACGCCGCCCTTGTAGCCCATGGTGAGCGGGCCGACGCCGTTGCCGCCGGTGGTCCAGCCGTAGGCGACGGCCAGCACCAGCAGGACGAAGCCCAGGCCCAGGAACCACTTGGATCCGGTGGTGATCACTTGCGAGCCTTCACTTGGTGATCGTGATCGCGTACCAGACCATGCCATAGACGGCGACGGTCACGTACCAGTACAGGGCGGCGGCGTAGGCGCCCTCAGCGGCCCGGCCGGTGAGCTGGCCGCCGAGCGCCCGGAACGCCATGACCGCCAGGAATGCCAGGCCCACACCCGCCATGGCCACGTGCAGCCCCGTGATCGTGAAGATGAGCAGTGCCTGCGTGGAGCTCGTGATGCCCACGCCGAGCTGCTGCCATCCATAGACCACGGTGGGGATGTAGGCGACACCGAGGAGGATGCTGAGCCCGAAGGCCAGGTAGGCGTGGACGCGGTCGTCGTTGCGCAGCGAGTAGACCGCCCAAGCCACGGTGACCGCCGACATGAGCAGCGTGACCATCCCCATGTTGCCGGGCGGGAGCTGGATGTTGACGTCCTCCGGCAGCCAGCGCTCGCCGCTGGCGATGACGTCGGCGCGCATGCGCGCGTACACGCCCACCAGCGCCAGCACCACCATGGCGGCGGCACCCGAGGCCAGGGCGGAGCCCACCAGCAGAACCCGGGGCCGGGGTGGCTCGGCGGCCGGGGCACCGGCGAAGACCTCGATCTCGGTGGAGGTGGCGGCCATCAGGCGGGTGCCTCCGTGCTCTCGGTTGGGCTCCCGGTCGCTCCGGCGTAGCGGGCGTCGTAGAGGGGCGCCTCGGACGTGACCTCCGGAAGCGTGGCGAAGTTGCCGACGGGCGGCGGCGACGTGGTCGTCCATTCCAGGGTGTGCCCGCCCCAGGGATCGTCGGCCACCGCCCGTCCCCGCGCCGGCCTCAGCAGGGCGGCGATGACCGCCAACGCTCCCGCCACGGCCACGGCCAGCCCGATGGCGGCGACGAGGTTCAACGTCTCCACGGTGTCGAGCTCGCTCACCCCTTCGAGCGACGCTGCGATGGAGCGGGGCTGGTCGTAGAGGCCGGCGATGCCGTAGGCCACAGCCGCCACGCCCGCGCCAAGCGCCAACAGCGTGGCGCCCAGCCGCACAAGCCGGTCGGGCAGCAGCTTCCCGTAGAGCTTGGGCGCCCAGAAGGCGAGGCCCGCAGCTGCGGCCAGCAGGGTGCCGGCCACAACCAGGAGCTCCTGGCCGCTCGCCCACGTGGTGGTGAGCACGTCGAGCTCTTCGATGACGGTGACGGCGCCGGCCGCCACGCCGCCGCCGATCAGCAGGCCGGCGAAGAGGGCCAGGATCAGCGGCGTACCCAGCTGGACCTTGCCCCTCCCGAGGGTGGCTGCCCACAACCCCAGCAGCCCGACGATCGGGATCAGCGCCAGGAAGCCGACCGCGATCCAGACACCGTCGTAGAGCCAGTCGGTCGGATTGCTCTGGCCGTCGGTGCTGAAGCCGATCTGCGCCCAGGCGCCGAACGACAAGGCACCGAACAGGCCGATCAGCGCCATCGCCGCGGTGTGGCGGTGGTGGCGCCGGCGGGCGAACACCGGGACGACGTCGGCGATGATCCCCAGCGCCGGCACCGCGACGACGTACAGGGTCGGCTGCCAGAACGTCCAGGCGATGCGGTCGTAGACGCCGTCCGACCCGCCCAGGAACTGTTGGCCGTAGCGCAGGTCGACGTAGACGAGCAGCATCACGGCGGCCAGCACGGGCAGGGTCAGCAGCCACACGGTGCCACCCACGACGATCGACCACGAGAACAGGGGTGTGCGGCGCAGGCTCATGCCCGGCGCCCGCAGGGTGAGCACGGTGGTGACCACCGAGACGGTGGCGACCGCCAGCGCCACCAGCAGGGCGATGAAGGCAGCCACGAACAGGGCCACGGCCTCGCCGTCGCCGCCGAAGGGTCCGCCGTCGAGGGCGTAGGCGGCGAGGACGACGCCACCCGAGGCCAGGAACGTCCAGTAGGAGGCGGCGCTGGCACGGGGGAACGCAACCGTCGAGGCGCCGACCTGCAGCGGCACCACCGCGGTCGCCAGCCCGATCAGCAACGGCAGGACGCCGAGGAACACTGCCGCGATCGATTGCAGGGTGAACACCTGGCTCACGACGTCGCCGTCCAGCACCTCGAAGCCCGACAGATCGACCCGCTCGAAGCCCACGAGGATGCCGACCACCCCGGCCATGAGCAGGAACAGCAGCGATGTGGCCACGAACAGCTTGCCGATGGTGCGTGGATCGCCGGAGCCGACGAGCGCCGCGAGGCCGGTCGGCGGCGCGGACGCGACCGGGCCGGCCGCAGCCTCCGCGACGTCACGAGGAGCCTCGGTCACGGTCATGAGCGCAGGCCCCGGAGATTCACGATCATGAACGCACCCTGAGCAGGAGACGGATCCGGTTCGGGAATCTAGTCACATGCGGTGATAGCCCGCGAAATCGCAGGTCAACCTCCGGCCCGACCCCCACCCGCCACCCCTGGATGGCGTCGGTCTGCGACCGACCCGCGGCCGTCTCCTGCACCACGCCCTAGAACCCCGACCGCACCAGCTCGTCCAGGGCGATGGCGGCGAACAGCAGGGTGATGTAGGTGATCGACCACGTGAAAACCCGCATGGCCGCCTGCGGTGAGCTGTCACGCAGCAGACCGATCGTCAGCCAGGTGAACACCGCACCGAGCGCCAGCGCCGCAGTGATGTAGATGTCGCCCATGCCGGCCACGGGCGCGAACAACAGCGTGAGCGCCCACAGCAACAATGTGTAGAGGAGGATCCGCAGCGCCGTGGTGTGCAGGCTGGCCACCACCGGCAGCATCGGCACATGGGCCCGGGCGTAGTCGTCGCGGTAGCGGATGGCGAGAGCCCAGAAATGCGGCGGCGTCCAGTAGAAGATGACGGCGAACAGCACCACCGGCGGCCAGTCGAGCGAGTTGGTAACGGCTGTCCAACCGACCAGCACCGGCACGGCGCCGGCGGCGCCACCGATGACGATGTTGCTGGCCGACGATCGCTTCAGCCACAGCGTGTAGACGAACACGTAGAACAGGCAGGCCGCGACCGCCAGGGCCGCCGAGAGCAGGTTGACGGTGGCCCACAGGAACGCGAAGGCGGCCAGCTCGATGCCGATGGCGAACGTGAGGGCGGCGCGGGGGGTGAGCCGGCCGCTGGCGAGCGGCCGGTTCCGGGTGCGCGTCATCACCCGGTCGATGTCGCGGTCGACCACCATGTTCATGGCATTGGCCCCGCCCGCGGCCAGCGTGCCGCCCAGGACGGTGGCGGCGACGAGCCAGAGCGACGGCAGGCCCCCCTCGGCCACGATCATCGTGGGCACGGTGGTGATCAGCAGCTGCTCGATGATCCGCGGCTTGGTGAGGGCCACGTAGTCCCCGAGGGTGCCCAGCAACCGGCGCGGCATGACCGCGGATGCCTGGGGGGACGTCAACACCCGTGCGACTCTACGACCGCGCCCGCGAGCGGAGCCAACGCCGGCCCCACGCCGGATTCCTGCCGCGGGATCGGTTGTCATGGCCCCCGATTCCGCGGCAGGAATCATTTACCCCCACCTCCGGCCCGACCCCGATCGCCGCCCCCGATGGCGTCGGTCTCCGACCGACTCGTAACGTTCTCACGTGCGGCTTCCCGAGCTGTCTCCCCGGGCGTATCGGTACATCGTGGCGGCCACCCTGGCGTCGCTGGTGTTCATCATGGTGACCGGTGCCGCCGTCCGCCTGACGGACTCGGGTCTGGGATGCTCGACGTGGCCGTCCTGCGAGCCCGACAGCTTCACGCCCCGCTCGGCGTCCGACACCCACGGGATGGTGGAGTGGGTCAACCGCCTCATCACCGGCGCGGTGGGCCTGTTCACGCTCGCTGCGGTGGTGGGGGCACGGGCCCGCCGGCCCTACCGGGACGACCTGTTCCGGTGGTCGCTGGGCCTGCCCGCCTGGGTGTTCGCCAACGCCCTCGTGGGCGCGCTGGTGGTGTGGCTCCACCTCTCGCCGGCGTCGGTGATCGGCCATTTCGTGCTGTCGCTGGCCGCCGTGTGGAACGCAGTGGTGCTCTACGAGCGCGCCGGCGAGGACCCGGCGCCGGATGGCAGCCGCCGGGCGCTGGCCACCGGAACAGTCGTCGTCGCCTGCAGGCTGCTGTTGGTGTCTGCCGGCCTGGTGATCATGACCGGCACGCTGGTGACCGGCAGCGGACCCCATGCCGGCGACGAGCGTGCAGATCGGCTCGACCTGGCGGTGGACGACGTGGTGCGGATCCACGGCGCCGCGATGATCCTGTTCCTGGGACTGACCCTGGCCGTGCTCTGGATGGCCCACGAGGGCGACGCCGGCCCGCGGGTCGTGCATCGCCTCCGCCAGCTGCTCGTGGTGCTCGTGGCCCAGGCGGGCATCGGCTACTGGCAGTACTTCACGGACGTGCCGGCGCTGCTGGTGGGCTTCCACGTCTTCGGCGCCACCCTGGTCTGGATCGCAGTGCTGCGGGTGTGGCTCTCGCTGTCCGAGCCGGTCGCGGCGCCGGTTTCCGGAGTCCGCACCGCCGAGATCACGCGGCTAGAGACCGCAGACGGTGACGGGAGCCCGGCCGTCGATACCCTGCGGACGGGCGCGCGAGAATAGGTCCGATGCCGATTGCCGGCCCGCCATTGCAGGTGGCACCCGTCGAGACCGACCAGCCGGTCGGCGACACAGACGTCGACCCCGACCGGCCGTGGGTCGTGATCGTCTGGAACGACCCCATCAACCTGATGTCCTACGTCACCTACGTGCTGCAGAAGCTGTTCGGATACCCCTTCGAGGTGGCCGAGAAGCTCATGCTCCAGGTGCACTACGAGGGTCGGGCGGTCGTGTCCAACGGGCCCCGTGAGAAGGCCGAGCTCGACGTGTTCCGCCTCCACGAGCACGGCCTCTGGGCCACGATGCAGCAGGATTGAACGTGCTGTTCGCACGCGACCGGGTGAGACGCCGCGGCGAGGGCCGGTACCAGGTGCGGCTGCGACCCAACGAGCGGGCGCTCGTCGAAGACCTGGTGGGGCAGCTACGGGAGCAGCTCGTGGCGTCGACCGACGATCCGTCGGTGCGCCGGCTGTTCCCGCCGGCGTACCCCAATGACCCGGAGCGCGACGCCGGCTACCAGGTGCTGACGCGCGACGAGCTGCTCGAGCAGCGCCTGGCGGCCCTCGACGTGGTGGAGCGCACCCTCGACGGCAGCGACCTCGACACGGCCGAGATGACGGCGTGGATGGGCACGCTCAACTCGCTGCGGCTGGTGCTGGGCACCCGGCTCGATGTCGACGAGGAACTGCCGGACCTCGATCCCACCGACCCGCAGGCGCCCGCATACGCGGTCTACGAGTACCTGGGGTGGCTCCTGTCGCAAGTGGTGGACGCCCTCGGATCCGACCTGCCGCCGCCGTCGGCCGACGCCCGCCGTCTTTGAAGATTTGCCGGGGTCAGACCCCGCTTTTCCTTCAAAGTCCACAGGCGGGTGTCGGGTTTGGGGCGGATCGAGCGGCTGCTAGTGTGATCCGACGCTCCGCCGGCGGAGTCGAGCCCCCATCGTCCAGTGGCCTAGGACGCCGCCCTTTCAAGGCGGTAACACGGGTTCGAATCCCGTTGGGGGTGCGGCAGCGAGATCTCGGTCCCGTGGTGCAGTTTGGAGTGCACGCCGGCCTGTCAAGCCGGAGGCCGCGGGTTCAAATCCCGTCGGGACCGCCACTTCGCCCGCCGGGGCGAAGACCCATGCGGTCGGGTAGCTCAGTTGGAAGAGCGTCCGCCTGAAAAGCGGAAGGTCACCGGATCGACGCCGGTCCCGACCACCACACGATCAGCCCCCAACCCGGCTGGCGGCCACCCGGCTAGCGGTCCGCGAAGATCTCGATCTCGCCCCCGTAGCACGCCACCCACACCCGACCGGTCCCGCGGTCGTAGGTGATGCCGATCGGGTGGTGGGCGGTCGGCA
>DASSDL010000168.1:0-16858 GCA_035697145.1 Acidimicrobiales bacterium
CGCCGGGACGTGCCGCCGTCCGCTCTGTTCCGGTTCGTGCGTGAGAACGTCGCAGCACGGGCAGTGAGCGCCCTGGCGGATGCTCGCCGCACGGTCCTGCGTGAGCTCGGCGAGAGCGCCCGCCAGATCGAGCCGCATCCCATCAGTGTCATCGTCTTCGGTTCATTTGCCAGAGGAGAGGCTGATCGCGACAGCGATCTCGACGTCGTCGTCATCCGGCCAGCCACCGTCGACGCAGACGACGACCGTTGGCGCGCGTCAGTCGACCGGTGGCTGGAGCAGGCTCGCCGCCTCACCGGCAACACAGTTGAACTGCTCGAAGCCACGGACGAGGAGGTCCGACGTCTGCTCCGCGGCCGAAAGCCGTTGTGGCTGGACGTCCAGCGCGACGGAGTGGTCGTGTACGGACTGGAGATGGACGACCTCCGAGGCCGGAGAAGTGCCTAGAGCGAGCCGAACGCGGGCGGTCAGCGCCGTGCAAGTCCGCGGCTACATGGCCAAGGCCGAGGAGTACCTGGCTGCGGCTACGACCGAGCTCGAGGCGAACCGACCGATCGCTGCGACCAGCCTCGCCATCCACGCCGCGATCAACGCTGCGGACGCCGTCACCGGCCACCGCATCGGCCGTCGCGCCCCCGGGCAAGACCACGCGGAGGTCAGCCCGCTCCTCCGTGAGGCCGGCAAGGACGGGGCGGAGCTCGACAAGGACCTTGCGCGCTTGCTACCGCTCAAGACAAAGGCGGAGTACGAGCCCGACGAGGTGCGGCTATCCGAGGCGCGGCGCGCCGTCAAACGTGCGAAACGTTGCGTCCTCGTCGCTCGACGAGTGGTCCCGGCGGAGTAGCCCGCAGGGCCGACTGTGCCGACGCACGGCCCGGCTTGCACGGCGCCGTGCCGCCTGGTTTGCATTCGGTTTCCACGGCGCCCGACCGGATCTTCCGGCGAGGAACCATCTGGCGTTTTCCCTGCTCAGCAGATGTGGGCCGGGGTGGATTTGAACCACCGAAGGCATAAGCCGGCAGATTTACAGTCTGCTCCCTTTGGCCACTCGGGCACCGACCCTGGAACGGAACACGCTAGCGGTTCGCCAGAACGGCTCACCACACGGAACCTCTGGGTAGCCTCCGCGTCATGCCCAGTTTCGACGTCGTCTCCGAGATCGACATGCAAGAGGTGCGCAACGCCGTCGACCAGGCGTCCCGGGAGATCGCCAACCGGTTCGACTTCAAGGGCACCAACAGCTCGGTGGAGCTGAGCGGCCACGACGTCACGCTCCACAGCGTCAGCGAGGACCGCCTGAACGCGCTGCGCCAGGTGCTCGAGGAGAAGCTCGTGCGGCGCAAGGTGTCGCTCAAGGCGCTCGACTACGGCAAGGTCGAGGAGGCATCCGGCGGCACGGCTCGCCAGCACGTGAACCTGGTGGTCGGCATCTCCCGTGACAAGGCCACCACCATCAACAAGTTCATCAAGGGGCTCGGCCTCAAGGGCGTGCAGAGCCAGGTGCAGGGCGAGCAGCTGCGGGTGACCGGCAAGAAGCGTGATGACCTGCAGTTGGCCATCCAGGCGATGCGCGAAGAGGACTTCGGCATCCCCCTGCAGTTCAGCAACTTCCGCGACTGAGGCCGGTCGGCGTCAGAGCCCGGTGGCGCCGTCGATCCGCTCCCGCAACAGGTCGGCGTGGCCGTTGTGGCGGGCGTACTCGGCGATCAGGTGCACCATGACGCGGCGCAGCGAGACCGGGTTCCCGGTCGCCATGTGGGTGCCGGTCTGGTCGAGGGACGAGGCGTTGGCGACGATCTCGCGGGATCGGTCGCACTCGGCCTGCCACACCGCCATGGCCTCGGCGACGTCGCCGTCGAGATCGTCGAAGTCTTGGTCCGGATCGTCGTCCGAGTAGTAGAGCATCGGCACGTCCTCGCCCGCGAACTGCGTGCGGAACCACCAGCGCTCCACGCCGGCGAGGTGGCGGACCAGGCCGTGCAGGCTCAAGCCGGACGGCTGGATGCCCTGCTCCGAGAGCCGCTCCGGTGGGACGCCCGCGCACTTCAGCTCGAAGGTCTGGCGGTGCCAGTCGAGGTAGGCGGTCAGGATCTCGCCCTCGTCACCGACGAGTGGCGGCATCACCCGGATGTCGTCGGCCCAGAGTGGGGAGTAGTGCTGCGGCCGGGGTGTGGCCATGGACCGGTGGGGCGCAGCGGCCCTAGCGCCACTCGCCACCGCGGAGCCGGGCGACCCGGTCCTCGGTGGGGGGGTGCGTGCGCCACAGGTTGCCGAAGCTGATCTTGCGGCCCGCCAGCGGGTTGACGATGAACGCCGAGGCGTGCGCCGGGTCGATGTTCATGGGGATCTGTCGTGCGCCCGCCTCGAGCTTCTGGAGCGCCTGCGCCAGCGGCTCACCGTCGCCGATGAGGCGGGCACCGCTCCGGTCGGCCTCGAACTCGCGGCTGCGGCTGAGCGCCATCTGCAGCAGGCCGGCGGCTATCGGCGCCAGGATCGCCAAGGCCAGCAGGCCGATGGGGTTGCCGCCCTCGTCGTCGCGGCCGCCGAAGATGGCGGAGAACTGCAGGAAGTTGGCGATGACGGTGATGCCCACGGCGATGGCGGCCGCTACCGAGCCGATGAGGATGTCGCGGTTGCCGACGTGGCTGATCTCGTGAGCCAGGACGCCGCGGAGCTGATCCCACGTGAGGATGCGCAGGATGCCCTGCGTGACGGCCACGGCTGCGTGCTCGGGGTTGCGCCCGGTGGCGAAGGCGTTGGGTTGCTGGTCGGGGGTGACGTAGAGCTTGGGCATGGGCATGCCCGCCTGCTGCGTGAGCTCGCGCACGATGGCGTAGTACTCGGGCATCTCCTCCTCGGTGACGGGCACCGCGCGGGCCGCGCGGATCGCCAGGGTGTCGCTCTTCCAGTAGGAGAAGCCGACCAGCAGGAGGCCGATGGCGAAGCCGATGATGGCGCCCGTATAGCCGCCCAGGAGCTGGCCGATGATTACGAGCAGACCGCCGAGCCCGGCGAGCAGGACGAAGGTCTTGAAGGTGTTCTTCACGGACCGCAGGGTAGCCCCGGTTGCTGAGAACCGGCTGTGCGCCGGGTGTGAGCTCGGCGGATAGCGTCGCTCTCACCGCACCGGAGGTCCGCCCCATGAACGTGGAGTTCGTCGCCAGCTTTTCGCCGATCGTCCGTGATCCGCTGGCGGCTCGTGAGCTCTACGGTGGTGTGTTGGGACTGCCGTTCGAACGCAACGACGGCGACTACGTCTTCACGGAGCAGCTCGACGGCGTCAAGCACTTCGGCCTGTGGCCGCTGAAGGAGGCGGCGCAGGCATGCTTCGGCACGGAGCAGTGGCCCGACGGCCTGGCAGTGCCCCAGGCAACGATCGAGTTCGAGGTCCGTGACGTCGCCGCCGCCGCTGCCGAGCTCCAGGACAAGGGGCACACCCTGCTGCACGGCGCCCGAACCGAACCCTGGGGCCAGATCACGGCGCGACTGCTCGCCCCGGACGGACTGTTGGTGGCGGTGTGCCGCACCCCCTGGTTCCACGACGAGAGTGCGGCGAGTTCTCAGTCGTAATAGCCCGAGTGGATGTAGATGCAGGGCACGCCCTGCCCGTGGAACATCTCCACGTTGCGGCGGTCGTCCTCGAAGGCCAGGCGCAGGTCGAACCCCCAGGCCCGAAGGTCGTCCACGGCGTCCAGCTTGAACTCGCGAGACGCCGAGTAGTCGCCGTGGTTCCGCATGATCAACAGGTCCCAGCGCAGCTCGTAGCGGTCCAGCCAGGCCAGGGTCTGGGGCCGGACCCGCAGCGGCCGGGCCGTCAGCAGCACGATCCGCAGGTCGTCGTCGAGCACGTCGAGCAGCCGCGCCACCTCGTCGATGAGCGCGTCGTCACCGCAGGCGGCGAAGAACGCCTCCCAGTCGCGCCGGGGCCAGTCGAGGAAGTGCTGGCGGCGGGAGGCATCGGACAGCACACCGTCCATGTCGAAAACCACGGCGGGGCCGCCGCCGTCGACCGACCCGTCGCGCCAGCGCCAGTGTTCGGGGGTGCGGTGCACCGGCCTAGCTTGGCGCGGTGATGCCGCCATGACGGAACGTTCGCCTGCCCTCACCTACACCTCGTACCTGGCGCTCGACGACGTGCTCGGTGCGCAGCACCCCCGTTCGAACGAGCACGACGAGGTGCTCTTCATCGTCATCCACCAGGTGTACGAGCTCTGGTTCAAGCAGTTGTTGCACGAGGTCGCACACCTGCAGCGCCGGCTCGAGGACGGCGACACCCCGCACGCGCTGACCACCCTGAAGCGCATCCTCACCATCCTCAAGGTGGCGGTCGCCCAGATCGACGTGCTCGAGACGATGACCCCCCGCCAGTTCCTCGGCTTCCGCGGCCGGCTCGACGCCGCTAGCGGCTTCCAGTCGGCCCAGTTCCGCGAGCTCGAGGCGGTGCTCGGCCGGCGCGATCCCGGGGTGTTCGAGCACTACAGCGACCCGAGCGACGCCCGCACGCGCATCGCGGCGGCGATGGCCCGGCCGTCGCTGTTCGACTCGTTCCTGCGCTACCTCGCCACCGAGGGCTACGACGTTCCCGCCGACGCCCTCGCCCGAGACGTCTCTCGGCCCCCCGAGCCGTCGGGCGCCGTCCAGCGGGTGCTGCTCGCCGTCTACCGCGACGACGGCGAGCCATCGCAGGTCGCCGAGCGGCTGGTAGACCTCGACGAGGGCATGCAGGAGTGGCGCTACCGCCACGTCAAGATGGTCGAGCGCACGATCGGCTCGAAGCCGGGGACGGGTGGATCGTCGGGCGTGTCCTACCTGCGCACGACCCTGTCGAACCCGGTGTTCCCCGACCTGTGGGCGATTCGGAGCGAACTGTGACCACGGTCGACGACCTCGCCCGCTCGCCCAACGCGCTCGCGCCGCACTACTCCCACTTCCGGGTCGCGGATCGGTTGCTGCTCACCGGCCACTCCCACCAGGCGTGGCCCGACGTGGCCCGGGAGGCGCAGCTGCAGGCGTACGACGATGCCGGCGACCTGGTGGACGACAAGTGGGACCGCGCCTTCGCCCGAGCGGACGACGTGCGCGCCGGGTTTCGCCGCCTGCTCTGCGACCCCGGCGGCGACGTCGCGCTCGGGGCCAGCACGCACGACGTCGTGGTGCGGTTCCTGTCGGCTCTCGACCTCCCGGGCCGCCGCCGGCTGGTTACGTCGACCGGCGAGTTCCACACGCTGCGGCGACAGCTTGCGCGGCTGGCGGAGGCGGGCATCGAGGTCGAATGGGTGATGGCGGAACCGGCCGCCACGCTCGCCGAGCGTCTGGCCGACGTCGTCGACGACCGGACGGCCGCGGTGCTCGTGTCGGCGGTGTTGTTCGAGACCGCGCGCGTCGTTCCCCACTTGGACTCCCTCGCCGCTGCGTGCCGGCCCACCGGCACCGAGCTGCTCGTCGATGCCTACCACGCCCTCGGCGTCGTGCCGTTTCCCATCCACGAGCTCGGGTTGAGCGACGCCTGGGTGGTGGGTGGCGGCTACAAGTACCTGCAGCTCGGCGAGGGCAACTGCTTCCTCCGCATGCCGGCGCACGCCGGGGGGCTCCGACCGGTCGTCACCGGCTGGTACGCCGACTTCGACACCCTGCCGGAACAACCCCGCCCGGATCCGGTCGCCTACGGCCCGGGCGCCCAGCGCTTCGCCGGCGCCACCTACGACCCCACGAGCCACTACCGGGCTGCCCGGGTCTTCGGCTTCTTCGAAGAGCAGGGACTGACGCCCGAGCTCCTGCAGCAGTCGTACCGGCACCAGCTCGAGGTGCTCGCACTGGAATTCGACGCGTTGGGCGTGCCGGATGGGGTGATGACGCGTGATCGCGTCACGCCGCTCTCCAGTTTCGGCGGGTTCCTGGCGCTGCGCACGCCGGACGCGTCTGGGCTGCAGGCGGCACTGCGGGACCGGGGCGTCAGCGCCGACTCCCGGGGCCGGTTCCTGCGGTTCGGCCCGGCGCCTTATCTGTCGGACAGCCAGCTCGAGTCGGCGACCGGAACGCTCGGCGAGGTCCTTCGCGACGTTCGTCGCGCCGGCGAGTAGGCGGAATCGACCCTCAATCCTCCTGCGGTTGGGCCTGGGCCCGCTTGCGGATCTCGTCGACCACAGCGGGATCGGCGAGCGTCGTGGTGTCACCCAGGGCCCGACCCTCGGCCACATCGCGCAGCAGCCGCCGCATGATCTTGCCGGAGCGGGTCTTGGGCAGCTCGTCGGTGAAGATCACCAGCTTGGGTCGGGCCGTCGGGCCGATCTTCTGGGCCACGTGGGCACGCAGCTCCTCGCCCAGTTCGGGCGTCGCCTCTATGCCTCCTCGCACCGTGACGTAGGCGACGATGGCCTGGCCGGTCACCGGATCGTTGGCGCCGCACACGGCCGACTCCGCCACCGCCGCGTGGTCGACCAGGGCGGATTCGACCTCGGTCGTGGAGATCCGATGGCCCGACACGTTCATCACGTCGTCGACGCGGCCCAGCAGCCAGAAGTAGCCGTCGTCGTCGATCTTGCAGCCGTCGCCGGCGAAGTAGCGATCGCCGTAGCGGGCCCAGTAGGTCTCCCGGTAGCGCTCCGGGTCGCCATAGATGCCCCTCAGCATCGAGGGCCACGGCTGGGTGAGCGTGAGATAGCCGCCACCCCGCTCGACCTTGCTGCCTGTCTCGTCGACCACCTCGGCGGCAATGCCGGGCAGCGGGAACGTGGCGGAGCCGGGCTTGAGCGTGGTCGCGCCGGGGAGCGGGGCGATCATGATGGCGCCGGTCTCGGTCTGCCACCAGGTGTCGACGACGGGGCAGCGGCCGCCGCCGATGTGCTCCCAGTACCACATCCAGGCCTCGGGGTTGATGGGCTCGCCCACCGATCCGAGCAAGCGCAGCGAGGACAGGTCGTGCCTTTCGGGCTCCTGCGCCCCCCACTTCATGAAGGTACGGATGGCCGTGGGAGCCGTGTACAGGATGGTCACCCCGTAGCGCTCGGCGATCGACCACAGCCTGTCCTTGCCGGGCGTGTCGGGCGTCCCCTCGTAGATGACGCTGGTGGCCCCGTTGGTGAGCGGCCCGTAGACGATGTAGCTGTGGCCCGTCACCCAGCCGATGTCGGCCGCGCACCAGTAGACGTCGGTCTCCGGGTGGAGGTCGAACACGTACTTGTGGGTGAACGCCACCTGGGTCAGGTATCCCCCGGTGGTGTGCATGATGCCCTTGGGCTTGGCGGTCGTCCCCGACGTGTAGAGCAGGTAGAGCAGGTCCTCGCTGTCCATGGGCACGGCCGGGCAGCCGGCGGCGGCCTGCTCCATGAGGTCGTGGTACCAGTGGTCCCGACCCTCGGTCATGTCGGGGGGCCCGACGTCAGCGGCGTCCGCATGCCCGGTCACCCGGCGCACGACCACCACGTGCTCGATCGACGGCGACGCGGCCACGGCCACGTCGGCCGTGGGCTTGAGGAGGTGCGGCTGACCCCGCCGGAAGCCGCCGTCGGCCGTGACCAGCACCTTGCATTCGGCGTCGTTGATGCGGCCGGACAGCGAGTCGGCGGAGAACCCCCCGAACACCACCGAGTGCGGCGCCCCGATCCGGGCGCAGGCGAGCATGGCCACCGGCAGCTCGGGGATCATCGGCATGTAGATCGCCACGCGGTCGCCCTTGCCGATCCCCAGGCTCTTCAGCACGTCGGCGAAGCGCTGGACCTCGCCCAACAGATCCTCGTAAGTGATGGTGCGGGTGTCGCCCGGCTCGCCCTCCCAGTGGTAGGCGACCTTGCTGCCGTTGCCGGCCTCGACGTGCCGGTCAAGGCAGTTGTAGGAGACGTTGAGGGTGCCGCCCACGAACCAGCGGGCGAAGGGCTGGTCCCACTCGAGGATGGTGTGCCACTCGTCGTTCCAGCTCACGAGCTCTGCGGCCTGTCGGGCCCAGAAGCCCTGCCAGTCGGCGGTGGCCTCGTCGTAGATCTCGACGCCCGTGACGAGAGCGTCGGCCTTGAAAGAGGCGGGTGGCGGGAAGGTGCGGTCCTCGACCAGGAAGTCCTCGATCGCAGCGCCCACGGCGCCCGCTCCGGATGCCTGTTCGGCCATCGCCTCTCCCCCTGGGTCTCGGTGGTTGGTAGCTGGTCGTTCGTCGCCATGGATGGCCCGCCGAGCCTATCGGCCGTCGCTGGCGCGGTGGCCGGGCGCCGTGGGACGTGCCATCGTGCAGGGGATGCCGACCCAACCCCCGCGCCCCGGGCTGACGAGGGCACGGGTCCTGCAGGCGGCGCTCGACCTGGTCGATCGCGAGGGGGTCGATGCCCTCAGCATGCGCCGGCTGGGACGGGCGCTGGGCGTGGAGGCGATGTCGCTGTACGGCTACGTCCAGAGCAAGGAAGACCTGATCGAGGGCGTGGTCGAGCTGATCTTCGGCGAGATGCCGCTCGTCGTGCCGGCGCCCGAGCCCTGGCAGGAGCGGGTCCGGCGGCACGCGCGCATCTACCGGTCGGTGCTGCTGAGCCACCCCAACGCCGTTCGCTTGGTGGCCGGCCGGCCACTGGTCACCGAGGGCACTGCGGCATTCGTCGACTCGGCCTTGTGCGAGCTCCGCGCGATCGGGCTCGACGTGGAGACCGCCGACCGTGTGTTGGGGGTCATCGCCAGCTTCACGCAAGGGCATGTGTCGGAACAGGCGGGAGCCGGGCGGCGTACCTCGTCGCCCGGCGACGTCCTCGACCTGAGCCGCTTCCCGGACCTCTCCGAGCTCGAGGAGCTCGGGAAGATGACGCCCGCTCGCTACGACGCCGAGTTCGAGCTGGGGCTCGACTTCATCGTCGCCGGCGTCGAGGCCCTGCTGGCCGCCAGCCCGGCAGAGCGGGCCTGAGCAGGCCTGATCAGCCGGCCCACTCGAGGACCCGAAAGCGGCCGAGGCCGGCGGTATCCAGCAGCGCGTCCGACTCGCTGACCCGGCTGCGGGCCGTGAGCGCGGCGAGGTCGCCGACGTGGGCCCGCTCGCTCCATTCGGTACGGCCCTCCGCGACCAGCTCTTCGATGCCCGAGGCTCGCAGCCAGTCGGCCTGGCTACGATCGAGGGCCGGTCGCTTGACCGTCGCCAGCTGGTCGACCGCTACCTCGCAAGTCACGTCCTGCTCGCCCAGGGCTTCGAGGAAGCCGGCGCCGTGGCGGTGCCCGCGATACGTCCGGACCCACTGGTCCTGGGGGCGGCCGGCCAGCTCGGCGGTGGTGGCGGCGTAGTCGATCACCACCACGCGGCCCAGGGGGCCGGCCATCGCCAGCGCATCTCGCAACCAGGCCCGAGCGGCGTCCTGCAGGGGGACCCGCACGCCGTCGGCGGGATCGGGCACCAGACGGTCGAGCAGATCGGCCCGTTCGCGATCCAGCGGCACCAGCAGCTGGACGAACCGAGCGGGAGGCGCGGGCCCGCGGGCCTCGCCGAGGTCCACCCGCACCTCCGACCACTGGCCGGCGCCGCGCTCGGCCAGGCCGAATGGCAGGTTGTCCAGGAGCTCGTTGGCCAGCACCACGGCCGGCCCGTTGACCCGGGGCAGCTCGGCCAGGCTGACGCAGATGGGTCCACGCACCGCCTCCGGCACCGGCGTCTCGGTGTCGGGGTCGACCGGAGCGAAGGCGAGGGCGGGGTCCTCCAGGCGCAAGTTCTGGGCATGCAGGCGCCGTTGCGCGGCCGAGCGCTCGACCAGGACGTAGCGCAGGGCCGGCGCGCAGTCCGGGGCGGAAGCCAGCACCGCCCGGCACAGAGAGCCGGGACCGGCGCCGGCGTCGACCACGACGAACGGGTCGGGCGATCCCATGTCCCGCCACCAGCCGTCGAGCGCTCGGCCCACCACCGCGCCGAACAGCGGGCCCACCTCGGGGCTGGTGAGGAAGTCGCCCTGCCGGGCACCCGACCGGCCGCCGGTCTCGTAGAACCCACCGGCTGGGTCGTAGAGCGCCACCTCGAGTACCCGCTCGAGTGGCAGCGGCCCGTGGCGGCGGATCTCGGCGCCGATGCGCTCGGTGACGGTCACGTGAGCCATGTCTCGTTCGCGGGAACGGTCGTCATAGCAGCCAATCCCGCGAACAAAACGCGGTGGCGGGGTTCAGGGCCTGATGTTCGCCACGAAGTTGGCCATGTCGCCCAGCTCGGTGGCCCACTGGGTGACGCCGAACACCAACGTGAAGACGGCGGTGATGGCGAGCGCCGCGGTGAGCGAAACCGGTACGCGCACCGGCGTCTTGTCGCCGTCGGGCGCCGGATTCATCCACATCTCCTTGGCGATGTTTGCGTAGTAGGCGAGCGCGATCACCGAGTTGACGGCCATGACCACCGCCAACGCGTACGCCCAGCCGGTGTCGGCATCGATCACCGCTCGGAAGGCGACGAACTTCGCCAACCATCCCGCCAGTGGCGGGATCCCGGCCAGGGAGAATAGAAAGATCGACATCAGCACGGCCAAAGACGGCGCGTAGTCGAACAGACCGCCGAAGCTGCTGACCTCGGCGCTACCGGTCTTGCGGGCCACTGCCATCACCACCGTGAAGGCGCCCAGGTTCATGGCCGCGTAGATCACCAGGTAGGTGACGATCGACGTGAGCGTGTCGTCGCCGACCTGCCCCACCACCGCCAGCGGCGCCAGCATGAACCCGGCCTGAGAGATCCCCGAGTAGGCGAGCATCCGCACCACGTTCGTCTGGCGCAGGGCGACCACGTTGCCGATCGTCATCGACAGCGCCGCCAGCACCCACATCATTGGTCTCACCACGTCGGTCCGCTCGGCGAAGCCGATGATCACCAGCTGCAGCAGGGCGACGAACCCGGCCGCCTTGGACGACACCGACAGGAACGCGGTGATGGGTGTGGGCGCGCCCTCGTACGTATCGGGCGCCCAGGTATGGAAGGGCACGGCCGACACCTTGAAGCCGAACCCGGCGACGCAGAACACGATGGCCAGCGTGATCGCCGGGAGGCTCTCGGCTCCCGCCAGCGCGGCGCCGATGTCGGACAGCTTGGTGCTGCCGGCCACGCCGTAGAGCAGCGACATGCCGTAGAGCAACACACCCGTGGCGAACACGCCCATCAAGTAGTACTTGGCGCCCGCCTCGTTGCCCTTCGGGTCGCGCTTGCGCCAGCCGGCCAGCAGGTACGCGGGGACCGACAGCAGCTCCAAGGCCACGAAGATCGTCACCAGGTCACGGGCCGAACCCATGACCGTCATGCCCAGGATCGACGACAGCAGCAGGAAGTAGTACTCGCCCTCGGCGTAGTCACCCTCGGCGATGTAGTTGGTCGACTGGAGGACGGTGACGTAGCCGGCCACCAGGAATAGCGCCTTCACCACTAGCGCGAAGTTGTCGACCACATACGCGCCGCCGAACATCGTGCGGTCGGCCCCGTCGACGGCGAGCGTGAGCACCGGGATCAGTGCCGCCAGCAGCCCGAGCCCGGCCAGCGACGGCAGCACGGCCTTGCGGTCCTCGGGGAGGAACAGGTCGGCCACCAGCACGATGCACAACACGGCCGTCATCACCAGCTCGGGGGCGAGTGCGTGCCAGTCGATCACCGGTCGGACGAACCCGTCGTCGGCTTGGGCGAGTGTGGCGAGCACCGCGGACTAGCCCCCGACCGCCGCCGTGAGCATCTGCGCAACCGAGGTGAGCTGGTCGTCGGTCACGCGGAACACCAGGTTGGGGTAGATGCCGATGGCCAGGATCAGCACCAGCATCGGCACCCACGCGATCCACTCGGGCACCTGCACGTCGGGGATGTCGTCATCCTCGAACTCCTCGGTGGGGACACCGAAGGACGTCCGCTGGTAGAGCCACAGCAGGTAACCGGCGGCGAACACCGTCCCAAGGGCGGCGATCACCATGTACACGCGGAACGTCACCGTGGACAGGCCGGCGCCTGGGTCGTAGGCCGACAGGATCGCCGGGAACTCACCCCAGAACCCTGCGAGCCCGGGCAGGCCGAGCGACGCCATGGCGGTGAAGCCCAGGATCCAGCCCATGCGGGGCGCCTTCACGAGGATGCCACCGAGCCGACGGATCTCCAGCGTGTGGTAGCGATCCTTCACGGATCCGGCCAGGAAGAAGAGCATGCCGGTGATGAGGCCGTGGGCGACCATGCCCATCACCGCGGCATTGAGGCCGAAATCGGTCAGCGTGGCGATGCCCAGCATGATGAAGCCCATGTGCGACACCGACGAGAAGGCGATGAGTCGCTTCATGTCGGTCTGCGCCAGGCACGCGAGGGCGCCGTAGATGATGCCGATCACCGCCAGCGCCCCGATGTAGGGCGCCCACTCGACCGCGGCCTCGGGCAGGATCGGCAGCGCCACCCGTATGAAGCCGTAGGTGCCGAGCTTCAGCATGATGGCGGCCAGGATGACCGAGCCGACGGTGGGCGCCTGCGTGTGGGCGTCGGGTAGCCAGGTGTGGAACGGGAAGATCGGCACCTTGATGCCGAAGCCCATGAACATGCCGCCGAAGATGAGCACCTGGGTCGCCAGCGGTACCGCCTCGATGCCGGCGGCGGCGGGTTCCGAGATGTTTCGGGCGAGCTCGGGGATGACGAAGGTCTCGCCGCCCACGAAGTAAAGGGCCAGGAAGCTGATGATCATCAGCGCCGAGCCGAACAGGGTGAACAGGAAGAACTTGATCGCCGCGTACTGGCGTTGCTCGGCACCCCACACGCCGATGAGGAAGTACATGGGCAGCAGCACGACCTCGAAGAAGACGAAGAACAGGATGAGGTCCTGCGCCACAAACGTGCCGAGCAGGCCGGTCTGCAGCACCAGCAGCAGGATGAGGAATGCCTTGGGGTTGCGGGGCTCGGGGAAGTGGTTCCAGCTGTAGATGATGCACAACGGCGTGATCAGGAGGGTGAGCGCCACGAGCGGCACCGACAGCCCGTCGATGCCGACGAAGTACCGGGCGTTGATCACGTCGATCCACGGCTTGTCGACGACGAACTGCAGGTCGGCGGTGCGGCCGTAGTCGAAGTCCGCCAGCACGGCGACGCCCACGCCGGCGCTGGCGAACACGGCGACCATCGAGACCCACTTGTGCGCCTGCTCATCGGCCTTGGGGATGAGCAGCATCACCAGCGCCCCCGCCGCCGGCAGGAACACCATGAGGGTCAGGCCCCAGTCGGTCAGGAACTCATTGTTCATCGGGTTCTGCCAATCAGATGAGGACGATGAATGCGCCGGCGAACAGCGCGGCCGCCCCGAAGAGGAGGGCGCCGTACTGCTGCACCTTGCCGGACGTCAGCTGGCGGAAGACCTGGCCGCCGGTCTGGGCGGCGGCGGCGGAGCCGTTGACGGCCCCGTCGACGACCTGCTGGTCGACGTGTGTGTACACCCAGCGGCCGCTGGCGGTGGCGAGGCGACCGGCCCCGTTGACTACACCGTCGATCACGTTCTGGTTGAACCAGTTGACGCCCCGGGCGACCGGGCCCTTGGTGCCGGCGGCGATCACGTCGGTGTAGAGGTGGTCGAAGTAGTACTTGTTGACCAGAGTCGTGTAACCCGCCCGGGCCAGCGCGTTGCGCTCGCTGATGCCGCGCAGCGCGATCCGCCCCGTGTACCAGCCGATCCCGATGCCGATGCCGATGAGGCCGATGAGCGTGCTGACGATGGCGATGCCCCACGAGAACTCGGGGTGGGCGAACTCGGGCACGATGCTCGGGAAGTAGGCGCCCACCGGCTCGTAGTAATGCTCGAAGCGCAGCTCGACGCTGTCCGGTGCGAGCGCCGAGGGCAGGTTGACCAGTCCGGCGACGACGCCCAGGACTGCCAGGATCCACAACGGCACGACGATGCGCGGCCCCGACTCGTGGGGGTGGCCGTGCCCGCGGAATTCGCCGAAGAAGGTGAGATACACGCACCGCGTCATGTACGCGGCGGTCATGAAGGCACCGATGATGCCGACGACCGTGAACACCCGGTAGTTGCCGGCCCCGCCGAGCTGCGACGCACCCGCGAGGATCTCGTCCTTCGACCAGAAGCCGGCGAACGGGAAGATGCCGATGAGGGCGGCGGTGGCGATGAGGAACGTCCTGTAGGTGTGCGGCATCCACTTGCGGAGGCCACCCATCTCCCGCATGTCGAAGCTGTGCACCGCGTGGCTCACCGATCCCGAGCCCAGGAACAGGCAGGCCTTGAAGAAGGCGTGCGTGAACAGGTGGAACAGGGCCGCGGTCCAGGCGCCGATGCCGAGGGCCATGACCATGTAGCCGAGCTGCGACACCGTGGAGTAGGCGAGCACCCGCTTGATGTCGTTCTGCACGAACGCCAGCCCGGCCCCGCCCAGCACGGTCACACCGCCCACGAGGGCGAGCAGGTTGATGCTGGAGACGCCGATCGACAGGCCCTCCCAGAACACCCCGTAGAGCCTGGAGACCATGTAGATGCCCGCCACCACCATGGTGGCGGCGTGGATCAGGGCGGACACCGGTGTGGGGCCGGCCATGGCGTCGGGCAGCCACGTGTGCAGGATGAACTGGCCCGACTTGGACATCACCGCGGCGATCAGGGCGCACGACGCCACCAACAGCGCCGTGTGGCTGATGTCGCCGCTCAGCGCCTGGGTGTTGATGTCGAGGATGTCGAAGCTCTGCCCGGCGGCGAAGAACAAGACGATCACGCCCACGATCATTCCGACGTCGCCCACCCGGTTGGTGATGAACGCCTTGAGGGCGGCGTCGCTGTTGGCCTTCTCCTCCCACCAGTGGCCGATGAGGACGAAGGAGCAGACGCCCACCAACTCCCAGCACACCATGAGCTGCAGCGTGCTCCTCGACATGACCAGGCCGAGCATCGACGCGGTGAACAGCGACAGGAACGCGAAGAAGTGGGTGTAGCGCCTGTCGCCGGCCACGTAGTCGGTCGAGTACACGTGGACCAGCAGCGAAACCAGGGTGACGACGATCAACATCATCACGGCCGGGCCGTCGATGAGGGTCCCGACCTCGGCCTCAGTCTCGCCGAACTCGAACCAGGTCCACTCCCGCGTGACCGGCTCGATGGACGCGTGCTCCTCCGACTCCTCGCCCTGCTGTTCTGGCGTCTCTGGCGCCGAGATCTCGCCATCAGAGACGCCAGAAACGGTGACAACCTGCGCCGCGTGCTCCTCCGTCGGCTCGGACTCGTGCTCCGCATCGTTGACGTGCTGGAACCACTGGACCTGGGTCACCAGCGCCAGCACGAACGCGGCGCCCACGGCGGCGAGGCCGAGCTCGCTGCCCTTCCGGGGCAGCCGCTTCCCGAACAGGAGGATCAGGAAGAACGAGAGCGCGGGGATGACGGGGATGATCCAGGCGTTCCGTAACACGTCAGCCCCTCATCGAGTCGACCTCGTCGAGGTCGACGCTCTGGCGGTTGCGGTAGATGATCAGCACCATCGCCAGCCCCACGCCTACCTCGGCCGCGGCCACGGCGATCACGAACAGGGCGAACACAGCGCCGGCGACGTCGCGGTTGGCGGCCCCGAACGTCAGCAGGTTGATGTTGACGGCGTTGAGGATCAGCTCGATCGACATCAGCACCATCACAGTGTTCTTGCGGGCGATGACCCCGTAGACCCCGATCGAGAACAGGATCGCGGCCAGCAGCAGGAACTGGTTGAGCATCAGGTCGTCCATCGCGCCGCCCTCACCGGTCCTTCCGCGCGATGACGATGGCGCCGACCAGCGCCGCCAGCAGCAGCACCGACACGATCTCGAACGGGATCAGGTACTGCGAGAAGATCGAGTCGCTGACGGTCGCGGTGTTGCTGCCCCCGACGGAGTTGACCTGCCGGTCGACCGGCAAGGCATCGTCGCCCCAGCGGTCGATGAGCGAGTACGCCATGACGGCGGCCAGCAGCAATGCGGTGCCGACGCCGACCCACCAGTGGTCGTTGGTCATGTCGACGTCGCGCCCGATGCGGGCGCGGGTCAGCATGATGCCGAACAGCATCAGGACCATGATCGCCCCGATGTAGATCAGCACCTGGGTGACGGCCACGAACTCGGCGGCCAGGAGGATGAACTGCGCGGCCACGCCGGCGAACACGGCGATCAGGTAGAGCGCGGCCCGCACCACGTTGCGCGTCGTCACCACGGCCACGGCGGCTCCCACCATGCCGGCGGCGATCACGTAGAAGAAGATGTTCTGGGCGACCATGCGATCAGTTCTGCACCATCAGCGAGGGACCTTGCGCACCTTCTGCTCCGACCCGGCCTCGTAGGGCTCGAAGTCGGGCACGGTCTGCATCCACTCGCCGAGGCGCTCCTTGTCGTGGAGCAGGTCGGCCAGGCGCAGCTCGGAGTACTCGTACTCGGGGCTCCAGAACAGGGCGTCGAACGGGCACACCTCGACGCAGATGCCGCAGTACATGCAGAGCGCGTAGTCGATGTCGAACCTGTCGAGCTTGTTGACCTGACGGGGCTTGCCGCCGGGGCGGCGGGGCGGCGCCGTGTCCTTGTGACCCTCGATGTAGATGCACCAGTCGGGGCAGCTGCGGGCGCACAGCATGCAGACCGTGCAGTTGTCCTCCTTGAGGGCGATGACGCCGCGGGCGCGGGGCGCGGGCATCTCCTTCTCGTGGGGGTACTGGACGGTCGCTGCGCCGATCGACGGCGCGGGGATGAGCGTCTTCATCCCCCGCGACGGGAACGTGGTCTTCATCATCGTCTTGAGCGTCACGCCCAAGCCCTTGACCATCCCGGGCACCTTGGGAGCAGAAATCTTGGCCATCTCAACACTCCATGGCCGAAGCAGCCGGCCTTGCGGTCGGCGTTCGATCGGTCGACTGGCGGGGGGCGTGGGGGGCGGAGGCTCCTGCCGGAGCCCCCCACCGTCGCTGG
>DASSDL010000169.1:0-31250 GCA_035697145.1 Acidimicrobiales bacterium
ATTGAGCGGCAACCGTGCCTGTCGTCTCGCCACAGCAGCGCTCAAAGCGCGCGACCCGTCGGCCTCCGAGCCTCGGCTTCGCGAGCCGCTCTGACGAGGAGCCGGACCGCAAACGGATGCGGAGTCGCGCGCGCACTTTCAATGCATCGGTTCGTCGCCACATGCGCCCGAGCGGTCGTTCGGTGCGCGTCGCTAGGTCGCCGGCCGCCCACAGAGGCGCCGTTCGGTGCACGCCGGCTCGCCTGCCAAGCTCGTCATCCCGTGCGCGCGTTGTGGCGCGTCCGCTCAACGGCATTTCTGGGGCGGCGGGGACGCTTTGTCGTCACTGCCTCGGATCGACGAGACGGCTGAGCCGTTCAGCGGTTCTGCTCGTGTCATCCCGGCACGGAGCATGTCGAGGCTCAAGCTCTCGGCCCCACCCGTCTGGCTGACCCCTGAAGCCAACCGAGCGCACTTGACCGCCAAATCTCCTGGGCTCACCTTGGTCAGTGCTGCCAGCCGCCCATACGCGCCCGAAACGAAGTGGTCCAAGATGAGCGATCAGGACACTGTCGGCTCCTCGGACGACGAGCCGCACGGTCGGCCACCCGGTCCACCGCCACTCCGGTCCAGTGGTCGCTGCTGGATCGTCAGTGTGTTTGGCGACATCACGCGGTCCGGCTCCTGGCCACCCGGTCGGACGACCTCGCCGGTCGCCTTGTTCGGCGATATCGATCTCGATTTCAGGCAGGCGACGATGCCTCCCGGGGAGGTGGTCATCAACGCGGTCGCGCCGTTCGGGAACATTGATGTGCTGGTGCCCGAGGGCGCCCTGGTCGACGTCGGCGGGTTCACGTTGTTCGGGAGCAAGAAGGTCGCCGTAGGAGAGGCCAGCCCGAACGAGTCGGCGGTGGTGGTCCGCGTGCGTGGTTTCACACTTTTCGGGAGTCTCAAGGTGTGGAGTTCGTGACCCAGGCAGTGGCTGCGCCGGTCCGCCGGTCGCAGCCGAGGTCGGGGAGCTGGGATGGGTCTCCCTAGTCAGCCGGTATCGGTGGCCGCCCAACAGGCCCCGCTGGGCCAGGCCGGGGTTGGGCGCTCGTCTCGGCGACGGCGTCCGTCCGGGCGGCCACCTCCCTTGCCGCATCCGCTGCAGACCACCGGGGTGGGTTTGTTGACCGCGTTCGTGGTCCTGGTGGCGCTGTCGCTGCTGGTCTTCACTGGTGAGCTGCGCGGCCTCGCGGTGGCGGTCACGGCGGTCGATGATGGGGTCGTCGAGTGGCTCGCAGGGCTGGACGCGCCTGGTCTGTTGGCGACGCTGAAGGTGCTGGCGGCGCTGGGTTCGTGGGTGGCGATCACGGTGCTGTTGTGGGGTCTGTTGCTGGCCCTGCTGATCCTCAGACGGTGGCGGCATCTGCTGGTGGTGCTGATCGCGTGGACCCTGCAGGGACTGATCATCCAGTCCGTGCTGGCGCCGCTGTTGCGACGGCCGCGGCCGTTCGGGGTGGTGTTCGGGACCGACTGGTCCGCTTGGGCGTTGCCGTCCGAGCAGATGGCAGCGCTGGCGGTTGCCCTTGTGGGGATCTTGTACGCCCTGGTGCCCGAGGGCCGCTGGCGTCAGATCGGCAAATGGATGGCGGCGGCGGTGATAGGGCTGGTCGCCATCGCTCGCATGTACCTCGGGGTGGAGGCGCCCTCCGATGTGGTGGTGGGGGTCGGGATCGGGGTGACGATTCCGTTGCTCGGTTTTCGCTGGTTCGCCCCGAACGAGGCCTTCCCGGTGACCTACCGTCGGGGGCGGGCCGCGCACTTGGACATCGGTGGCGCACGCGGGCAGGCGATCCGCCGGGCGCTGGAAGACCAACTCGGATTGAGGGTCGAGGATGTCGCACCGTTCGGGCTGGCCGGGTCAGCCGGGTCGACGCCGCTGCGCATCAAGATCAAGGACGGCCCGAGCACCTGGCTGTTCGGCAAGCTCTACGCCCGCAGCCGTCTGCGCGCCGACCGCTGGTACAAGCTGGGCCGGGAGCTGCTGTATGGCCGGCTGGAGGACGAGAAGCCCTTCCACACGGTGCGGCGGCTGGTGCAGCAGGAGGACTATGCGCTGCACAAGCTGCACCTCGCCGGGCTGCCCACCCCGCGGCCCTACGGCTTCGTGGAGCTCACCCCCGAGCGGGAGTATCTGCTCGTCACCGAGTTCTTCGACCATGCGACCGAGCTCGGCGAGGCCGACATCTACGACCGCGTCGTGGACGACGGCCTGGACCTCGTCCGCAAGCTGTGGGACACCGGGCTGGCCCACCGCGACATCAAGCCGGCCAACCTGCTGGTCCGCGACGGCCGCCTGCTGCTGATCGACGTGGCCTTCGTCCAGGCCCGCCCGAGCCCATGGAGGCAGGCCGTCGACCTGGCCAACATGATGCTGTGCCTGGCGCTGCGTTCGGATCCGGAACTCGTCTACCAGCGGGCACTGCGCCGGTTCAGC
The DNA here is from genome assembly GCA_035697145.1 of Acidimicrobiales bacterium. Taxonomy (GTDB): domain Bacteria; phylum Actinomycetota; class Acidimicrobiia; order Acidimicrobiales; family VFJN01; genus DASQUK01. Next base: position 2,462 of record DASSDL010000169.1, read on the forward strand.
GTCGCTGAGATCAGCGAAGCCTTCGCCGCCGCCCGAGGACTCGCCCTGCCCTCCCAGCTCCGCCGGATGCTCCGCGACAAGGGCCGTGACCTCCACGCCGAATTCCTCGTCCTGTTGCCCGCCCGACCCCGCCCGATCAGGATCCAACGCTGGAGCGCTCGCCGCGTCGCGCTGCTGATGCTGATGGTGCCGGTGGCGATACTGCTCGCCGTCTCGTTCCGGGCGGTGCTGGTCAACAGCGACGCCACCACGACACCACTTGCCATCGACAGCCTCGGTTGCACCTAGCTGGAACCGCTCTGGCTGGAGGCCCAATCGGTGCCATCGGCCTCCCTTGTGCCCTGCGTACGAGCGTTGCCGGCGGGTTGGACGTTCGGCGCCGCCAACGCCAGGAACGGCTGGTCCAAGTTCACCCTCGACCACGATCGCGTCGGTGCTCCGGCACTGGTCGTGCGGCTGACCGCCAACTGTGACGCCACCGGGGCGATCCCAACACCCCCCGACGGGACACGACGCTACGAGCGGACCGAGCCCGGCCACTCGGGGCCGGCGGCCACCTCGTACACCGTGTTCCCGGGCGGCTGTGTCACCACCGAGTTCCGCTCGACGAGCAATGACGACGCATCGCTCATCGATCAGGCGGCATCCGCCATCGGCTTCACCACCCGCCACGCCCTCCAACAGGCACTCGACCAACGCTCGAACGGGCGACTCCACCTCGACCCGGGCGAAACGGAATGACGATTGCCGCCCGATCGACGGCCTGTACCTCGGCGGCGGGGGCGTTCACCTCGGGGATCCCCGGCAGCCTCGGCGGCGGCTACAACGCAGCGCGAGCCATCTGCTCCGACCTGGGACTCGAGCCGTGGTGGCCCGACCCGGCCATCGTCGAGCACGCCCGCGAGGTCGGGCTCCTCCCCGAGGTGCGCATTACCTGAACACGTGCGCGGGCGGTCGTCGGCGGAGCGGTTTCGCGCGGTCCAGCGCGGCGGCCAGAGCGATGCCCGCCTGGGAACCGAGTGACATCTCTGGCTGCTCGTTTGGCGCACGCCGGACGGCGCGATCAGCCGTGGAACTCGAGGATGTCGCCGTCCTCGACGGTGTAGTCCGGGCCGATCTGGCGTCCTTCGATCCCGTCACGCCAGAGGCGGGCGTAGCGAAGCCCGGTTGCAAGCTCTTTGTGAACGAGCTCGGCGACGTCGTGCACCGTCTGTTCTCGCCGGACGGTGAACGGTCGGGTCAGGTCGGGTGGGCGGCCGGGCACCTTGGTGTAGACCCGGACCACGCCGACGTGCTGGAACAGGAACGCCCCGATCTGGTCGAGACCATGCCCGCTGACGACTGAGACGACGACGGCTGGGTACCCCCAACCGGTCAACTCCCGGAAGGCGGCAAGCTCGTCGTCGACCCCCGGGATCTGGTCTGCCTTGGTGACCACCACCAGCGTCGGCAGGCACAACGCGAAGGGATCCTCGTCCGCGTCGAGGACTGCTTCCCACGAGCCGACAAGCGTCACCCGTCGGGCGGCCAGCAGCCCGTGCAGCTCGGCGGTCTGCTCGACGCAGGCGGGTTCGCCGAGGTCGACCACCAGGAGACACCCATCGGCGGGCTGCAGCGCGTTGGCCAGCCACGGCACGGGGTGCTGCGCCGAGACCGGAGGCAGGTCGATCAACTGGAAGGCGATGTCCTCGAAGCACAGCATGCCCGGCTGGGGGAACTGGGTGGTGAACGGGTATGGCTCCACATCGGCGTGCGAGCCGGTGAGCCCGGCCCGTTATCACCCGTCAGCTCGACACCCTCGCTACGGGCCCGCTCCACCAGTTCGGCGGCCCAGTCCCGCATCGCCGGCTCATCGCCCACCGGCGACACGCTACGACGCAACGAGCTCTGCGCCAGCTCCGACAGCTCGCCCGACGAAACAGAATCAGAAGAAGTTGTGGTCACGGTCGTGATCCTCTCCGGCCCGCGACCCTCGGTCGCGGACCCTTGGATCACGCCCGGTTACACACACCGTCGGACAGTCCCCCAACGCGACCACGCCCGAACCCACCATCAGCCAGATCGCCAAGCCCTCTTCGACAACCTCCTCGAACGAGTCGTCGCGGGACTGAGTGCAGGTGCTGGCGGAGCTGCGGTCACCTGCGCTCGCACGGCATCCGGGGATCCTCGCCGTAACTCGGGTAGCCGCGCGTAGAGGGTTGCGTCGGCTCCCGGCGGGCTGATCGATAGGGGCGGAGTACCCGCTGTTCATTCCAGGCTGAACGGCGGGTCCTTGTCGGTGAGCAATAGGAAATAGGCGCTGACCCGTGTGCCCCAGCGCATGACGCCCACGACAAAGCTGCGCAGCCCTTCCGGCCAGCGGCCAGTGAACAGCACCGCGAAGAAGGCGATGACCAACGCCACGAACGCTGCGACGACGAGGACGGCAAGGACGATTGCCTGGGGGATGACCAGGATGATCCGGAATCCCACGGTGAGCCGGTTGCGGTTCTCGAGCTCGGGCACGAAGCCGGTGCGGACCGACGGGTAGCTGCCCGGATCCGCCGGGGCGTCGGTCTCGAAGGTGAACGGCGGGTACTCCTCGCGCAGGAAACCCGCGTAGGCGTACGTGCGGTTGCCGTAGCGGATGATCAGGCCTTGCAAGTTGGCCAGCGCCTCCGGGAGGCGGCCGGTGAACAGGATGACGAACCAGCTGATAGCGGCAACGACCCCGGACAGGTCTTGCAGGGCGTTGAGGATGGCCCAGTGCGGGATCGCCAGCAGCCACTGCACGATCGGGCGCCAGTTGGCGATCCGCTCAGCCCTATCGACCTCGAGCGTCGCCGGGTACGCCTGACCGAAGGTTTCCATACCCCCTCCATTTGCGCGACAGGAGAAGCCGGCGAGACGCTACCGCCGGGGACGCGGCCGGTGGAGATCTGCCACGGCTACTCCTGCACGAGCTCGATGAACGCGCCGAGGGCGCCCTTCGGGTGGACGAACGCCACGGTCCTGCCGCGGCTGCCGGGCCGGGGGGGGCCTCGTCGGTCACCCGGCCGCCCTGCGACTTGACCGCGTCCAACGCGAAGCGCCGATCTTGCCAAGCTCCGGACCCGGGCAGGGTGAGCACGTCGATCATTGGGTCGAGGCGCGCCTTCAGACGACTTCCAGCGACCTGGTTGACGAGACGTTCGGCTTCGACGGCGTCTGCGTCGGCGAGCGGGCGGATCACAGGACCGAGCCTTCCAAACGGGCGCCTGGCGCCGATGAGGAGTGTGGATCTCGGCGGAGGGGCTGCGCCTGTCCGGGCGTCTGCCGGATTCGGGATTCAATGCGCGCTGACAACGACGCTAACGCCGATGTCAGCATCGCTGGAAACGCTCGACGCTGAAGCGTTCCCCCAACTTTCGCGCTCACTCTGCCCCCGTGTTGCGTGATCTGGCTGTTCGGCTCTCGCGGTCGCGGCCGAAGACGCACTCGCCAGTACGTGGTCTGGGCGGCGCATTTGAGGGGGCAGAGCGAGCGCCTAACGACCGTTCCGGGGGCCCTGTGAGCGGCTGCCAGTCTTGGGCGACCGGACCGCGTCACGACACGTTAGCGTCTCATAATGGCGGCGCTGACGTCGCTCGGGTATGGCGAAAGTGCCGGTATGCGGCCCCCATAACGCGTGCACCGAATGTCGGCCCGAGCGCGGCCGCGTCCCGTGCAGATCGGCGCCTCTGCGCTCGTTGACGGGTCGTCGTCTAGCACGCAGAACGACCGATCTGGTCCACTTGGCTCAGGGGCGCGGCTCGCCGAGCGTGGCTTCAGTGCCAGTTGAGGCTGCGCGAGACCACGTATGCAGCGGCCACATGTTCCCCTCGGTGACCTGTCCATCCACGCTCCCGTTAGCAGCAAAGGTGCGGGACGGGCCGCGTGCCGCCCCGCCGGCGGGAGAAGCCCTGAAGTGCCGGCGAAGGTTCCGGAGTCAGCTTCGGTCCGCGACGCGCAAGTGCGTCATGGGTTTCGTCGCTGAGTTTCCCGAGGCAACGAGCTTGGCGACCGCGGCACGGGGGATCACGATGCGTTGGCCCATGTGGGGCACGGTAGGCAGCACACCCTCATCGACCAGACGGCGCACGGTCGTTGTCGAGGTACGGAGCACGTGGGCGGCCTCACGAACGTAGCGCTCTGCACTTGTCCACAGGCAGGTTAAGGGCTGTCCACAGGCAGGTTTAAGGGCTGTCTCCCCAGGTCAGCGCCCATTTCTGTGTGCCAAGCCGTACCGTCGGATGTCGTCGGATGACGCCGTTTTGCGGTCCGTTTTGCGGTCCGTTTGCGGTCTGTCTGTGGTCTGCCGCGGTCGCCGTGGCCGGCTACGAGGTGGTGTCGATCTCGATGCCGATGATTTCGACCGAGTCGTCGTTCATCAGGAGCCCGTAGACGGCGAAGGCACGGACGGAGCCGGCTAGTGCCGATGACCATCCGAGCTTCGGCCACGCCCTCGACGGCCTCGGGCAGGGTGTCGAAGCCGGTGGCGAACTGCTCGACGATGGCGGTAATTCGATGACGAGGAAGTCGGTCGCCGAGGGCTCGCCCGTGAGGACCTCGATCGGGCCCGAGCTGACGATCGAGGTCAACGAAGCACGCTGTGGTGGCACGGACGATCCGCCGAGTCACGTGGATGGCGGCAGGACGACGCCACGCTCCTCGAGCAGTTCCCGTCCGCGCTGGCGGGCTCGGTCGAGGAACTCCGGCGGAACCTGTGACAGGTCGGTGACGATCGCCTCCGCGGCGATGCGGTGCCGCTCTCCCAAAGGAAGCTGCTCGAGCTCCGCGGCGGTCATCACCTTCTGCTCGCCCACATTGCCGAGGGTAGCCCCTCCCCCGCACACGTCGGCGGAGCGCCCTCGGCGACCTACCGGGGGGTCAGCGGATCGACAGGTCGAGGTGCTTCTCGTGGGCGCCCTCGCCGTCCGCCCACTTGAGCGTGCCCGTGAGCTGCGTAACCGTGGCGAGGTTTTCGCTCAGGAGCGCGGTGGCTTCAGCCCGGGGAGAGATGGTCGCGGGGAACGGGGAGTTGAGCAGCTCGGGGGCGACGCCGGTCCGGTGAAACCTTCCACGCTGAAAGGTTTGGGGCTCAACTACTCTGGCCCTCGGCGCGAGGTCGATGGTCACGCCGTGGGCGGTCGCCGGACCCTCGTTTCGGACCACGAGCATGTGGCTGTCCGTGCCGACGGGCTCAAACTCGACGGACAACGCAGCACGCATCCGCTCGAGCAGAGCGGTCGTGTGGCGCTCCCCTTCGATTGCCGCGATCCGCACTTGAGCCCTGCCTGCGATCCTGGCCCATTTCACCTGTCGCCAGTACGCGAACCCCGACGTCAGCAGAGCGAGGACCGACACCACCAGCGCCGCAAGCGCCATCGGCCCACGGTAACAACCGCCCGAGAGGGGCAATGCCCACCCCATGAACGCGGAACCGCCCCCCGACCCGTAGGACGAGGGGCGGTGTGCTGGTGGCGGTCGGTTGTGGGCTAGCGGATCGCTGTCAGTCGGTCGGCGAGCGCCTGGGCGGCGCTGGCGAACACAACTGTCTCCGGGCCGACGCGGCGCGGAGTCGCCGCCTTCGTCCGCATTCCCGATGGTGTCATCAAGAATGTGGTGAACCGCTTCAAGAGCAGATCCCGACGAAGCGGACCACCCCGCGGAGCAGTGAACACGTAATCGTCAGGCGACGGAGGGCATTGGCGCTCCTGGGCGCGGCGTGTCAGGAACTCTCCGAGATCGTCGCAGATCGACCGCGGCAGCCCAACGGTGCGACGCGCGTAGCTCTTGGTCGGACCCACCTCGGTTCGACCACCGATCACCGTCAGCGCCTCGGCAACCTCAACCGTGCCCTTCACCAGGTTCAACGGACCGACGCGCAGGCCGCAGCGCTCGCTCGGCCGGAGACCTGTCGCCACGGCAAAGCGCACCACCAAGTCGAACGGGTGTGCTCGAGGTGCTCCTCGCTGACGGCGGCTTGAAGGGCGACATATGCGACGACCGCCGGTCCGTTTGGGCAGCAGGGCCGCGCCGCTATCGAGCCGGATGGCGCCGACGAGCCGGACCTGGATTCCGACGTGGGTCTCGCCCCTCTCAGGGTCGCATCACTCGGTCGAGCCACCAGGACGAGCCACCACCGCTGCGGTCGACACGAGCCTGCGCCCGTGCAACCAGGTGATTCTTGCCCTACAGGACACCGGTCGGCGTGGGGTGGAACCGATTTCCCGTGTTGTCTGGCGGCAGAGTGGCGGCAAGCTGGCGGACTCTTGGCGGCCGCCCTCGGTTGACCCGCTGACCTGGAGCGACCGAAGTCGCCGTTGGCTGTAGCCATACGAGTTGGTCGACGGTGCACGTAGCTGAGCGGCATAGGCGTTACGAGCCGTTCAAAGTTCGACGCCAAGCCCGCGCTCCGTCGACCGGGCTTGTTCGACAGCGAGTGCTCGGTCCGCGGCGTCGACGGCGGGCTGCCACGCCGCACGGTCCTCGATTGGCGACCGGGGTGGGCTGGGGTCGAGCTGACTGGCGTAGTCAATGATGGCCGGGGCACGTTCCACCAGCGCGGCGATCCCGTCTCGCCGATGATCGAGGTGGAGGTGGAGGTGGAGTCTGAGGCGAAGGTCCGCGAAGTCATCTGCGCTTGGAGCGCCATGGCCGGATAGCCAAGTGTCGGGGAACTGGTCTCGCCGCGCCTCGACGCGTTCGGCGATGCCACACCATGCTGCGAGTCCGCCTCTGGTTGTTGGCGGTGGGCCGAGGGTCCGCCAGAGCTCGCTGCTGGGGTCACGGGTAGCGGCGGCGACGCGCTCCGGCCGGGTGATGTCGAGGGCGCCAGCGATGTCGGCGACAGCCGAGGTGAGGTCTGCCCGCTGGTCGGCAGTGGCTCGCACGGCCGCGGACCAGTCGGCGACGGCCTGCCGCTCCTCGGCGACGGTCTGCCGGCTTCCGGCGACGAGGTCGACGGCCTGTGCGAGCTCGGACCTCGCCGCCTCGAGCCGCGCGCGGGCCTGTTCGATCCCGGGCCTGTCCCGACGGCCCCAACGCCTGCGGCTGGCGACCTCGACCGCGGTGCGCGCCTGGGCGAGCTCGCGGTTCAGCACGCGGAGCTCGTGCTCATGATGGCGCAGGTCGGTTCGGGCGCGAGCGAGGGCGTCGCGTCGGTCTGACGGCAGACTCGCGGTGAGCCGCCCAAGGTCTCCGCGGAAGGTGGCGTGAGCGGCGCGGAGACGGTCGGTGCCGAAGGCGAGGGGGTCATCGGCGCGCACGGCTCGTAACGCGACCTCGGCCCAGTGTTGCGCAAGCGTGTCGTCGATCCCGGCGATGCGGTTGACGCGCCAGCCGTGGGCATGGTCCCAAGCCGCACGGGCTGCGGCGGCTTGCTCCAGGCGGGCGATGTCGGCGTCGGCGCCTCGGAGTGCTTGTTCCGCTCGCTCGAGGCGGCGGTGGGCACCGGCGAGCGCCTCGTCCGCGCGGGCCACCTCGTCACGTCCGCCTCGGCGGATTCGGACGAGCGGCCCCAGCCCGGCGCGCTCGTTCTCGCGCTGGGCGAGTCCTTCGACGGCCCAGTGGTGCCCGTCGATGGCGCGCGCGAGCCTGCCGCGTGCCCCCTGGAGATTGGCTCGCGGGTCGGGAGGTCGCGTGGCGACAACCGCGGCGTGCTCGTCCCGCTCAGCGCGGAGGCGGTTGTCGAGGCTCCAGGGGTCGTCGTGGGCGGCGAGGGTCTTGGCTTCGTCTCGTCGCATGGCGTCGAGCACGGCCTCTCCCGGTGACCGGTCGTCGGCCAGGAGGCTGAGGGGGTGGTCGGCTTCGGCACGCGTGTTCCAGGTGTGGGTCGGTGCCTGGCCGCGGGATTGACCGACATAGCCGGTGAAACGGTCGAGCGCGGGTGTGCCGAGCAGATGGACCTGCTGCCAGGTGCCGCCCTGGGCGCCGTCGACGGTTCGCGCCCACGCGTGCGAGACGTTCGGGGTGCCGTCCGGGCGAAACCCGCCGACAAGGTTGCGGCGGAGGTGGACCTGGTCGCCGGGGTCAAGCAGCACATCGAGCCCGTCGGCGGTCACGGTGAGGACCGTGCCCGTCGAGCCGTTGTGGACCCGCCAGCCGGAGGCGTGGTCGAGGTTGGCGTGGACGAGCACGCGATCGCCGGCGGCGTACACGCGCGGGTCGGGACCCCAGCCGGGGCCGGTGAGGGTGGGGCCTCGCAACTCGCCGCGGGCGGCACGAACGGCTCGGATAAGGTCGGCAAGGTCTTCGCAGTCGGCATGGCTCACGGCCAGCACGGCGACGTGCTCGGCGCTGTAGCGGTCAGCGTCTTTGACCGCGGCGACCGCGAGGGCTTGCCGCGTGTCGCCGGGAGTGGGCAGTTCGTGTTCCCATCCGTGGTCGGTGCGGATCGTCTTGCTGGTGTCGAGGTCGCCGGCGCGGTAGCGGGCGAGAGCGGCGCGCTCGGCCGGGTGGCGTTGGCGGCGGTTCACCTCGAGCACAGCGGCCGGGATGGCGCCATACTCGGCGAGCCGCTCGAGCTCCGGCGCGACGCCACCAGCAGCGACGGACTGGGCTTGGCGGGCGTCGCCCACGAACCACACCTCGGCAGCAGGTGTGGCGGCGACGGCGTCGAGGACGACGGCGGCGTCTCGCGTGCCGATCTGTGACGTCTCGTCCACGATCACCGTCGTGTTGGGGGCGAGCGGTGTCTCGCGTAGCTGGCAACGAAGCCGGGCGACCGTGTGGGCGTCGAGGCCGGTGGCGCGGAGCTCGCCGACGGCCTTGTGGGTGGGCGCTACGGCGATGACGCGGCGGCCGGCAGACTGGTTCGCTGTGGCGGCGGCGTGCACGGCGGTGGTCTTGCCGTAGCCGGCCGGCGCCTTCAACGCTCGAACTCCGGGGCCCTCGCGGCACAGGACGCGGACCGCGGCGGCCTGGTCTCGGCCCAAGCGCTTCGGTTCGGCGGCGATCGCAGCCTCGACGACTGCCTGGTCGATGGACGACACCCGCCGATCGGTCAGCTCTGCAAGGCGCGCGAGCAGCCGGTCTTCAACGGCCCGTAGTTCGACGGTGGACCACTCCGGGGGCCGGCGACGCGTGACATCGGGTGCGAGTCGCACGACCAGCTCCGACGCGAGAAACTGCTCGGAGGCCCTGACGATGTCATCGAGATTCAGACGTCCGCCGGAGAGCGCTGCGACCCGCTCAACGACGTGCGCCTCGCAGAACCGGGACTCCGTGGCGCACAACCCGGTCGCCGGGTCCACGAGTGCCGCGAAGATCTCGCCGTCGGTCAGTGGCACCAACCGTTCGAGCTGGCGGCCGATCACCAGGTCCTCCACGCCACGGCCGAGCCGGAGACCCACCGCTTCCGCCTCCGCGGCCCATCGCTGACGGAGCTGCTCGGGCGTGGCGGACGTGTCCTTGGCCTGGCGGGTAGCGAGCGACGCGTAGTCGTCGGCGCGCATGCGAGCTCGCTTGGAGTCGTGCACGACCTCGCCGGCGGCCTTCAGGTGCGTCTCGATCGCGACCGTGCGCTTCGAGAACGCTCGCAGCTGGTCGCGGCTGAACCCCACCATCTCCCGGCAGCCGTTGCGCTCCGGACCCCACGCAACCCCGAGCCGCTGGGTCAGGAGCCGTTCGAGCTCGTTGAGGAACACGGTGCCCGTCGCCTTGCCCCACACGTGCAGCGGGTTCGCGTCGAACGCAACATGCTCCCCATCGGCGCGGCGCACGATGTTGGGGATCAAGCAGTGGACGTGCAACTGCGGGTCGCCCGCCCGGCTGGTCCGATGGGCGAACGTAGCGACGGCGAAGCCGTGGGTTGGCACGCGCCGCCGCACGCCGCCCTGCTGCTGGCGGGCGAACGCGGCCCGCTCCTCGAGGAAGGCGAGCGCGACATCGGTCGCTTCGACCACCGCGATCGACACGACGGAGGCGGTCTCTGGCGTGCCGAGCGCCCACAGCAACGAGGCCGATTTTGGCACTGAGAGTGTGACGTCGATGGCGCGCACCTTGCGCTCGCGGTGCCCGGCTAAGAGGTCAACGCCGGTCTTCGGGTCGAGCCCGTTGACGAGCGCCCGCAACGCGTCGGCGTCGACGACGCCTTCCAGGCCGAACTCGGCGGCCCATCGGCCACGCCACACGCCGGGTGCCTCACCGGCGCCCATGTAGTAGTCCTCCATCCCGTTCGCAACCGACCGGATGAGGTACTCGGCGCCCGTCAGCTTCGTGATCGTCAGCACCGTGACACCCGCCGCTCGACGGTGACGCGGCAGACGGGGCCGGCCTGCCCGGAGGGCTGGCAAATGCCTGCCGTTGAGGGGACGGGGCTCTTTGGGAAGGTGTTCATGGCCGTCAGGCCCTGAGCGGCAGCTCGAAGGGTCGAGCTGGTTCGAGGGCTCTTCGGGGGGATATCGGCGCGTGCGATCGGTGTTTAGGGACACGCGGTGTGTGTCGGTCGCGTGACGATCGCCGTGCGTCGTCGCCGCGTGCGTGTCGTCGGGCGGCGTGTGGTCGGGACCGTGCGGCGGGCGTGCCCGGGGACGAAGGTCGGGAGCTACCTCGGGAGTACGCAGCTCCAGATTTCGATCGGCGGGGTGAAGAAACCGGCGGCCTCCGTCGCATTAGTCGGACGTGACGACCCTGCAGCCCGTCGATCCCGCTGTTCTCCGGAATTTTTCGCCGAAGCGTGTGAGATTTCGGGGTCCTGCGCGGCCTAGAGGGGTGTGCACGGACACCCCCGGCCCAGGCCCCAGCCCCCCACACCCCCCCGACGCCCCTCACCGGCGCGACGTCACCCGTCGCGATCGGCCTCGTCGGGGGTGGGTGAAGGAGTAGGGGCAACGATGCGACGCACCATCTCACCGAACCTGGAGACAGCACTCGAGCGGGCCGCGCCCACCCGGACGCAATGGGACGCCTGGACCAGCCACGAGCCGGCCCTCGGCGGGCTGACCTACGAGGACCTACGCGTCGAGCTGCGCACCGGCACCCGGCAGCGTCAAGACGAGCTCCTCGCCGCGCTCGTCGACGTGACCAACAGACATCCCACGGCGTTCAACGTGCTCGCCGCCTGCCTGCTGCCAGCGATCCGACATCGGATCTTCCGGTACGCCCAGCGGCTGGAACGACAGGACGCGATGGCCATCATGGTCGACGCGCTGCACGAGGCCATTGGCCGCTACGACATCGATGAGCCTCCACGGTTCGTAGCGCAAAGGCTCCTCGACCTGCCCACCCACCGGCTTCGCCACGCCGTCGCCGTGTGCCGAGCGTGGAGTTCCTGCGTCGAGTGCCGCGCGGAGGACCTGGCGCTTGCGAGTACTCCCGACCTGTCGGCCAGCACGTTGCTGGCCACCGCGGTCCATGCCGGAGTGTTGGGGGAGCACGATGCCCGGCTGATCTACGAGACGCGCATCGCCGGGCGCCCGTTGCGCGAGGTCGCCACACGACTCGGCCTCGGCTACGAAGGCGCCAGGAAGCGCCGGCGTCGAGCGGAGGTGTCGTGGGCCGGCTGGTGGGCGCCGGAACGCTGCCAGCAGGAAAGCCGACCGTGAACGCGCCGCAGCCCTACGAGCTGCAGAACGTCTCACCCAATGGGGCGGCAGACCGCGACGGGGACTGGCCGACCGGGGCCGAGCGTCAGGCCGCGGCCCGCCGTGCCTATCTCCACAGCGTGCGCAACGGGACGCCGCTCACAGGCGTTGCCCTCGGCGCCCTGTTCGGCCGATCGGGCCGGTGGGGAAGTCAGCGCATCCTCGAGGCGCGCCAAAACCCCACCCTCGAGGTCCGCCGCAGCACTCCGGCACGAGACGGCCTTCCAGAGAATTCTCCAACCGTCGGCCGGCAGGCCGATTCGGAACCAGCGGCAGAGCCGATCGCCCCTGGCAACACGGGACCCGGCATCGCTCGCACCACGATGCTGGCCGTTCTCGCGGTCGCCCTCGTGGCGGCGATCGCTTCCTACGACCATCAACGGCTCCTCGCCGACATGGCCGGCGAGGAGTGGCGCGCCTGGCTGCTCCCGATCAGCGTCGACGGGCTGATCCTCACCGCGTCGCGCACCATGCTCACCCGACAGCGGTCGGGTCGGTCCGCCGGCTGGCTCGCATGGATCACCATGCTCGCCGGGCTCACCGCATCGCTGGCCGCCAACGTCGCCGGCGCCCAGCCGACGCTCGTCGGCCGGCTCGTCGCCGCGTGGCCACCCGTGGCGCTCCTGCTCGCCTACGAGCTGCTGATGCAACAAGTCCGCGCCACCACGCACCCCGACGCGCAACGGCGCCAACCACAGGCGGCACACCCCGTCACCCGGCCAACGCCGAACCGGCCACTCACCTTCGAAACCAACAAGAGCAAAGGAGAACCGCCATGGGCATGATCCTCGACGATCTGGAAGACCACGAGGGCTACGCCGCTCGCCGGCTGCCCGACCGAACTCTCACGTCCACCTGGACCCGGGACACCGACGCCCTCGACGCCTACGTCGCCGCCTGCTCTTGCGGCTGGACCGGGCGCCACGACCATCCACCCACCGAGCACGGCCGCACCACGGCGGAGGACGAGTTGGAGCTCCACCACGCACAGCCGCTGCTCGTCACGGCTGTGCCGGCCCGGGTCCGAGAACTGATCGACAACCTCCACGAGGAAGTGGCGGAACTCGCGGGCGAGCGCCCGCTCGCCGCCCGCGCCGTCGCGCACCGGCTGGCCGGCTGGTCGGAGCACGTCCTGCAGCTCACGGCACCCGCGGAGCTGCGCCACCGGCTGGATTCCCTCGACCGAGGGGGACCAGCCCAGGGACTCTCGTTGTAGAGGGCTGAATCATGGTCGACTATCACAATCGCGACGCCGGAGACGGTCGTCCCACCGACAACCTCGCCCCGTCGAAGGCCACCCGTCCGCTGACCGTCTCGGTCGAGGAGGCCGCCCACCTGCTGGGCATCTCACGCGGTCACGCCTACGCGCTCGTCAACCGAGAGGAGATCCCGAGCCTTCGCCTCGGTCGACGCATTGTGGTCCCGCGCGCCGCCCTCGACCGCCTCCTCGACGTCCCAGACGACGCCGCCTGACCTGACGCGGAGCACGCACGAGCTGAGCTACCCGACCCAGCGGCGGAACCCATCGATCCGCGGGCTCCAGGTCACCATGGAGCATGAGTGGGTCGAGGTCCAGGCCGTCCGGCCACACGACCGTTACGTGATCGACTGCAACAGTGGCGAAGAGGACAGGATTCTTCAACGGCTCGAACGTCCGCCCCACAGCTCGTCCGACAGATCGACCTCACGCATGACACCGTCGTCGAATTCAGGCACAGCCCATGGCGGCCGCACCTCCACATTCGTCACCTTGGGGATCGTCCTGATGTTCGCCATGGCAACGGTTCGATCGGTCTCGCCCTCAGGTCTGGTCGAGAACGGACAGGTCGATGAGCGTCGACCACACGATCTCACCCGGCTCGGACGGGCGGAGCGGCATGGTGTCGATGAACCAGCTATCGATCTCGGTGCCCGGCACCCTCGCGAGGATCACGACATGGTCGGTGACGGAGACGGGGCCGACGATGCGCAGGCCCACATACACCTCGTCGAGTTCCCGCCGTTCGATCAGGACGCCGATCGTGTAGCCAGCCGCCTCGTCCCGTTCCTCCTCCCCGGAGTCGGCGGCCAAACGCACGAGGCGGGGCACGACCTCTCGGTAGGCGCGCGACCGTCGGTCTGCCTCCTCGAGCGCGAGCCGACGGCGGTCCTGCTCGGTCGGGTGCAGCCGTTCCACATAGGTGTCGGTCGTGACACGGAGCGCGCCTGCCGCGTTGGTTTCAGCCCGCCATTGTCGGCCGCGGGCCGCGAGGTCGGCATAGAAGTCGTCCGGGCTACCGGCTTGCCGGCGCCCTGCAGCCACCGGCCACTGCTCGGAGATCGGCCGCCACACTGCACCGCGCCAGCGCTGGATCTTGACCTTGAACAGCACCGTGTCGTCGATCGCCGCGATGCGCTCGCCTGGGGTATCGGCAGTCGGGAAGCTGGCGTTGGCCTTGCGCAGGATCGGATGATCGATGATGTCGAGGGGCTGGTCGACCGGCGGCGGCTTGGTGACGGCTAGGTCGTCTCGCAAGCAACGAAGCGTGGGGCGCACTCGTAGGGCCGTCACTCCCGCACGCCGCCCAGCTCATCTACCTCCTCGGGGCTGACCCCGGCCAGCAACGCAACCTCGGCCCGGCGAGTGCCATCGAGCACGGCTGCAGCCTTACGCACGCCTTCCTCGATCTCGGCACGCCGGTCGGCCGCGTACTCACGGACGGCCGCGGCCACGAAGTCCTTCTTGGTCATGCCGAGGAAATGAGCCGCTTGGGTGATGACGGCATCGGTCTCTGGATCAACCTTGAGCGGAGCGCTGGCCATGAAGTCCTCCTGGTATCCAAGTACCAAAGGATACCAGGCACACTGTCACGGTAACTATGAGGCTGCGCGCTCCCGGCCGGTTGGCTCCCGCCCGAGCAGGCGATCCCACGCCTCGATGGCGTGCGGTAGCGATGGCCGGACTGCGTGCCGGTAGCCCTGCGTGGTGCGGGTGTCGGCGTGACCTGCCAGATCCGCGACTTTCACCAGGTCGTCCAGCTGGTCGGCGACGAGCGAGACGAACGAGTGGCGCAGCTCGTAGGTGGTCCATTCCTCCCCCACCAACCCGGCCCGGTCGCACAGCTGCTGGAACGCCCGCCGTAGGTTCGACAGTGACAGGGCGGTCCCGTTGCGAGTGCAGAACACGAACCCCTCGGGTTCGTACAGGCCCAGCAGGCGCATGTCGTCTCCGTGGCGCCGCAGGGCGGCCACGACCAGTGGGTGCAGGCCGATGCGACCCCGCCGGGCGGTCTTGGGTTTGGCCTGGCCGGCGTAGCGGTCGCCGACCTCGTGGGCGCGCTCGACCACGTCGATGCTCGGCTCGTCGCCGTCGATGTCGACAAACGGCCACCGCAGGCCCGCGAGCTCGCCTGGCCGGAGCCCGCACATCAGTCCCGTCAGCCACATGGCCGGGCGCGCGTCCTGGGGGATGGCGTCGACCAGGAGGCGTTCGAGCTGCTCGACGGTGAACGACTTGCGTGTCTTGGACAGCCGGGCCTCGGGCAGCAGGACGTCGGCCGCCGGGTTCTGTTTGGTTCGACGCTGGCGCAAGGCGTGCAGGCAGGCCTGATTGAGGTACAGCCACGTGTGGTGGATCGTGCTGGTGGCGTAGCCCCCGTCCGCCATCTTCCGGAAGACGGCTTCGAGGCGCTCGGTTGTCGTCCGATCCACCCACAGCTTGCCGATCTCCGGCCGCACGTGACCGTCGAGCAGGTAACGAACGTTGGCGATCGTGTTCGGCGACTTGGTCCGGGCGTGACGACCCCGGCTGCTCGGCGCCGCCGTCCGGCAGCCCTCCCCCATCCAGGCGTCGATCACCTCGCCGAAGGTGACGAGTCGCTGCCGCCGCGGTCCCGGTGCCTCGGCGGACGCCCGGAGTGCCAGCAGCTCGTTCAGGTCCCGTTGCGCGTCGGCCTTGTCGATGCGCTCCACCTTCCGGCGGGAGCCGTCGGGGAACCGCACCCACGCCATCCACCGTTGCGCGCTCTCGCTCCACCGGACACTCGGACCTCTCTCTGCCACAGTCGCACCTCCCCGACGTAGCCACTGGTCAAAAGGCTACGCTCAAACTGGCTACGTTCGGGTGATTCGCGAAGCAGCCCCAGCCAGAGATGTGCTCTGAGCAGGGCTTTCCGGGTGGGCCGTAAGGGACTCGAACCCCTGACCCCTTGCGCGTCATGCAAGTGCTCTAGCCAACTGAGCTAACGGCCCGGTGGAACGAGCAAGCTACCACATGGGTACTGCCACTCCTCCGGGCTCGCCGGGCGCTGTGGCATCTCGGCGGGCGGGTCTCGAATCCTGCCGATAGCCTCTATGAACCCGTCGAACCAGGAGACCCCCCGCTGGCCGAGACCACTCCCGATCCGCTACCCGCCGAGCTCGCACCCTTCGTGGCGCAGGCTCGCGCCCGACTCGAGCAGGCGACCGACGGCCTCGACCACGAAGCTGCCGTCGAGCACCTCGAGGCGACCGTCGCGCGCGCCGCCATCGAGGCATCTCGGCTGGGGTTCAGCTTCCCCTCGCCCGACTCCCTCACCGAGCCGCTGGCGCTCGGAGAAGGTGACGGATCGATCGTGGTGGTCCAGCGGCTGACCGGGCCCGACCAGCCCGACTGACCCTACGGGCCGCGACGGCGGGAGGCATCCCCTCGCTGGCCGCGACCG
This sequence comes from Acidimicrobiales bacterium, assembly GCA_035697145.1. Classification (GTDB taxonomy): domain Bacteria; phylum Actinomycetota; class Acidimicrobiia; order Acidimicrobiales; family VFJN01; genus DASQUK01. Next base: position 18,729 of record DASSDL010000169.1, read on the forward strand.
CGGGGTCAGAGGTTGCCGCGGGCGGCTTGAGCCCGCTCGATGGCCTGGAACAGGGCCTTGAAGTTGCCGGCGCCGAAGCCGGTCGCGCCCTCGCGCTGGATGATCTCGAAGAACACCGTGGGCCGATCGCAGACCGTCTCGGTGAAGATCTGCAGCAGGTAGCCGTCCTCGTCGCGGTCGACCATGATCCCCAACTCGCCCAGGTCGCCCCACGGCAGGTCGATCCCGGCCATCCGCGAGCGAGCGTCGTCGTAGTACTCGGGCGGGACTTCGAGGAAGCGCACGCCCCGATCCCGCATGGTGCCGACGGCGTGCACGATGTCGGGGGTGTGCAGCGCCAGGTGCTGGACCCCCGGCGACCGGTAGTAGTCGAGGTACTCCTCGATCTGGCTCTTGCGGCGGCCCTCTGCGGGCTCGTTGATAGGCAGCACGACCTTGTCGTGGTTCCACACCACCGTCGACATCAATGCCGAGTACTCCGTCGAGATCTGGTCGTCGCCGAAGTGGACCAGCAGGTCGAAGCCCAGGACGTCGCGGTAGTAGTCGACCCACTGGTCGAGGTGACCGAGCTCGACGTTGCCGACGATGTGATCGAAGCGGGTGAGGCCCACCGGCTCCCCGGCGGGAGTAGGAAGCACCGGAGGACCGAACTGCGGCGCGAACGGGCCCGCGTACGCCGAGCGATCGAGGAACGTGTGCACGGTCTCGCCGTAGGTGCGGATGGCGGCCTGGTGGATGCCGCCCAGCTCGTCGGTGTCGACCCTCGGCTCCCGTTCCGGCACGGCGCCCCGCGCCACGGCCGCCGCGAACGCGGCCTCGGCGTCGTCGACCAGGAAGCAGATGTCCTTCACCCCGTCGCCGTGGGTACGGACGTGCTCGGCGATCGGGGACTCGGGCCCGAGCGCACCCGTGACGATGAACCGGATGCGACCCTGCTGCAGGAGGTGCGACACCCGGTCGCGGCGCCCGGTCTCCGGACCGGCGTACGCCGCCTCCTCGAATCCGAATGCCGACGTCAGCAGGCCCGCAAAGGCGCGGGCGTTACCCACCCACCACTCGACGTGATCGATCCCGCCGATAACGGGTGGTGCCACCGGCTTTCCCTGGCGATCATGGTGGAGCGCGGTCGTGGCCATATTCACCCCTCGGTGGGACAACGTCGGGGCTGTCCCACATGGTCGAACTGCACGACCCAGGAAACGCGTGGGGGATCAAGACGTCAACTCAACGGTTAGACGCTGGACAATTCAGCCAGTGAGCGAGCGAGTGTGTTAGACACATTGCTCATGTTGCCCACCGGAATGGACGGCCTCGATGCCCGCATGATCCGGGCCATGTGCGACACGCCTCGCGCCGGCGTGATGGAGCTGGCCCGCCAGCTCGGCGTCGCCCGCGGGACGGTACAGGCACGGCTCGACAAGCTCCAGCAGCGCGGCATCATCTCCGGGTTCGACCCGGGGCTCGATCTGCGCGCCATGGGCTACGAGGTGCTGGCATTCGTGAGCCTGGAGATCGCCCAGGGTCGCCTCGAGGACGTCACCAAGCACCTGCGCGAGATCCCCGAGGTCCTCGAGATCCACTCGGTCACCGGGCCGGGCGACCTCCATTGCCGTGTCGTGGCCCGAACCAACGACCACCTGCAGCACGTGATCAGTCGCATCCTCGAGGTGCAGGGCATCGATCGCAGCACCACGCAGATCGCCCTCACCGAGCAGCTTCGCCACCGCGTCCTGCCGCTCGTCGACCTCGTGATCGACAGCGAGGATCACACTCAGCAGGACGCCGGCTGATCGGGATCGGCTGCTCCTGCGACCATTCCCGCGAACAAACGCGACCGGGGACCCCCGGCCGCTCACGCCGTTTCGGGTGTGAAGCCCTGGCGCAGCGTGTTCTCGGTGATCACCCGGGGGTCGAGGAACTGGTGCAGGTAGTCGGGGCCGCCCGCCTTGGAGCCCACCCCGGACATGCCGAAGCCCCCGAAGGGCTGGCGGCCCACGACCGCGCCGGTGATGTGCCGGTTGATGTAGACGTTCCCGGCCCGCAGCTCCGCGGCCGCCCGGGCGATGCTGGCCGGTGAGCGCGAGTAGATACCAGCGGTCAGCGCGTACTCGGATCGGTTGGCGATCTCGATGGCGGCGTCGAGGTCGTGGGCCCGCAGGACGGTGAGCACCGGGCCGAAGATCTCCTCGCGGGCGATCGGGGCGTCGGGATCGTCCACCTCGACCACCGTCGGGGCGACGAAGTAGCCCTCATCGGGCACGTCGTCGTGCTGGCCGAGGATGCGGCCCTGCTGGGGCGCCTCCTCCATCCAGCGCAGGACCCGCTTGTGCGCCTCCTCGTCGATGACCGGTCCCACCTGCACCTCCGGGCGGGAGGGATGGCCGACCAGCAGCTCGCGGGTGGCCCCGACCACCCGCTCGACCAGTTGGTCGTAGATCGAGCCGACGACGATCAGCCGGCTGGCCGCCGAGCACTTCTGCCCTGCGTACCCGAAGGCCGACACGACGGCCGCCGGCACGGCCTGGTCGGGGTCGGCGTCGTCGTCGATGATCAGCGCGTTCTTGCCCCCCATCTCGGCGATGACGCGCTTCACGTGGCGCTGGCCGGGCGGGGTGACCGCGGCCTGTTGGTTGATGGCCAGGCCGACGGCGCGCGACCCGGTGAAGGCGATCACCGCGACCTCGGGGTGCTCGACCAATCGGGCACCGACGACCTCCCCCAGGCCGGGGAGGAACTGCACCACCCCCGGGGGTGCACCCCCGGCCACCAGGGCCTCGATCAGTCGCCACGCCACCCCCGGCGACTGCTCCGCGGGCTTGAGGATCACAGGGTTGCCGGCCACCAGCGCGGCCACGGTCATCCCGGTGGGGATGGCGAGGGGGAAGTTCCAGGGGGCAATGACCGCGGTCACGCCCTTGCCCTGGTAGACGAGCCGGTTGGTCTCCCCGGGAGGGGACTGCACGAGGTCCGCCGCTGCGCCGTCGAGGCGAAGCATCTCCCGCCCGTAGTACTCGCAGAAGTCGATCGCCTCGCTGACGTCGGCGTCGGCCTGGTCCCAGGGCTTGCCCGCCTCGAAGCACTCGAGGGCCGCGATGTCGTAGCGCCGACCCCACATCCAGTCGGCGGCCCGGAACAGCACGGCCGCCCGCTCCCTGGCCGGTGCCCGGCGCCAGTCATGCGCCGCTCGCGCCGCGATGGCGACGGCGGCGTCGACGTCGGACGCCGTACACGCGGCGGCGCTGGCGACGACCGTGGCGGGCACGGCCGGATCCACCGACGCCAGCGTGTTGGGGGTGGTGACCCGCTCGCCCCCGATCAAGGCCGGCACCTGCTCCCCCAAGCCGGCCGACACGGAACGGATGGCGGCGGCCATGGCGTCGCGTGCCGGCGGGCGGCGCCACTCGGACACCGGCTCCGGCTCGTAGGGCGACGGGTCGGCGGGATCGGTGGGTGCCCGGGGCTCGCCCCATCCGGGCACCGGAAGGTCCCGGGGACCGGGAGCCGCCAGCAGTTCGTCGAGGTCTCGGCCCTCGGCAAAGCGGTGCCGCACGAACGACTCGTTGGACGTGTTCTCGAGCAGCCGCCGCACCAGGTACGCCATCCCGGGCACCAGCTCGCCCACCGGTGCGTAGACCCGCAACCGGAAGCCGAGCCGGCGAATGGCCTCATGCATGGGCTCGGCCATGCCGTAGAGCATCTGGATCTCGTAGCCGGTGTCCGGGATGCCCTTGTGGCGGGCGTACGTGATGGCGTAGGCGAGCGACCGGACGTTGTGGGACCCGAAGGCGGCCCGCACCTCCCCGTGGTGGTCGTGCAGCAGGCGCACGCAGCGCTCGTAGTTGGCGTCGGTGTCGGCCTTGTCCTCGTACACGGGAACGGGCCAACCCTCTGCCCGGGCGTGGACGGTCTCGGCGTCCCAGTAGGCACCCTTGACCAGCCGCACGGTGACCGGCTCGGCCCGCCGCGCCGACCAGGCGACCAGGTCGGCCAGGTCGGCCCGGCTGTCACGCAGGTAGGCCTGGACCACGATCCCCGCAGGCATGTCGGCGAACTCGTCCTCCGACAGCAGGTCGCGGAACAGCTGGAGCGTCATGTCCTTGGCGTCGTAGTGCTCCATGTCGACGTTGACGAAGGCGCCCCGCTCCCGAGCCAGCCGCAGGATCGGCCGCAGGCGCTCCTTGGCCGACGCCAGGCCGGCCTCACGCGAGAGAGGCTCGTAGTGGGTGGCCAGCGCCGTGGGCTTCACGCTCACGTTGACGCGATGCAGCGGTCCGAGGTCGTCGCGCTCGAGGTGGTCGTCGGGGGCCCAGTGTCGGCTGGCACCGTCGAGCGCCACGACGAGCTCCTCGACGCGGGCGGCGTAACGGTCCGCCTCGGTGCCGACCACGGTCTTCTCCCCCAGCACGTCGACCGTGAAGGCGCTGCCCGCGCGCCACAGCTGCTGCAGGCCGGCAACCGCCTCGCGGGCCGAGGCGCCGACGATGAACTGCCGGGCCATCCGCATGATGTTGCGACGGGCGATCCGGGCCTCCACCCGGGCCCCGAGCGGCACCCGGTCGGCGAGGTCGATGCCCAGATCCAGGGCCTTGGGGGCATCCACGCCGTCGAAGTACTCGGCCAGGTGACGGGCGACGTCGGGCGCGTCGGTCAGCGCCGGGAAGACGTCGACGAAGCGGAACAGCTGGGTCTTGAACCCCGGCCGCTCCATGGCCCAGTCCATCACCCGATCGCTCCACCACGCACCGCGCAGGACGCCGGCGCGCCGGCCGGTGCCCAGGTCGGCGATCCGGCGGGCGAGGGTGACGGTGTCGCGCTCGATCTCGGCGACCACGGGGTCAACGTAGCCGGGAGTCGGTTCGAAAAAGCGCGATCCGACCCCGGCACGGCGTAGCCTCATCTCTGCAGTACCGGGCCTCGAGTCGGCACGGGCAGAGAACGAGATAGGCAGAGACACCATGGCAGTAGGCACCGTCAAGTTCTTCAACGCCGAGAAGGGCTACGGCTTCATCTCGAAGGAAGACGGGAGCGATGTGTTCGTCCACTTCTCCAACATCCAGGGCACCGGCTACCGCTCGCTCGAGGCGGGGCAACAGGTCGAGTTCGAGATCGGCCCGGGCCGCAAGGGTGACGAAGCCCAGAACGTCCGGGTGCTCTGACTAGGCGTGTCACGGCGGCGAACGACCTTCGGCAAGCTCCAACGGGACCGCGACAAGCAGGCCAAAGCCCAGGCCAAGCTCGAGCGGAAGGCGCAGCGCGCGGAGCAGAGCGACGAGCAGGAGGCTGAGGCTCCTGCTCCCGAGGTCGATCAGGCGAAGGTCCTGGCGCAGCTGGCCGAGCTGCACGCCGCCTTCGACGACGGGAAGATGGGACTCGAGGACTTCGAGGCCCGCCGCGACGAGCTGACGAGCCAACTGCGCGTGGACTGAGTTTCTCCCCCCCGGACCCCCCGCCAGCGGCCTCACATCAGGCCCGAGTAGGCGCCGCCGTCTATGGACAGCGCGGTCCCCGTGATGAATCGCGCCTGCTCCGAGCAGAGAAATGCCACCGCCGCGCCGAAGTCGTCGGCGTCGCCGATCCGACGCACGGGGACCGTCGCCGCCGCCGTCGACAGGTCGCCGCCGTAGAGCTGCGCCAACCGATCGGTGGCGTGCAGCCCGGGCTGCACCGAGTTGACCGTCACCCCCTGCGGCGCAACCTCGGTGGCGAGGGTCTTGAGGAACGCCGTGGTACCGGCGCGGGCGGTGTTCGACAGGATCAGGGTCGGCGACGGCTGACGCACGGTCATGGACGTGATGGCGACGACGCGGCCCCAGCCCCGCTCGGCCATGGCCGGGACGGCCGCCTTGCACATTGCGACCGTCGAAAGCAGGTTCAGGTCGAGCGCCGGCGAGTAGGCGGCCAGGTCGGTCGACGCGAACGTCCCGGGCGGCGGACCGCCCGCGTTGGTCACGAGAATGTCGACGCCGCCGAGCGCCTCGGTGGCCCGGTCCACGAACGCGCCGCCACCCTCCGCGTCGGACACGTCCGCCACCAGGCCCACCGCCTCGCCTCCAGCAGCCCGTAGAGCGGCCACGGCCGCGTCGACCCGGTCCGGCCGGCGACCGCAGATCGCCACCCGCACGCCCTCCGTGGCAAGGGCACGCGCACAAGCCAACCCCAGCCCCGCCGACGCGGCGGCCACGGCGGCTCGTCGTCCGCTGATCCCGAGGTCCATTGGTTGGACGCTACTTGTGTAGGGCTCGGCCAAAGAGGGAAGGAGTGGCCACAACGCCACGTGAAGCGAGACTGTCGTGACCATCACAGCTTCCGCCACCACCACGCGTACGACGGATTTCGAACGGTTCCGGCAATACCGGGCCAGCCGCGACCGAGCGATCCGCAACCGCCTGATCGAGGACCACCGGTGGCTCGCGGTCCACTGCGCCCGGCGGTTCGCCGGCAAGGGCGAACCGCTCGATGACCTGATCCAGGTCGCCATGCTGGGGGTGCTCAAGGCGGTCGAGCGGTTCGACCCCGACTATGGCGCCACCTTCGCCACCTTCGCCGTCCCCACGATCACCGGTGAGCTGCGGCGCCACTTCCGCGACACCACGTGGGCGGTGCACGTCCCCCGGCGGTCCCGCGACCTGCAGCACACCGTCAAGGTCGCCGTCAACGACCTGAGCCAGGCGCTGGGCCGCTCGCCCACCGCCGAAGAGGTCGCCGAGCACACGGGCGTGGCCGTCGAGGAGGTGCTGGACGCGCTCGAGGCGGCGCGCTGTTACCGCAAGACGCCCCTGGCCTCGACCGGCGACGACGACGACGTCGACAGTTTGGGGCAGGACGACCCGGCGCTCGATGCCGTCGACGCTCGCATGACCGTGGAGCGGCTCCTGCGCGAGCTGCCAGCCCGAGAACGCCGCATCGTCGAGCTCCGCTACCTGAGCGGGCTCAGCCAATCGCAGATCGGCGAAATCGTGGGTGTGAGTCAGGTACAGGTGTCGCGCCTGCTGCGGGCCAGCCTCGCCCGCATGAACGTCTCGATGATGGACCGGACCGCCCATCCCGAGTTGGTGTCATGACAACCTGCCAGCTGGTGTACGTCGAAGACATGCCGGAGCGCGTACTTCTCGACATGTTGCCGCTCGATCCACTGCCCATCGACGGCGCGGTGGTGCCGGGTGGGACACCGGTCACGCTGAGCTTCCAGCCCAGCGGCGACCTCGGCGATCACATCCAGATGGTGGAGTTGCTCGACCGGTGGCGGAGCGACGACGGGGTCATCGACCTGTCGGTGGTCGACGTCTCCGACGTCGGGGGCCTGCGCTACATCTTCACCCGGGATGACGAGCAGCTCGTGCTCGACGTGGCCGCCTGATCACGAGCGAAGCGGCGCCGGGGCGCCCGGTCCGTCAACCCACGCCGCTCCCCCGCAGGCGTTTGCGGGCGATGAACGAGAGCGTGCCACTGGAGCGCTCCAGCCCGTGACCGTCAGTCACCACGTCCAGGATCTGTCTGCTGAGGTGCAGGCGATCGTCGTCGATCACCGCGTTGCCGGACGCGGCCGTGGTGCCGACCACGACCAGGGCATCGCCCGTCATCTGGAACGCCAGCTGCACCGGGTCGCCGTCACCCATCTCGATCAGCGTTGCGCACAGCTCGTCCACCGCGATGCGGAAGTCCTCGACCTCCTCGAGGGGGAGCCCGCACGACGTCGCCACCCCACTGGCCATCAGCCGCGCCAACCGCATGTACCGGCTGTCCGGTGGTAGGGACAGCTCGATGCGGTCAGCGGCCTCGTCGTGCTGCATCGGCTTTCCGTTGTCCATGGTGATCACCCCACTCCGAACACGACCACGGCCCCACCGCTCGGCAGCGGCTGCACGTCCAGGGGCATCGACCCCGGCTCGGCACCGTCCACCTCCCATTCGCTCGAACCTTTCGCCACCGCCGCCAGCCGCGCTTCCAAGGCCGCGAAGACGTCTTCGGCGACCACGGACGACAACGGCTTGCCGACGACGGCATCGCCGGTGAGGTGCTCGCCGGCCCCCCGGCTCAGCGCTCGGATCCGCCCGTCGTCGCCCACCACAACGACCGGCGCATCGAGCAGCCCCAGCGCCATGTCCATGATGCTCTCGAGCTCGTCGACCCACTCGTCTCGGGCCGCCAGCTCAGACGTCAGGCGGTCTATCTCGGCGGCTGCGGACTCGACGCGGGCGCGCATGTCGGCGAGGAGCTTGCTCTGGTCGTCGGTGGCTCTTGGTGGCATGACCATCCCGCGCGGATCGTATTCATCCGTCCGTGAAGGCCATACCCGTCGGCCCCTCTCCTGATCCATCGACGACCATCGAGCACGTGTAGGGACGGCCTCCGGGGGGAACTGACGGGATGTGCCGTCCGGTGTGCTCGCCCGCGAGGCCCGCCGTTGCCAGCGGGCCATCGACGACCTGACCCAGGCGTCGGACCGGGCCCATGCCGCGCTGACCATCCCCTCCGACGCCGTTGACCGGCGCTGGGTGGAGAGCCGGACCCATCGTCCGGCCGTCGAACGGGAGCTGTGGGCGCTGCACGTCCGGTATGCCCGGCAAGACGACACGGATGCCCTCCAGGCGCTGGTCGAGCAGTACCGCGGTCACGCCGAGGCCCAGGCCCGGCGCCACTATCGCCGCGGCGAGCCGGTCGACGACCTGACCCAGGTCGCGTACGAGGCGCTGTTGCTGGCCCTCAAGCGCTTCGATCCCGACCGGCGGACCCCGTTCCTGGCGTTCGCCAAGCCCACCATCATCGGTTCCCTGCGCCGCCACTTTCGCGACGCCGGCTGGGCCATCCGGGTCCCTCGGCGGGTCCACGAGCTGTCGACGCCGGTGCGAGACGCCCAGGAGCTCCTGACGCACGACCTCGGGCGTGCGCCGTCGCCCGGCGAGATCGCCGACTTCATCGGCGTCGACGAGCGCGAGGTGCTCGAGGCGTTCACCGCCGAGGATGCCCGCATCACCACGTCGCTCGACGCCCCCGACCCGGCCAGCGGGCTGCCAACGGAACAGGTGATCGGCCGGCCCGACAAGGGCTTCCTGGGCATCGAGAACCGCACGGCGCTGCGGCAGAGCCTGGAGCTCATGTCGGAGGGGGACCGCGATCTGCTCCGCCGATACTTCCTCGAGGAGCGCACGCAGTCGCAGATCGCCGAGGTGCTGGACTGCAGCCAGATGCAGGTGTCACGGCTGCTGCGCAAGGCGATCCACCGCCTGCGCCGGTACATGCTCGGCGCTTGATCGCCACCGGGGCACCAACGGCGGCCGTTTCGTCACCCTCTGCCGGGGTAGCGCGCGCCGAGCACAACCAACCACACAGGGAGACCAGCGATGGCGACCATCGTGCGAGACGTGATGATGACCAACCCCCTCAGCGTGGATGCCCAGGCCTCGATCCGGCAGGCCGCCGAGGTCATGCGGGACAACGACATCGGTGACGTCCTAGTCGTTGGCGACGGCGCCCTCCGTGGCATCGTCACCGACCGCGACATCGTCGTGCGGGCACTGGCCGGCGGCCGCCAGCCCGACGCGACGCCGGTCGGCGACGTCTGCAGCCCCGAGCTGACCGTCGTCGACGCCGAGGCGGAGGTCGACGAGGCGGCCGACCTCATGGGGCGCCATGCGGTTCGCCGGCTACCGGTCGTGGACAACAACGAAATCGTGGGGATCGTGTCGCTGGGGGACCTGGCGCGCCGGGGTGAGCCGGAATCGGCGCTCCGCGACATCTCGGCCGCTCCACCAAACGCATGAGTTCGCAGCGCGGCTGTAGCGAGCGGGCAGGCCGACGGTGAGCCGGGCAACGACGCCCGGTGCCGATGCCCGGCGGCTCGCCGAGATCGCCGGCGGGGCCGCGCAGTGCAATCGCTGCGACCTGTACCGGCGCGCCACCCAGACGGTGTTCGGCGAGGGGCCGGTGCCTGCCGCCATGATGCTGGTGGGTGAGCAACCCGGCGACCAGGAGGACAAGCAGGGCGTCCCCTTCGTCGGCCCCGCGGGGCGCGTCCTCGACGACGCGCTGGAGGCGGCGGGGATCGACCGGGGCACCGTGTACGTCACCAACGCGGTCAAGCACTTCAAGTGGGAGGCGCGCGGCAAACGCCGCATCCACAAGCGCCCCAACGCCACCGAGATCGAGGCGTGCTCGCTGTGGCTGCGTGAGGAGATCGCCCACGTGCGCCCGGCGGTGGTCGTCGCCATGGGCGCCACCGCGGTGCGGGCGGCGTTGGGCAAGGCCCGCGCGATCGCATCGCTGCGCGGGCAGGTGCTGGAGTCTGCGTTCGGTCCGCCCATGGTCGTCACCGTGCATCCCTCGGCGATCGTGCGTGTGCCGGACCGGGACGACCGGCGAGCGGCGCTGCAGGGCTTCGTGGACCACCTGCGCTTGGCTCACGAGGTGACCACGTCTTCCGCCAGCGGTACCCGACGCCATCAGACTTGACCACCGAGAGTGGGCGATGTGCGCAGCACGGTCCTGTGACGGTTGACACATTGCCGCCCCCGGGGCAGGCTCGATAGCAGATCGAACATCGAATCGACCGAGGGGGCACAACTCATGAAGCGCATGCCGCGCCGGCTCGTCTCCGTGCTGGCGGTCCTCGTCTTGCTCAGCGGGCTCGCGGCCGGCAGCGCCAGCGCCGTTCCCGCCGCCCAGAGCCAGCCGGCTGGCGACGACCAGCTGGACGCCTACACCGCAGTGGTCCAGGCCGACCAGCTATCCGCGATCGCCCAGCAGGGCATCGACGTGAGCGGCCAGCGACGCGTGGCGAACGGCATCGAGCTGGACATGGTCCTCGACCAGGCCCAGGCCGACCGGCTACGGGTCCGAGGAGTCGACCTGAAGCTGACCCGGGTCAAGGGCGGCAAGACCGTCCGGCAGTTCGCCGCGGAGCAGGCCGCCAACGGCTTCACCGTCTGGCGCTCGTTCGACGAGCCCGGCGGCATCCGCGACCAGCTCTACGCCGCGGCGCGCAACAACCCCCAGCTGGTGAAGCTCGAGGTCCTCGGCCACACCGGCCAGGGTCGCGAGATCATCGCGGTCAAGCTGACCCAGGGCGCTCAAGAGCAACCGGATGGCAGGCGTCCGGCCGTCCTCTACAGCTCCACCCAGCACTCGCGTGAATGGATCTCCACCGAGGTCAACCGGCGGCTGATGAACGACTACATCGCCCGGTGGCGGGCCAACGACCGTGAAGTCCGCAAGCTTCTGCAGACGACCGAGCTCTGGTTCGTGCTCGTGGCCAACCCCGACGGCTACCAATACACGTTCGAGCACGAGCGGCTGTGGCGGAAGAACCTCCGTGACAACAACGGAGACGGAGAGACCCAGGTCGGCGACGGCGTCGACCCCAACCGCAACTTCCCCAACCACTGGGGATTCGACGAGGAGGGGTCGTCGTCCATCCAGTCGAGCGACACCTACCGAGGCCCGGCGCCGATGTCGGAGCCGGAGACCCAGGCGATGGTCGGGCTGCTCGACCGGATCGGCTTCGCCTTCCAGGTGAACTGGCACTCCGCCGGGCAGTGGCTGCTCTACGCCGAGGGCTGGCAGACCGGCACCCCCACCGCGGACGACCCGATCTACTACGCCATGTCCGGCAACCTGGACGACCCGGCGATCGACGAGTTTCACCCGGGCCTGAGCTCGGACGTCCTCTACGTCACCAACGGTGAGACCACCGATTACGCGCACGCTGTGACCGGCGCACTGGCGTGGACGCCGGAGCTGTCCGAGGGCTGCGACGGGTGTGGCTTCGTCTTCCCCGACGACGACGCACTCGTGGAAGCGGAGTTCCAGCGCAACCTGCCGTTCGCCAGATCGGTGGCCGACTCAGCGGTCGACCCCGCCAACCCGAAGACGGTCACGGGGATCACGACCAAGCCGTTCTACGTCGACAGCGACGACCCCTACAAGCGCAGCAACCCGGGCGTCCAGCTGAGCTTCGCCAGGTCGTACGGCGACCCGCAGCCGGTCGCGGTGGTGGCCAAGCGCAGCCTCGGCGCCGTGGAAGTGAAGTACCGCATCAACGGCGGCGCGGTGCAGTCGGCACCCACGTCCGAGTGGGAGGGCGGGGCGAGATACGACCCGGCGTCGGTCTACTACCACCAGATGCGAGGCGTGGTGACCGGTACCGACCCCGGCGACTCGGTCGAGGTTTGGTTCGAGGGTGGCGGCGAGGTCAGTGACTCGTTCACCTACCAGGCCGTCTCCGAGAGCGGTAACCGCGTGCTCGTCGTGGCGGCCGAGGACTACACCGGCGCCTCGCCGGTGCAGGATCCCGCAGGCCCGCATTTCGTCGACACGTACACCGACGCCCTGGCCGCCAACGGCCAGCAGGCCGACGTCTACGACATCGACGCCGCCGGGCGGATCGCCCCGGACGCCCTCGGAGTGCTCAGCCACTACGACGCCGTCGTCTGGGAGACCGGAAACGACCTGGTCACCCGCACCGCCGGCCGCGCTGGCGGCAATGCCGACCGGCTGGCACTCGACGAACTGCTCGAGTTCCGCTCG
>DASSDL010000170.1:0-24785 GCA_035697145.1 Acidimicrobiales bacterium
ACGGACCGCATTCTCCTAAGCAGGAAGCACAGACAGGAATCGCCGTGCCGTACGTCTACGCCTTCGACCACCGCCACAAGCGCCCGCCCATGGACATGAAGGACCTCCTCGGGGGCAAGGGCGCCAACCTCGCCGAGATGACCTCGGTCCTGCGGTTGCCGGTGCCGCCCGGGTTCACCATCACGACCGACGCATGCCGCGACTACATGCGGTCCGGGTGGCCGAAGGGGCTCAACGACGAGGTGGCACGCCACGTCCGCAACCTCGAGCGCCAGATGAAGCGGCGCCTGGGTGACCCGTCCGACCCGCTGTTGGTGAGCGTGCGCTCGGGGGCCAAGTTCTCGATGCCGGGAATGATGGACACCGTCCTCAACCTCGGGCTGAACGACCGCAGCGTGAAGGGGCTTGCGCAGGTCACCGACGATGAGCGCTTTGCCTACGACTCGTACCGCCGCTTCATCGCCATGTACGCCCGGATCGTGCTCGACCTCGACGCCGCCCGCTTCGACGACGAGCTGGAGGCCGCCAAGGACGACGCCGGCGTCAGCAGCGACGCCGACCTGGTGGCCGATGCGCTCAAGGAGCTGTGCACCACCTTCAAGCGCATCGTGAAGGAGGAGACGCGCCGGGCGTTCCCGCAGGACCCGCAGCGCCAGCTCCACGGTGCCATCGAGGCGGTGTTCAACTCGTGGGACAGCCCCCGCGCTCGCGCTTACCGCGAGCGCGAGAAGATCCCGCACGACCTCGGCACCGGCGTCAACGTCCAGGCAATGGTGTTCGGCAACCGCGACGACGAGTCGGGCACCGGTGTGGGGTTCACGCGCAACGCCGCCACCGGCGAGGACAAGCCCTACGGCGACTTCCTCGTCAACGCCCAGGGCGAGGACGTGGTGGCCGGCATCCGCAACACCCTCGACCTCGACGACCTCGGCAAGCACTTCCCCGGCATCAAGGACGAGCTGCTCGACATCTTCGCCCGGCTAGAGGCGCACTACCGCGACATGTGCGACACCGAGTTCACCATCGAGCGGGGCAAGCTCTGGATGCTGCAGACCCGCGTCGGCAAGCGCACCGGGCGGGCCGCGCTGCGCATGGCGGTCGAAATGACCAGGGCGAAGTCGCGGGGCTGGTCGATCTCTCGCCACGAGGCGCTGCTGCGCATCAACGAGGACCACGTCGAGCAGGTGCTCCATCCCCAGTTCGCGTCCGCCGACGTGCAGGTGATCGCCTCGGGGCTGGCAGCCTCGCCGGGCGCCGCCGTGGGCAAGGCCTACTTCACCGCCGACGCCGCGGCCGAGGCGGCGGCGCGGGGCGAGAAGGTGATCCTTGTCCGCAACGAGACCTCGCCCGAGGACGTGCACGGCATGCAGGCCTCCCAGGGCATCCTCACCGCCCGGGGGGGATTGGTCAGCCACGCCGCCGTCGTCGCCCGGGGCTGGGGCATCCCAGCGGTGGTCGGTGCCGACGCCTTGCGCATCAAGGACGCGTCCTTCACCGTGGGCGACACCACCGTGTCCGAGGGCGACGTCATCTCGCTCGACGGCACCACCGGAAAGGTGGTGCTCGGCGCGGTGGGGCTGTCGGCCAGCGAGGCGCCACCCGAGCTCGACGTCATCCTCGGCTGGGCCGACACCATCCGCCGGGGCCGCAATCCCGCCCGCGCCCGCCTCAACGTGCGCGCCAACGCCGACACTGGCGCCGACGCCGCCAACGCCCGGGCCCGCGGCGCTGAGGGGATCGGCCTGTGCCGCACGGAGCACATGTTCCTGGGTGACGACCGGTTGCCGATCGTCCGCGAGATGATCCTGGCTGACACTCCCGACGGCGAGGCGGCGTCGCTCGAGAAGCTGCGGGCGGCACAGCGTTCCGATTTCGTGGACCTCCTCGAGGCGATGGACGGCCTGCCCGTGACCGTGCGCCTGTTGGACCCACCGCTGCACGAGTTCCTGCCCAGCGTCGAGGACCTGCGGATCCGGGAGGCGGTCGAGGGCCTGTCCGACGAGGAGAAGAAGCTGCTGGCCGCCGCCGAATCATGGCGGGAGCAGAACCCCATGCTCGGGACCCGGGGCGTGCGGCTCGGCGTTGTCAAGCCCGGCCTCTACGCCATGCAGGTGCGAGCGCTCATGGAGGCGGCGCTCGACCGGGCCAAGGCCGGCGGCAAGCCGGTGGTGGAGATCATGATCCCGCTCACCGTGACCCGGGAGGAGATGGAGGAGGCCCGTGTCTGGGTCACCGACGCCATCGCCCAGGCACTCAAGGGCTCCCGGCGCCACCTCGACGTCAGCATCGGGACGATGATCGAGACGCCGCGTGCCGCCCTGTGCGCCGACGAGATCGCCGAGGTGGCGGACTTCTTCAGCTTCGGCACCAACGACCTGACGCAGATGACGTTCGGGTTCAGCCGTGACGACGTCGAGACCCGGATGATGCCCGCCTACCTGGCCCGAGGGCTGTTGCGCGCCAACCCGTTCGAGACCATCGACGAGGACGGTGTCGGCGACCTGGTGAACACTGCGGTCGAGCGGGGTCGGTCGACCAACCCCAAGATCAAGTTGGGCGTGTGCGGTGAGCACGGCGGTGACCCGGCGTCGATCGCCTTCTTCCAGCGGGTCGGGCTCGACTACGTGTCGTGTTCGCCGTTCCGGGTGCCGGTGGCCCGCCTGGCCGCGGCCCAGGCGATCGTGGGTGCAGGAGGGTCCGACACGCGTTGATCATGGGCGTTTCCGGCTGCCCGCGCCACAGCCGGTAGGCTGCTCAGCACCGAAGGGGAGTAGCCCTCGATGTGCGTCATCGTCAGGACGGCCTTGTGCCCGGTGACCACGGCCCCTGTGGCGGGCGAGACCTTCGGCTGGAAGTCCGCCAACCCAGCCGGAGACCGCCGTGCCCTTCGCCCTCCTGGCTCCCGAGTCATCGGCTAGCCGAGAGAACTTCGCCAGCTTCGACGTCCCCATCTGGATCTGGTTCGCGTTCCTCGCGCTGATCTCCGTCCTGCTCATCGTCGACCTGCTGCTGGTCCACCGGACGCCGCACGCGCCGACCACCAAGGAAGCCGCCATCGAGTCGGCGGTGTGGATAAGCATCGGTGTCGCCTTCACCGGTGCGATCTTCGCCTGGCACGGGGGTCAGGCGGCCGGTGAGTACATATCCGGTTACCTGATCGAGAAGAGCCTGAGCGTCGACAACGTGTTCGTCTGGGCGCTCATCATGAGCTACTTCGCCGTGCCCCGCGCCTATCAGTTTCGAGTGTTGTTCTGGGGTGTCTTCGGGGCTCTGGTGCTGCGCTTCGTCTTCATCTTCGCCGGCGTCGCCCTGCTCGAGCAGTTCGAGTGGTTGCTGTTCGTGTTCGGGGCGTTCCTACTGGTCACTGCGGTCCGCCTCGTGCGCCAGGGAGAGGAGGAGGTTCACCCCGAGCAGAACCCGGTGCTCAGGTTGGTTCGCCGCGTCATACCGTCGACCACCGAGTACAACGGCCAGCACCTGTTCGTGAAGCATCGCGGCAAGCTGCTGGCCACACCGCTGCTGGCGGTGCTGATCGTGATCGAGTCGAGCGACGTGGTCTTCGCGGTCGACTCCATTCCCGCCATCCTGGCGGTGAGCCGCGAGCAGTTCATCGTCTTCAGCTCCAACGCCTTCGCCATCCTCGGCCTGCGGGCGCTCTACTTCCTGCTGGCCGACCTGCGCGACCGGTTCCGCTACCTGCAGCAGGGCCTGGCGGTCATCCTCGCCTTCGTCGGCGTCAAGATGATCGTCGCCGAGTGGTACCACATCGACACGTTTGTCAGCCTCGGCTTCATCGCGCTGGTGCTGGCGGTATCGATCTGGTTGTCGATACGCAAGGAAGCGCGCGAAGAGGCGGCAAACACCCACGCCGTCGGGTCTGGGTCAGGTGACGGCCACGGGCCCAACGGCAACGGCGCGGGCGGCGGTGGCACCGGTGCCGACTCCCCGGCGGATGCGACTCCGAGGCCCGACGCTCCGAACTGAGGCCCCCGACCGGCTCCTCCTCTGACCACCGGACCGGGGAGGCCCCGACGGGTCACAGCCACCTCGCCCCGGCTCGGGCCCGGTCCGACCACCACTCCAGCTCGTCTGCCTCGCCGAGCGCCTTCTCCCAGCCGAACTGGACGAGCGTGCCCAGGAGGCACAGGTCGAGCTGCCGCTCCCACCAATCGGAGGTAGCCACGCCGTGGCGCTCGAGCGAGGTGCGGAAGCGTTCGATGGTGGCTTCCTTGGATTCGGGGAGGCGCGCCCGATTGATGGCCAGGTACCAGCCGAGCTCGTGACATGCCGGGCCCTCGCCCGGATAGGCGCAGTCGATCAGGATGGTGCGGCCGTCGGCGTGGCTTCCGAGGTTGCCCATCTTCCAGTCGCCATGGAGGAAGGTCGTGGGCGTCGGGGCGACGGCCTCGCTGATGGTCCATGGCGCCCTGCGCAGCTCCGTCACCAGGCGGCGGACGTCGTCGGGTGCCCGTTCGGCGAAGGCCTGCCAGCCCGCGGCGGCGATCCGGGGGACTTCGTCGGGCCAGCCGCGCCGACGTTCGACGTCGAGCATGGCGTCGCCGAAGAATGCCCACCGCAGGCTGGGTGGCGTGAGGCCCACCGTGTCGGTCCAGCCCCAGAAGCGGGCGGACAGGTCGGCCAGGTGGTCGAGGAAGGCGGCGTGCTGGTCCAGGGCTACCGTCCCGTGGCCCGCGGGCACGAGCCGGTCGCCGACGTCGCGCATGAGCAACGCGGCTCCCCAACCATTCCGGCCCAGGCCGGCGGCGGCGGCGACCACCGTGTGGTCGATCGTGGGGGGAAGAGCCTCGAGCAACCCGGCGGCCCACACCCGCACCGGCCGACAGGTGACATCGCCCATCGAGCGGGCGAGCCAGTCGTCGTCGACGTGCATCACCTTGAGCACGTAGCGCTCGCCGTCGATCTCGACCCGCTCGAACGACGAGCCCGACTTGGCGTCGCTCGTGCGGAACGGCCGGCGCCCGGTCGCTCCGTCGATCAGCTCCCCGACCGATGACGCCACCGGGTGCCGGGTCAGTGTCGGCGCCGGGCCACCCGCCGTCGTTCCGCCCATGCCGTCCACGCTCACCAGCCTCGCGCCGGTGACCCCACCGTGTCCCTGCGCGCCGACGGCCGCCCGGGGGAAGGCGGCCGTCGGCGGGTCTTCCGGGTGGGGAGATCCCAGCGAGGGACGGTCACGGTCGCCGCCGCGCCACCGCGACCGTCCCTCGGGGAGCTGGTGCCTCGCTCACGACGCCCGGCGATAGCGGCGCACGGCCAGCGGGCCGAACACGGCGATGATGCCCAGCGACCAGGCGATCGAGCCGACCACGGACCAGCCGATGGCTTGGCCGAGCACCAGGTTGCGGGCGGCGTCGACGGTCGCCGTGACCGGCTGGTGGTTGGCGAAGACCTGCAGCCAGCCGGGCATGAACGACGTGTCGACGAAGGCCGACGAGGCGAACACGAGCGGGAAGAGCATGGGGAAGATCGCCGCCTGTGCGGCTTCGCCGTTGGAGGCGCGCAGCCCGATGGTCGCCACGACCCACGACAGCGAGTAGGCGAACATGAGCACGAGAATCAGGGCCGCCAGGTACGCGGCGACGCTGCCGTGGATGCGGAAGCCGACGATCACGCCGACGATGGTCATGAGCACCAGGACGAAGACGTTGCGGGTGGCGTCGGCGATGGTGCGCCCGGCCAACACCGCCGACCGGGCCATCGGCAGCGATCGGAACCGTTCGATGAGCCCCTTGTGCAGATCCTCCGCCAGCGCGATTCCGGTGCCGGCGGCGCCGAACACGGCCGCCTGCACGAAAATCCCGGGCATGAGGTAGTCGACGTAGCTGATCGAAGGGTCGGCAAGCTGGATCGAGTTGCCGAACACATAGCGGAACAAGAGCACGAACATGACCGGCTGGATCGTCGAGAACACCAGCAACTGGGGCAGCCGCACATAGGTGAGCAGGTTGCGCCACGTCATGGTGAGGGCATCGGCGACGGCGTAGCGCCGGGGGCTGCGCCGCACCGCCGCCGACGCCGGTGAGGGGGCGCTGGGGGAGACGATCGGGGTGAGCGTGGTGGAGGTCATGCGACACCTCGGGCGAGTTGGCGGTCGTCGGTGGTGGGGTTCGCGTCATCGGTGGTCTCATCGCCGGCTCGGTGGCCGGTGAGCGACAGGAACACGTCGTCGAGGCTGGGCTCGCGCACGGCGAGGCCCGCGGGGGCGATGCCCGCACCGTCGAGCGTGCGCAGGACCTCGACGACCGCCCGGGCCCCGTCGTCGACGGTGAGATCGAGCGAGCTGCCATCCAGCCGGACGGCGCCATCCCCGGCGGGCGAGTCGGCGTCGGCGGTGGCGAGCGGTTCGAGCAGCGTCGCGGCGCGCACGCCGGCGGCCGGATCCTCGAGCGTGATCTCGATAACCGTTCCGCCGAGACCTGCCTTGAGCTGGGCGGGGGTGCCCTCGGCGAGGACGCTGCCACGGTCGACGACCGCGATGCGGTCGGCCAGGCGGTCGGCTTCCTCGAGGTACTGGGTGGTGAGCAGCAACGTTGCCCCCTCGGCGACCAGCTCCTCGATCACCTGCCACAGCTCGCTGCGGCTGGCGGGGTCGAGGCCGGTGCTGGGCTCGTCGAGGAACAGGACCGGGGGACGGTGGACGAGGGCCGCCGCCAGGTCGAGTCGGCGTCGCATACCGCCCGAGTAGGTGCGGACCGGTCGATGGGCGGCATCGGTGAGTCCGAAGCGCTCGAGCAGCTCGTCGGCTCGCGGGATCACCTGGTCACGGGGCAAGTGCGTCAGCCGGCCCACTAGCCGCAGGTTCTCGCGGCCCGTGAGGTTCTCGTCGACCGCGGCATACTGCCCGGCGAGGCCGATGCTCTCGCGCACCGCTTGGGGATGGCGGGTGACGTCGAGGCCCAGCACTTCGGCAAGGCCGCCGTCGGGCTGGATGATGGTGGTGAGGATGCGCACGGCGGTGGTCTTGCCGGCGCCGTTGGGACCGAGCAGCCCGTACACCGTGCCGGTGGGGACCAGCAGATCGATGCCAGCTAGGGCGTGAACCGTGCCGAAGCTCTTGGTCAGGTCTTCGGCTCTTATAGCCGAGTCAACGGCGAATGCCGGCGACGCCACCACGGGGCGGCGGGTGGGGGTCGGGCCGGAGGGTTGGGGCGACATGGACGAGATCCTCGCGCTAGTCATTGATCCGAGTCAACAATCTTTGGTGATTAAAGGTTGAGTCTAGGCAAATAGTAGTTGCATCCGGTACCATCGCCGTCGTGGACGAGACCGCGAGTGCCACTGTTGCCAAGCAGGTGACGCAGGCGCTCGCGGAACTGTTCTTCTCCGCCGAGAACCAACAGCGGTTCCATGGCACCGCCGACGAGATGGGCTTGACGCTGCCGATGCTCAAGGGACTGCTCGAGCTCGAGCCCGGGAGCGGCCTGCCCATGCGCAGCCTCGCAGACATGTGGGGCTGCGACGCGTCATTCGTGACGGTCATGGTTGATGGGCTCGAGCACCGCGGCCTGGCTGAACGCCGGGTTGCCGACTACGACCGCCGCATCAAGACCGTCGAGCTGACACCCGAGGGCGTCGCCGCCCGGGAGCGGGCGCTCGATGCCGTGTACGCGCCGCGGGCGGGCTTCCTCGCGCTCACGACCACCGAGCAGGCGGCGCTGGCGAAGCTCCTCCGCAAGATGACCGAGGCCCAGGCGGCCTACGACGAGCAGCTGCTCGACGATCCCGAGGTCCGGGCCGGGATGCGGCGGATCGCCCAGCAGCGGACACGCGAGTATCGGGCCCGGGCCGAGGGACGGGGTTCGGGGAGCGACTGGCGCACCCACTTCGAGCAGCATCGGGACGAGCTGCGCCAGCTCAAGCGCGAGGTCGACCGCGTCAAGGCCGACATGAAGGCACAGGCGCGGCGGGCGGCCAGGGAGGCGAAGTCGGCCAAGGCCGAGATCAAGGCTGCGGCGCGCGACGCCGTGGCGCCGCGCAGGGGCGGTGGCCGGCACCGCTGAGAACGTGTGCGTATAGGCACGTCATCCTGGCTCTCGGTGGTCAGTGCTGCTGGGAGGCCCAGCTGTTGAGCTGCGACCCGGCAACAAATTCCCACGCGGGGGTGCCTGCGGAACGCCCTATCCGCTGGGCCTGTAAGGCCCCTGGTCGCGGGGCTACTGCCGGTAGTCTCGCCCCGATGGGCATCCTCGACGAGGACGTGGCTGCGGTAAGGGCCGCGTCCGACATCGTCGGGGTGATCAGCGAGCACATGCAGCTGCGCCGCGAGGGGCAACGCTGGAAGGGGCTCTGCCCGTTCCACAGCGAGAAGACGCCGTCGTTCTCCGTCAACGCCAACGAGGGCGTGTGGTACTGCTTCGGCTGCCAGGCCCGTGGCGACGTCATCACGTTCGTGCGAGAGGTCAAGCACGAGGGCTTCCCCGAGGCGGTCGAGTGGCTGGCGGCCAGGGCGGGCATCACCCTGCGCTACTCCGACCGCAACGAGGGCGAGGGCCGCAAGCGCCGGGCCCGTCTCGTCGAGATCATGGGTAGGGCGGTGGCGTGGTACCACGAGCGCCTGCTGTCGGCCCCCGACGCCGGGGCGGCACGGCGCTACCTGCGGGAGCGCGGGCTCGATGGCGACGTGGTGCGGGAGTACCAGCTCGGCTGGGCTCCCGACGCCTGGGACGCGCTCTGCCGGGCCCTGCGGCTCGACGAGCAGGACGCCCGCGACACCGGCCTGGGCCGTGTCAACCAGCGCGGACGCCTGCAGGACCACTTCCGGGCCCGAGTGCTGTTCCCCATCCACGGCACCGAGGGGCACCCGGTGAGCTTCGGCGGGCGGATACTGCCCGGGACCGAGGGCCCCGGGAACCAGGGCAAGTACAAGAACACCACAGAGACCCCGCTCTACAGCAAGAGCCGGGTGCTCTACGGGCTCGACCGGGCCAAGTCCGGCATCGTCCGCGACGGGACGGCGATCATCTGCGAGGGCTACACCGACGTGATCGGGTTCCACCGGGTGGGAGTGCCCCTGGCCGTAGCCACCTGCGGCACCGCCCTCACCGACGATCACGTGGCGCTGCTCCACCGCTTCGCCGCGCGCCGGCTGGTGCTGGCGTTCGACGCCGACAGCGCCGGCCAGGCCGCCGCCGAGCGCTTCTACCAGTGGGAGCGCCAGCACGACCTCGAGGTGGCGGTGGCCGACCTGCCGTCGGGCCAGGATCCCGCCGACGTAGCCCGCTCCGACCCCGACCGGCTCGTAGCCGCGGTGGACAAGGCAACGCCCTTCCTGCGCTTCCGCCTCGACCGGGCGTTCGCCACCGCCGACCTGTCCAGCAACGAGGGACGGGCCCGGGCGGCGGAGCGAGCGCTGTCGGTGATCGCCGAGCACCCGACCGACCTCGTGCGCGACCAGTACGTGATGGACGTCGCTTCCCGCTGCCGGATCGAGCCAGACCGGCTGCGGGCTCAGCTCGAGCGCCTGCGGTCACGGCCGCGGCCGGCGGCCGGACCCGGTGGCCCGCCCCAGGGTGCACGGGCCGCGGTGCGGGCGATCCCGAACGAACCCACGGACCCTCAGCGTTCCGATCCTGGCGCTGGGGGTCCCGCCATCGGTGTGAGCCACCGGGAGCCCGTGGCCGCGCCGCCCGGCCGGAACGGCGTGCGCCAGTCCGAACAGGAAGGACCGGCGGCCGAGGTGCTCCGCCACGCCATCCACAATCCGGGGGCCGTCTCCCGCTGGCCCATCGGCGATCTCTTCGACGACCCCGTGCAGGCCGGCGTCTACCAGGCCCTCCTCGAGTCCGACACCAACGCCGGCGCCCTGGCGACCGCTGCGCCCCGGGTTTCCGACCTACTCGCGCGCTTGCTGGTCGAGGAGCCGAGGTCCGAGCCGTTCGATGCGGTCCGTCGGCTGCTCACCGAGGTGGCTCGCCGCCGGATCGGCACGCTGCGTTTGGTGGGCGCAACCAGCGAGGATCCGGCTCAGGCGCTCGCCGATCTGGCCTTCCTCAACCGCGCGATCGACGACCTGCGCGATCCGGCGTCCGCGGCCGACTCGGCAGATCGGTTGCTAGCCTGGCTGGGCCAACGGGTTGGAGACGGGGGATGACCGATACGCCATCGACGCTCGACGCCTGGAACGGCTCGGTGGACGACGAACTCACCAAGCTGCTCCGGCGGGCCGGCACCCGAGGCCGGTTGACGCAGCATGATGTCGTCCGCGCCCTGCCCAACCTCGAGCTGACCCCCGAGGTGGTCGAGGAGATCTTGCGCCGCTGCCGCGAGGCGGGCATCGAGATCGACGACGTCTTCGGCGACCTCGACGACCTGCGCGGCGCCCCTTCCGAGGGGCCCGACCTGCCGGGGGCCGAGCTGGTCCTCGGCAAGAGGGCGGCGCCCAACATCGTGGTCCTCAACGCCGAGCGCGCCACCACCAGTGCCTCGCGGGCGCGGCGCCTCTCGGCCACCCTGCGCCGCCGCAGCCGCCTGTCCGCCGATCGGGCCCTGGAGCGCGGCGTAGGAACGTCCGACCCGGTGCGCATGTACCTGCGGGAGATCGGCCGGGTCCCGTTGCTCACCGCTGCCGAGGAGGTCGAGCTGGCGCGGCGCATCGAGGGCGGCGCCGAAGCCTCCGAGCGCCTGGCCGACCTCGACGCCGTCGGCGCGCTGGGCGATCTGCCCGCCGACGAGTCGCGGGCGCTCCAGCGCCTCGCCGACGACGGTGACGAGGCCAAGAGCGCCCTGATCCAGGCCAACCTGCGTCTGGTCGTGTCGATCGCCAAGCGCTACGTGGGCCGCGGCATGCAGTTCCTCGACCTCATCCAAGAGGGGAACATGGGGCTCATGCGGGCGGTCGAGAAGTTCGACTACACGAAGGGCTTCAAGTTCTCGACGTACGCCACCTGGTGGATCCGTCAGGCCATCACCCGCTCGATCGCCGACCAGGCCCGCACTATCCGCATCCCGGTCCACATGGTTGAGTCGATCAACCGGGTGCACCGGATGCAGCGCCAGATGGTGCAGGAGCTCGAGCGCGATCCGACCGTCGACGAGCTGGCCGACGCAGTCGGCATGACCGCCGACCGGGTGCGGGAGATCCAGCGGATCTCGCTCGACCTGCTGTCGCTCGACGCACCGGTTGGCGAGGAGGACGACTCCTACCTGGCCGACTTCATCAAGGACGACGGTGCCGAGGAGCCCCTCGACGCCGCCACGCGGCAGATGCTGCAGGAGGCGGTCAAGGAGGTGCTCGACGAGCTCAACGAGCGGGAGAAGGAGGTCGTTGTCATGCGCTTCGGCCTCGACGACGAGCAGGCCCGCACCCTCGAGGAGGTGGGCAAGCAGTTCGGCGTCACCCGTGAGCGCATCCGCCAGATCGAGTCGAAGACGCTGGCCAAGCTGCGCCACCCGCACCGCTCGCAGAAGCTCCGCGACTACCTCGAGGGCGAGTAGCGGGCTCCATCAGCGTGCCCCGAGCCTGGCCGGTGCGCGGGAAGGCACCGAGCTGACCCTGCCGGGCAGCGCCGTCTGTTGCCGTCGAGGCATGGATCACGAGACCAAAGGTGACCGCCCGCGATGAGTTCGGGGGCGGTCAACGGTCTTAGTGGCGTGCAGGTGCGGCAGGTTGGGCCGCACGCCTATCTGGAGACCCAGGAGGCACCAGTGGTGAAGGGACATCTCGTCATGAAAACGCCGCCGATCGTGTCGCCGCAGGAGTGGGAGGCTGCGCACCGGCAACTGCTCGTCAAGGAGAAGGAGTTGACCCGCGCCCGTGACGCGCTGGCCGCCGAGCGTCGGCGGATGCCATGGCTGGCTGTTGACAGGGAGTACGAGTTCGATGGGCCCGAGGGCAACGCGAGCCTGCTCGACCTGTTCGACGGTCGCCGTCAGTTGATCGTCTACCGCGCCTTCTTCGAGCCCGGCGTGTACGGCTGGCCCGAGCATGCCTGCATCGGCTGCTCGTTCCTGGCCGACCAGGTCGCCCACGTCGCCCATCTGAACGCCCGCGACACCACTCTCGCGTTCGTCTCGCGGGCGCCGCAGACGGACATCGAGCGCGTGAAGGCGCGGATGGGCTGGGAGATGCCGTGGTACACCTTGACGGACGGCTTCGACGCCGACTTCGGCGTGGACGAGTGGCACGGCACGAACGCGTTCATCCGGGACGGTGACAGCGTGTTCCGCACCTACTTCATCAACAGCCGCGGCGACGAGGCGATGGGGAGCACCTGGAGCTACCTCGACACGACTGCGCTCGGGCGCCAAGAGGAGTGGGAGGACTCGCCGGAGGGCTACCCCCAGACCCCGCCGTACGGGTGGTGGCACTGGCACGACGACTACGGCGACGCCCAGCCGCCCGAGTACCAAGACCAGATCGGCCGGGCCCGCTCAAAGGGCGAAGACGCCACGTGATCGCTCACGTCGCAGGCGTACCGGTGGAGGAGACCCTGCTGCCGCTGCTGAGCGGGGTGGGCGCCGGGCTGCTGCTGGCGCGCGCCTGGGTTGTGTCGCGCGTGCGACGCCCACGGAGCCTGCGACATGACCGACCACGGGACGCCGACGGTCCGCTGGTTTGAGGGCCTCCGAGGGAGGGAGGGACAGAGCCACGCCTGTAGCTGCGCGCATCGGGCCATCAGGGCCTCGTCCATGCGCTGTTATGCTGCGAGGTCTCCATTCCGGGGTAGCTCAATCGGTAGTAGCAACGGATTGTTAATCCGCAGGTTGTGGGTTCGAGTCCCACCCCCGGAGCTTCACCGGCAGAGCCGAGCGGACGTGCCCTCCTGCTGCTCGCCGACCTCGACGAGGGCCCACGCCCACCCGATCGTCAGCGACGACACCTGAGAGGATGAAGGGCATGAGTGAAACCCACCGCCACTGCGCGGTGCACGTCACCAGTACCGGCGAATGGTTCTTCCCGGCCGACTACGACGCCCTCGAGTTCTTCGAACTGACCCGGGAGGAACGGGACTACGTCGCTGCCGGCTACGCCGACGGCCGCACCCGGGAAATTCTCGACAACGCCGTGGACGACGGGCGCAGGTCGAGGGTCAATGTGTTCGAGGGCCACCCAGAGTTGCTGTACGGCTAGCGCCACACCGAGCCGGCCGACGCGACGGTCAAACAGACGGGCGCCAGAGATGGTGTCTGACCAACATAAACAACCGGGCCTGTAGCTCAGTGGTCAGAGCAGCCGACTCATAATCGGTAGGTCGTGGGTTCGATCCCCACCGGGCCCACGGGGGCGTCCGCCCTCGCCATGGACAGCGCCGACCCAGGAGACGCTTGACTTCGAGCGCGCTCGAAGCCCTACGGTCCGCCTCCTCGATCTCATCGTGAAGGAGCCGTCCCATGGAGCATCGAACCCTTGGCCGCACGGGCGTCCAGGTCAGTCCCCTGTGTCTGGGCGCCATGATGTTCGGGGCCTGGGGCAACCCCGACCACGACGATGCCGTCCGGATCATCAACCGTGCCCTGGACGCGGGCATCAACTTCATCGACACGGCCGACGTGTACTCCGCCGGCGAGTCCGAGGAGATCGTCGGCAAGGCGCTGGCCGGCGGCCGTCGTGACGGGGTGGTCCTGGCGACCAAGGTCCATGGGTCGATGGGCAAGGACCCGAACGCCCGAGGTAACTCCCGCCGGTGGATCATGGCCGAGATCGACAACAGCCTGCGGCGACTGGGCACCGACTACATCGACCTCTACCAGGTCCATCGGCCCGACCCCAGCTGCGACGTCGAGGAGACACTCTCGGCCCTGACCGATCTCGTGCGCTCGGGGAAGGTCCGCTACGTGGGCTCGTCGACTTTCCCGGCTCACGAGATCGTGGAGGCCCAATGGGTGGCCGAGCGCCGCGGCCTCACCCGGTTCGTGTGCGAGCAGCCGCCGTACTCCATCCTCACCCGTGGCATCGAGGCCGACGTCCTGCCGGTCGCCCGGCACTATGGCATGGGCGTCATCCCCTGGAGCCCGCTGGCGGGCGGCATGCTGTCGGGACGGCACCGCCGGGGCACCACGCCCGAGCCGTCGCACCGCCAGCGGCTGTGGGAGCGGCGCGGCATGGTCCGCTCGGGCTCGGCCGAGGACGCGAAGCGGACCGCGGCCGAAGACCTCAACGAGCTGGCCGACAAGTTCGGGCTCACGATGATCGAGTTGGCCCTGGCCTTCGTCATCAACCATCCGGCGGTGACCTCGGCGATCATCGGGCCCCGCACGATGGAGCACTTGGAGGCCCAGCTGTCTGCGCCCGACGTGTCGCTCCCCGAGGAGCTCCTCGACGCCGTCGACGAGATCGTGCCTCCGGGGATCACGCTCAACTCGGCCGACCTCGGCTGGACCCCGCCGGGTCTCGAGCCGGGCAACCGTCGGCGCTGACGACGGCGGGACGATCGGCGTCCAGGGGACAGAGCTGGCCTTGTGCGGGCCTATGCCTCCCGGTCGCCCAGCCAGGTTTCGGCGTTCTCGAGCAGGTAGCGGCTGACCGCCAGGCACTGGTCCAGCACATCGCAGAGCTGCTCCTGCCCGAGGAACACACGCGCCAGCGAGACTTCGATGCGAGAGACGATGGCGAGGCTGCGCTCCGGGGCGTCGGTGACCGACGGGAATGAATCGATGGCGGACACCTCCAGCGGCAGATCGGTACCACCGACGCCGGCGAGCTCGGTGGCGAGGATCAACAGGTCGGGCCCCTTGGGCAGCGGGGGCAGCGCCCAGTTGAACACCAGCGGGAAGTGGAAGGTGTCCGGCGGATCGTCGTCCTCGGGCAGCCCGGTGATCACGTCCTCGAACGACAGAAGCGCTCGTGGATCGACCTCGAGGGCCAAGTGCAGGTCCAGCGGACCGCCGCATGCTTCTTCGGGGTGGAGGTCGATCTCCCAGGTCTGGCGCAATGAGTAGGTCTCGACGAAGTGCCGCTCGTCGTGCACGTGGAAGCCGTGGTCGATGGCGTGGTCCTTGAGGTCGGACACGAACCCGGCAATGTCGATGGCAGCCACCATCACAGCCTGCCACGTGTCCTGGTAGACCCGACACGTGCCCCTCTCCGATGACGGCTTGGTCGACTTGATGCACGAGACCGCCCTGGCCGTTCGGGCCGCGCTCGACGGCGTCGACGACTGGGGTCTCGCAGGTCCCGACGGCGTCCACGGCGGACAGCATCTCAGCGACCTGGCGGCCGATGCGGCGGCGTTGGAGGTCCTGGGGCAGGCCGACGTGGCAGTGCTTTCCGAGGAGTCCGGGCGGTCCGGGCTCGACGACAGTGATCTGGTGGTCGTCGTCGACCCGCTCGACGGGAGCACCAACGCCGCCCGTGGTATCCCGTGGTTTGCCACCAGCCTGTGTGCGGTCGACCGGGAGGGGCTGCGTGCCGCCCTCGTCGTCGACTTACCCCACGGCCGTACGTACACCGCGCTGCGGGGTGCGGGTGCCGCCGTCGATGGCGTACCCATCCGCCCGACGGCCTGCACCGACACCGGCGACGCATTCGTCGGGATCTCCGGACTGCCGGCACGACCACTGGGCTGGCGGCAATTCCGCAGCCTCGGCGCCGCCGCCCTCGACCTTTGCGCCGTTGCCGAGGGCGTGCTCGACGCCTACGTCGACTTCAGCGTGTCGGCTCACGGCCCATGGGACTACCTGGGCGGCGTGCTGGTGTGCATCGAAGCGGGTGCCATCGTCGGTGACGCCCATGGGCGCGAGCTGCTCGCGCTGGACCACCGAGTCCGCCGCACGCCCATGGCCGCGGCCACGCAGCCCCTGTTCGACGCGCTCGTGGCCAGCCGCCGGGAGGTGGCGGACCAGTAGCCTTGGCGCGTGTCGGTTCGGATCCAGAAGTTCCTGCTCCAGGTCTGGCGGCGGGTGCCGGTGCTGGTTCGGCGCTGGATCGTTCGACTGTTCGCCCCGTCCTTCACCGTCGGCGCGGCGTGCGCGATCGAGCGTGAGGACGGCGCGCTGCTGCTCGTGCGGGTGGTGTACCGCGACGGCTGGGGCCTACCGGGTGGGCTCGTCAACCGACGGGAGGCCATCGACTCCTGCGCGCGTCGGGAGGTGCGGGAGGAGACCGGCCTGGCCGTCGACCTCGTGGGCGAGCCCGCGGTCGTTGTCGCCGCCCGCCCGCAGCGGATCGACGTCGTCTACAGAGCCCGACCGGCCGCCGGCGCCGATGCCGACACAGCCGCGCCGCGGTCGCCCGAAGTGAGCGACGTGCGCTGGTTCCCGGCCCAGGCGTTGCCGGAGCTGCAACCCGAGGCCATTAGCGCTCTGGTCGCCCTCGCCCGATCCGACGTGCCCCGCGGTTCGGGGCCGCTGCCCGTCACGCCTTTCGGTGGTCGGAACGTCACCCGGGCGACCGGGTCGGGTTAGAGGCCCAGCGGATAGGGCGTTCCGCAAGCACCCCGCGTAGGAATCCGCACACGTCTTTAGCGGCGCCTTGGGTGGGCTTCAGCGGCTGAGCGCGTCGACGAGGCGGCGGTGCTGGGCCGAGCACGGGTGGCGCAGCTTGGTGAGCGCCTTGGCCTCGATCTGACGAATCCGCTCACGAGTGAGGTTGAACCGCCGACCGACCTCATCGAGCGTCAGTGGCCGGTCGTCGTCGAGCCCGAAACGCAGCGAGAGGATGGCCCGCTCCCGCTCGTCGAGGTGGCCGAGCAGAGCCCGCAGGTCCGCGCGCTCGATGGAGGCGGCGGCGGCGTCGAATGGCGCCTCGCTGGTGGGGTCGGCGAGCAGGTCCCCGAGCTCGTGGTCGCCCTCGTCGCCGACCGCAGCCGAAAGCGACACGAGGTCCGGCGCAGCGCGCAGCGCCGCCTCCACCTTGTCCTGGGCGATGCCGGTGTCGACGGACAGCTCGGTAGCGGTCGGCTCACGCCCCAGGGATTTCAGCAGCGTGGACGAGCTGCGGGACAGGGTGGCCAGCGTGTCCATGAGGTGGGAGGGCAGCCTAATCGTGCGACCTTTGTCGGCGATGCCCCGTCCGATGGCCTGTCGGATCCACCAGGTGGCGTAGGTCGAGAACTTGAAACCCTTGCGATGGTCGAACTTCTCGACCGCCCGCATGAGGCCCAGGTTGCCCTCCTGGATCAGGTCGAGGAGCGACATGGTCGGCGTCTGGTAGCGCTTGGCGATCGAGACGACCAGGCGGAGGTTCGACTGGATGAACCGCCGCCTGGCTTCGGAGGCCGCCGCGACCCGGGCCTGCAGGCGGGCGCGCTCGCGGCGCGAGACGGCCAGACCGGCGCCGAGGCGGGCCTCGGCAGCGCGACCGTCGGCGATGGCCTGTGCGAGGCTGGTCTCGTCCTCGGCAGTGAGCAGCGGGTACGAGCCCAGCTCGGCGAGATAGCGCCGGGTGAGATCGATCGAGCTCTCACTCGTGGGCCGTGGGCGCCCAACCATGGAAGTCCTCCAGGGGAGTCTCGGCGGATGGAGATCGGCGGGCGGTACGTCGGAAGCAACGTGGTGTCCCGAGCGACCGTAGTGTCCGCCTCACGATCGGAGAGGGATGGTCGGGTTGGTCCGGGCCGCCGCCGATCGGCAGCGACCTCACCGGCGCTCGGAAGTGCCGGTATCCGTCACATCCGAACGCCGCCTCGGCGTGCACCTGCCCGCGGCCGGCGGGGTTGGGCTGCCGCGAGCCTGGTGGGGAGCGGTAGCCTCGCGCCCTCCCGGGGCGCGTAGCTCAGCTGGCTAGAGCGCTGCCCTTACAAGGCAGATGTCGGGGGTTCGAGTCCCTCCGCGCCCACCGCTGTTCACCCTGGTCAGCCGGTTTTGGCCTACTGAGCGGCGACAGCTCGAGCTCAGAAAACCCGCGAAAAACCCGCGGGATTTCCCGGCCCTTGGTGTCACGGAGCGGCACGGAGATGCACTCGGCGAACGCGTCGAGCCGGGACAGTACGGCGGCGTCGTGGCCTTCGAAGAGGTGGCCGTAGCGGTCGAGGACGACGGCGACCGACGTGTGCCCGGCCCAGGCGGCGAGTTGCTTGGGGTTGGCTCCGGCCGCGATCCACAGGGCGACCGCGGTGTGGCGCAAGTCGTGGACCCGGAGCGGAACGAGCCCGGCGGCCCGGGTGGCCGGGGTCCAGAACCGGCTCCGCCACGCGGCGGCCCGGAGGGTGCCTCCGCCGGCGCCGGCGAAGACCGGCGCCTCCGGCCCGGACGGGGTGTAAGCCGTCAGGTGGTGTTCAAGCGCCGTGGCGATGGTCGGGGCAACGGGCACGGTTCGCCGCCCGGCCTTCGTTTTTGGGGCGCCCCGTACGAGGTGGCCGTGGACCTCGACCGCGTTCTCAATGACCCGGATGGTGTGGGCCTCGGGGTCGACCTGGGCCCGGCGCAAGCCGGCCAGCTCGCCGATGCGCAGCCCGCAATAGGAGGCGACGAGGACCAGCGCGCGGTAGCGGGAGTCGATGGCGTCGGCGAGCTGCGCGATCTCCACCGGTGCCAGGAACCGCATCTCCTCGCGCTCGATACGAGGCAGCTCGATCCGCCGGCACGGCGTCTGAGCCAGCAGTCCGGCGTAGACCGCGCCCCGCAGCACCTTGCTGAGCGTCTGGTAGGCCTTGTGGACCGTCGCCGGCGCCAGGCCCGAGGCGGTCAGGCCGGCGACCCAGCGTCGGACGTCGAGGACGCCGATGGCGTCGAGTCGCATCCCGCCGAACCGAGGCAGCACGTGGTTGCGGAGGTATGACTCATCCCTGGCCCGTGACGACGCACGGAGGTGGACCGTCGTCGACTCCCACTCCGTCGCCCAGGCGGCGAGGGGGATGCGGCCGGCTCGGGGATCTCTCCAGGCCCCGGCCCGGCGGTCGACGCCGACCTGGTTGAGGTGGGCCTGCGCCTCCCGCTTGGTCGGGAACCGCCGGGACCGCTCACGCCCGTCTGGCGCCCGGTAGCGGGCCTCGAAACGGCCGTTGCTGAGCTTGCGGATGTGGGCCACGCGTCACTCCTTCGCCTCGTGCCGGTGGGCGCTGCGGCGTGCCGGCTCGGGTTGATCAGTGTCGTCCTGTTCGGGGTCGGGCTCGTCGAGAGCGGTGAGGATCGTGCTAAGCCTGCTGAGCACGTCCCGGGCGTGGTCGAGGTCGCCGAACTGCTCGCGCAGCAGCAGCCGGGCCCGAACGGCGGCGGGGCCAGCGAGGCGGGGATGGACGTCGGGTTCGTCGCGTCCCAGGTTCTCGATCGTGCCGTCGGGCCCGATGCCGGTCTTGTGCAGCGGGGAGGGCCAGGCGAGGAGGTATTGCTCCCAGGCGGCGAGGTTCTCGGGCGTGCCGATGACGACGTCGAATAGCTCGATGGGTTCGAGCCCCTCCGCGCCGGCGTCGGGTGTGGCGACGAGGTGGTTGTCCCATGCGGATGGTGGGGTGAGGAAGAACCCGATCGGCACGTCGAAGGCTCGGGCGAAGGCGACGAGTTCGTCGGCGGTGATCTCCCGGATGCGGCCGCCGTCGACGGAGCGTTCCAGCGCCGACCAGCTTGCCGGGGAGAGGCGGGCGCCGAGGTAGGGGGCGCACGCCTCGGCCGCCTGGTCTTGTGTCCAGCCCCGGAGCTGTCGGGCCTTGGTGATGTTGTGGGCGACGATCTGGTTGGGTGTCCACGCGGGGACCATGGGCTTGCGTCGGCGAGGCATGACCGCCAGTCTTCCTCAACGGACCAGTGGATTGCTCAACTCCACGATTGCAGGCTGAACGACATAGGTGTAATCTGTCAAGCCCATGAGTATTCTGCGCCAGAGTTGAATGGCGGGGAGGTGGTCCGGTGGCCGATCGGAAGGACTTCCTGACCGCGGTAGAGGTGATGGAACGGCTCCGCCTCGGCCGCACCACCGTCTACGAGCAGGCCCGACTGTTCCTGGCCTCCGGCGGCGCCGAGGGGATCCCCTGCCGCCGCTACGGGAGGTCGCTGCGATTCCCGACCGCCGAGCTCGAAGCGATGGCTGGCGGCCCGATCACCTTCGCGGACCGGCACGAGGTCGTCGATATCACCGGCGCCCGCCGCCGCAAGGCCCCCACCGCTGACCCCAAGCCCACGGCTCCACGACGTCCAACTCGCCGCACCCGCCGCCCGACCGGCACCGACGAGTCCGTGCTTCCCTTCACGGACTGACCGACCCGTCGTGCCTGCACTCACGCCTTCCGCCACGAACCCGACCAAGGACGCCGACGCACTTGCACCTGCCGTGCTGTGCCGGGCTGTGCGGTCAGCGAGCCACTGGGCGGTGGGGCCATGTTGAGCTTGGGGAAGCTGGCCCCGGGCCAGCAGCAGTACTACCTCGACACCGTCGCTCGAGGGCTGGAGGAGTACTACACGGGCGCCAAGGAGGCGCCTGGGGTGTGGCTGGGTTCGGGGGCCGCTCGGCTGGGACTGGCGGGCGAGGTGGACGCCGAGGTCCTGCGTCGAGTCCTCGAACACGTGGATCCCACCGGCGTCTATCGCCTGACGGCGTCGCGGTCGGTGCCGGTGGTCGCCGGGTTCGACGTGACGTTCTGTGCGCCCAAGTCGGTGTCGCTGCTGTTCGCGCTCGGTGCGCCGGAGGTGTCCAACGAGGTACGCAACGCCGCCGACGCCGCCATGGCCGCATCGCTGGGCGTGGTGGAGCGGGTGGCGTGCCGGGTGCGCCGCGGCCAGGGCGGCCACACCGTGGTCGACGCCGACGGGTTCGTGGCGGCCGCGTTCCGGCACCGCACCTCCCGGGCCGGGGACCCGCACCTGCACACCCATGTGGTGATCGCCAATCTCGCCCACGCGCCGAGTGACGGCCGGTGGACGGCGCTGGACGGCCGGCCTCTGTACTCCTGGCTGTCCCCGGTCGGGCACCTCTACGAAGCCCATCTGCGGTGGGAGCTGACCCGGCGCCTCGGCGTCGAGTGGGGACCGGTGCGCAACGGCATCGCGGATGTCGCCGGCATTCCGCGGCCGGTGTTGCGGGAGTTCTCGACCCGGCGGCGCGAGATCGAGGCCCACATGGAAGAGCACGGCCAACACAGCGCCCGGGCCGCCCAGTACGCCACTTACGCCACCCGCAAGGCCAAGGACCACACCATCGACGCCGAGGGCCTGTTGCCGGGCTGGAAGGCGCGGGCGGCCGCGCTCGGCCTCGGCACCGAGGCGCTGGCCGCCGTCGTCGACCGGGGCGTCGTCGTCGAACCGCCGGCGCCGGGCAGCCTTGGGGCCGAGCGGCTCTACCTGTGGCTGGCCAGCGCCGACGGTCTCACGGCCAGGGCCAGCACGTTCGGTGAGCGTGAGGTCATCAAGGCCATCTGCAACGCCCTCCCCGCCGGCGCGAGCGTCGACCGGGTGTTGGATCTGGCCAAGGGGTTCCTTCGTTCCGAACACGTGCTGGCCGTCCGGTTGGACCGCGGCACCGCCACCATTCGCCGAGCCGATGGTGTGGTGATCCCCGCGCGGACCGACGAGCTCCGCTGGACGACACCCGAGATACTCGAGCTCGAGTCCCGCATCGTCACCTCGGCTCTCCGCCGCCGGTCCACGGGCGTCGGCGTCGCCGCTCCGGCCGCGGTCTGGGCTGCTGTGGCCGTTCGGCGGTCGCTGTCGGTGGAGCAGCAGGCGATGGTCTGGACGATCTGCGGGTCCGGGGACGGGATCGACATCGTCGAGGGCGTGGCCGGTGCCGGCAAGACGTTCGCGCTCGCTGCCGCCCGCCGGGCGTGGGACGCCTCGGGGTACCGGGTCATCGGCTGCTCGCTGGCGGCCCGCCCTGCGCGGCAACTCCAAGACGACGCCGGCATCCCCTCCGAAACCATCGACCGGCTCCTCGGCCGCCTTGACCGCACCGACACGGCCGGGATCGACCGCCGGACCGTGATCGTGGTCGATGAGGCAGCCATGGTGGGCACCCGCAAGCTGGCCCGGTTGCTCGGCCGTGCCGAAGCGGCACGGGCCAAGGTCGTGCTCGTGGGTGATCCCTGCCAGCTCCCGGAGATCGACGCCGGCGGCGCCTTCCAAGGCCTGCAACACCGGCTAGGTGCGAGCCGCCTCATCGAGAACCGCCGCCAGACCCAGGCCTGGGAGCGTGACGCGCTCGACGAGCTACGCGCCGGTAACACCGACTCGGCAGTCGACTCCTACCTGCACCACGAACGCATCCACCAGGCGACGACCAACGACGAGGCGCGACAGCTTCTCGTCGACCAGTGGATGAACGCCCGAATGGCGGGCGAGGCAGGACTCATGGTTGCTGGTCGGCTCGCCGACGTGGACGACCTCAACCGTCGAGCCCGCACCGTCTTGCAGGTACAGGGCGGGCTCGGTCCCGACCGGGTCGTGCTCGCGGGACGCGCCTACGCACATGGGGACGACATCCTCGCCCTACGCAACGACTACCGGCTTGGGCTGCTCAACGGCACGCGAGCCACCATCGATCGCATCGACATCGACCGTCAGCACATCGTCGCCGTCACCAACCAGGACGAGCGGTTGGTGATCCCGCTCGACTACGCCGCGAACGGTCACCTGACCCACGGCTACGCCACCACCATCCACAAGGCCCAAGGCGTCACGGTCGACCGATGTTTCGTGCTCGTCGACGAGACCGCCTCCCGGGAGCACGCCTACACGGCTGTGTCCCGCGGGCGGCATGGCAACGATCTCTTCGTTGTCGCTGCCGACCACCGCAGCGAGGAGCGCCACGCAGCCGAGGTGCAGCCCGATCCCCTCGACGGCCTGCGGGCCGCAGTGCAGCGCAGCTCGGCGCAGCGTTTCGCGCTCGACGAGCTCCAAGTCGGCAGCACGTCGCAGCTCGATCGGCTGCGGTGCGAACGCGACCTACTGCGTGCTCGTCTCAGTCAGCGGCCGGCCGACCCCTCATGGGACGTCCTGACTCTCGCCGAGGAACGCCGCCAGGTGCAGGACGACCGAGACGGCGCCTGCTGGCGTCGAGACTCCGCTCAGCAGGACTTCGACAAACTCGGCCCCATCGGCCGGCGTACCCACCCCGCGAGGCGCCGCGAGATCGAGGATCGCATTGCCCGCTTCGAACGCGAGATCGTCCGGCACGACGTCAAGCTCGCTGATCTCGACCGCCAACTGGAAGCACACGCTCCGGCCGCGGCAGCCCGCACGACATGGGAGCGGCAGCACGGCGTCGAGCTGCAGCGACTCCACGATCTCGACCGCAACATCGAGCTGATCGAGCGACTCGACAAGATCACCGTGCGGAACCTCGACCGACGGGTCGAACGAGGCCTTGGTGTCGAACTCGGGTTGTAAAGCGAGCGTTAGGGCACGCGCCTCAGGGCAAACGGGCGTTGCCGCAGAACCAGCGACACGTTGGAACCCAGCACAATCGTGCCAGCCCCCGGGTCGGCCGATTCGGACGAGGCTGGTGCTGTGTCGGGTAGCGTCTGGCGCCCCTCCGACATGAGGTACCAGTGGGTCTGCGTCCGGCTCGACGCCATCGACGTCGACGAGCTGCGGGAGCTGCTCGTCGACGCGTGGCGCATGTGCGTGCCGAAGAACGTGGCCGCCGCCTACGAGGGTTGACTCATGCGCCACGCTAATCGCTGACGTCTCGGCTGGAGAGCCGACGTCGGGTTCATCCCCGAACTGGAGAGCGCCGTTCTCATGGTGCTTGGCAGCTCGATTCCTTGGATCGCTTCGGCGTCACCTTCCACCGTGGTGCGGCGACGCTCGCTATCGAGCCATTTGAGACCTTCGACGCACGCTTCGGTGCCGGGCCACGGCGCTGACGGCCAGACGAGTGCTCGTTCGGCCCAGACGACATTCGGGCGCGGCTCCACCGCAGGAAACGAGGGTGAGGCGGCATGAGCGACATCACCGAGCAACCCGAGACCGCCGGATACGTCCCGCGTCCGGCGGACCCTCCCGCGTCCGTCCCTCGGCCTACGGGTCGGTGGGTTGCACGGGCGAGCCAACGCGCATCGGTGCGCACGTCAGAGTTTGCTGAGCCGGTTCGGCTTGCCCCGAACCACGCGTCTCTGCCAGGTAGGAGATCAACCGCAACCTGTATCTGCTTGAGCCGCGCACGGGCCAACTCAGATCACCGCGACGCGTCCTCGCCGGGCTGGCCCGCACAAGGGCTCGGGCCGCATCCGACGGTTGTCGTGGTCGCCTGCGGTGGCGACGTCGTCGTGGTTGTCGTTGACGACGTGGTCGAGGTGGTCGTGGTGGTCGTGGGGGAAGGTTTCAGCGTGGTAGGGGGCGCCTTTCGGGGGTCCGGTGCCACGACCATGGCGAGATGGGCCGGGGCTGTCGTCGACGGGATCGCGACGCTGGTGGAAGTGGTCTGGTCGTGCGCCGTGGGCCTGGGTGCCGTAGCCCGCGAGTAGGGACCCGCTCCCTGACCGCTTGGGCGAGTCGCGATAGGTTCGACAGCCGGCTCGATCGGGCCATGCGTGTCTGTCGGGGTCCGGCTAGCGCCCGCCTGCTGGCGCAGAACCGCGCCGCCTGTCAACCCGATGAGGAACACCAAGGACCACACGATCGCCGCTTGGCGGATGGGCACTCGGTGGCGGGGCGCCCTCAGGACAGTGCTCACCGCGTTGCATCTCCCCGCAAACCGGGCCGTCTAACCGTCCCGTTGCGGCCCCGGCTATCCAAACGCCGAGCGCCACTCGAGCTACGGCGACGAACCACGCAAGCGGTCCCCCGGCCCCCGTTCACCAGGGGACCGTCCGCTAGGTACGGCTACCCGAACAGCTTGCTGGCCAGACGCCTCCGTAGGCCAGCCGCCAAGGAGCCAGCAGCCATGGAAACCCCGAGACAGCCGAGGGGCGACGCGTGACGGCCCGCCGGAGGGGAGGAAACCATCCGGCGGGCCAGAC
>DASSDL010000171.1:0-3226 GCA_035697145.1 Acidimicrobiales bacterium
CCCTAGTAACTCCTTGAGTGGTTGATGAGGGGACATCCCCCTGGTGGTGTTCGGGCTTGGTGTCCCAACCACACAGGAGGATGTCCATGGGCAAGCGTAGCGGTCTGCGGCGTGGTGATGTGCGCCGTAACGAGCGGCTGATCCGGCTGCGGGGGGTGGTTCGCCGCGACTATGGGATCGTGGCGGTCGATCTGGCTGACGCGGTGCAGGCGCTGGTGGTCTGTGACCATGACTCGCGGGTGCTGGCCCGGCGCACCGAGCGGGGCCGGGCCTGGCAGCTGGATGAGGCGCTGGAATGGGGTCGGGGCGTGGCCGCCGAGCGTGGGTTCGCCGGTGTGGTGGTCGCCTGCGAGCCGACCGGGCACCGCTGGCGGGTCCTCGCCGAGTTGTGCGACACGCTGGGGGTGCGGCTGGTCTGCGTGCAGCCGATGCTGGTCCATCGGGCCCGGGAGGCCGAGGACTTCACCCGCGACAAGTCCGACGACAAAGACGCGGTGCTGATCGCCCGGCTGGCCGCCGAGCTGCGCTGCTATCTGCCCGAACCCAGCGACGCGGGCTGGGCGCGGCTGCGGCACCTCGGCGCCCGCCGGGCCCAGCTCACCACCCAGGTCGGCGCCGCCCGCCAGCAGCTCCGCGACCTGTTGGAGTGCGCCTGGCCGGCGGTGCTGGCCGCGGCCGCCGACCCGCTGGACTCGGTCACCTGGCGGGCGGCGGTCACCGTCGCCCTGGCCCGCGCCGGCACCGACCCGGCCGGGTTGCGACGGCTGGGCTATGGGCGCTTCGCCCGGGCCGTGACCGTCGAGCTTGGCCGCTGGGGTGGCAAGCGCCGCTGCCACCGGGTCCTGGGTGCGGTCTGGGCCGCCGCCACCGACCCGGCCAAGCTCGGGGTCGGGGTGGCCGCCCAACGGCCGGGTGCGCTGGAACGGGCCGCGCTGGTCCTGGGCGACTGGCACCACGCCCTGGGCCAGCTCACCCAGGTCGAGGTCCGCATGGTCGGCCTGCTCGACACCCTCCAGCTCACCACCATCGTCTGCTCGATCCCCGGCCTGAGCGCGGTCGGGGCCGCCGCGATCCTGGCCGAGGCCGGCGACCCCGCCCGCTTCGACTCGGCCCGGGCGCTGGTCAAGCACGCTGGGCTGTGCCCACGCGACAACGCCTCGGGCACCTACGCGGGCAAGACGACCATCTCCGGGCGGGGCCGGCCACGGCTGCGGGTCGCGGCCTGGCGGGCGGTCTGGGGCGCGCTGCCCCACAACCCCGTCCTCGCCGCCCGCCACGCCCACCTCACCGGCCGCGACCACAACCGCCTCACCGACGCCCAGGCCCGCACCGCGGTCGCCGCCAGCCTGCTGCGCCAACTCTGGGTGGTGGTGACCTGCCGCATCCCTTGGGACGCCGCGGCGGCGTCCGGCTCCCTCGACCCCCGCAAGGAGGTGACCACCCCGGCTGCCTAGCAGCTGCTGACCCGCGGGCGGGGCAAGCTCGCGACGCCCCTGGGGACCACCCCGCAACTGAGCATGAGCCGCCCCGCCCGTCTCCCCCACAAGCTCGCATGCAGGATGTTGGGACCAACCCGGTTGGACGCTAGGTAGAGCCGGGGAGACGGGCACCGGCACCGCCCGCACCACCCACCAACCCACCAGCCCTCGACCGGCCACCGCCGGTCGAGACGATGCCACACGCCCCGCACCCTCAGACCCCGTCCTTGACCTCCCCCTCATAGGATGCTCAGTTGAGCAGTTACGTGCTCTCCCGATCGCTGGACATGCTGGCCGACCCATCCGTCCACCGGTCGGATTAGCAGACCACAAGAGCGCTGCTCAAAGAAGGTGAGTTGGGCACGGGAGGCGTTGAACCTCCGTCCTCTTCCGTGTCAGCACACCCCGGGAACCGCTGTGCTAACCGCCGTTGTCCCAGGTCACGTCCGACCGTAGATGCCGAAGGGAAACGCTCTCTATGACGTCCAGTTGAAACGCTATCCTTCGACATTGCCGCTACGGCCACGCGTCGCTCCACGTCCGGCGCTCACCCGTCAGTGGATGAGGCCATCCATGCATCAGCCTCGATCCCGACGACTGATCTCGCAGCCGTCTCGCCCCGCCGCAAGACCGAGGTGACTGCCACGGTGATGAGTGCGTCCTCGAACGGTAGCGGCCAGGTTGGACCAGCGGCACAGGACATGGCGATGACGGTGATCCATCCCGCCTCGGGTGAGCAGGGCGCCCGCCGACAGCCCGTGAAGCCGTCCCGTGCGCAAGCATCGGGACAGGTCGTGACCCTCTCGCCTTGCTATCCAAGCTTCGGCGGCGAGGAGCACGCGCGCGTCGAGGGCGCTGCTCGACGTCCTCATGACGGAATGCCCGGCTGCGAGACGCATCAGATTGTCCACAGCCTGATGCTCGACTGCTTACCGCGCACGTCGAACTCGCCCACGTGGATGAGGTCGCTTGGCGGGCGCAGGAGGGCCTGGCGAGTCGAATCCGCAATGAGAACTGATTGCCTCATAGTCTTCGTCATTCCCTCGATGCGCGACGCCGTGTTCACGGTATCCCCATAAACCGTATACTCGAGCCGACGGGCCGAGCCCACGTTTCCGGCAATGAACAGTCCGCTGTTGAGGCCGATGCCCATTTCGAAGCCGTTGCCGAGGGTCCGCTCGCGCACACGGCGATTGAACCGGGGCAATCTCACCGCGAGCATCTCACGCGCCGCCGCAAGAGCCCGATCTGCGTGGTCGTCGAGCGGAATGGGCGCCCCGAACACGGCGAGGAGGCCGTCGCCGAGGTAGCCGACCAGCGTCCCCCCGTGGTGGAAGATCGCATCGATCATCTCGCCGAAGTACTCGTTGAGAAGATCGATGACGCGGTCCGGCTGTGTCCTCTCGGTGAATGCGGTGAACTCCCTGATGTCGGTGAACATCACGGTGCCGACGCCGCGACTGCCGCCGAGGCGAAGATCCTCGTCCGTCCGCTCCAGAACGTCATCGACGACGTGCTCGGGCACAAACCGGGAGAACACCTCGCGCACCCGCTCGCGTTCGACCTCGTGGAGGCGCTTCTTGGCCAGCGCGGCGTTGATCCGAGCGCGCAGGAGGACCGGATTGAAGGGCTTGGGGAGGTAATCCTCGGCGCCCATCTCGATGCAGCGCACGACGGTATCGATCTCGTCGACCGCCGAGATCATGATCACGGGCACGTGCTGAAGCACGGGATCGCCCTTCAATCGC